>NZ_CAJXJX010000040.1 GCF_913055775.1 uncultured Demequina sp. | reverse complement strand
CGCCGGCCTCGCCGGAGATGACGTCCGCCTTGCGGATCGAGTCCAGCAGGCGCGTCTTTCCGTGGTCGACGTGACCCATGACGGTGACCACCGGAGGACGCGCCTCGAGGTCCTCGTCAGTCTCGGCCTCGAGCTCGGCGTCGAGGTCGATGTTGAAGTCCTCGAGCAGCTCCTTGTCCTCGTCCTCGGGGGACACGATCTGGATCTTGTAGCCCAGCTCGGCACCCAGCGTCTCGAACGTGTCCTCGTCCAGGGACTGCGTGGCCGTGGCCATCTCGCCCAGGTGGAACAGGACCGTCACGAGCGACGCCGGGTTGACGTCGATCTTCTCGGCGAAGTCCGTCAGCGTCGCGCCGCGGCGCAGACGGAGCAGCGTCTCTCCATCACCGCGAGGGATCTGGACGCCGCCAATGGCCGGCGCCTGCTGCTGCTCGTACTCGGCCCGCTTGGCCCGCTTCGACTTCCGCGAGCGGGCGGGCTTGCCACCCTGGCGTCCGAATGCGCCGGCCGTGCCGCCGCCGCGTCCACGACCACCAGGCGCCGGACGGCCACCGGGGCCGCCGAAGCCGCCGGGGCCACCGGGACCGCGACCGCCGGGACCGCCGGGTCCACGACCGCCGGGGCCGCCGCGACCTGCCGGGGCACCGGGGCCGCCGGGCGTGCGGTTGGGCATCTGACCCGGCGTGGGGCGCGGTCCGCGACCCGGGCCACCGGCACCGCCGGGACCACCGGGTCCACGACCGCCAGGCGTGCCGGGACGACCGCCGGGACGCTGGGTCTGGAACGGGTTGTTGCCGCCGGGACGCGGGCGCGGGCGGGGGCCGGCGCTGCGGTCCGAGAACGGGTTGTTGCCGCCGGGACGCGGGCGCGGCTTGGGCATGTCCGCGGGCGAGGGGCCTCCGGCCGCTGCAGGAGCGGCGGGCGCGTCCGTGGCAGGGGCCTGCTCGGCCGATGCGGCGGCGGGCTTCGCCTCCGGAGCGGAGGGAGCCGCCTCCTCGGCGGGAGCGGGGGGCTTGGGTCCGGGCTTGGGTCCCGGCTTCGCCGCGGGCTTGGCTGCGGGCTTCGCGGCAGGCTTGGCAGCCGTCTTCGCGGCGGGCTTCGCCGCAGACGTGGCCGCGTCGCCCGACTCCGCGGGGAACGCTTCGCGCGCCTTGCGCACGACGGGCGCCTCGAGAGCGGAGGACGCTCCCTTGACGTACTCGCCGAGCTCGTTCAGCTTGGCGATCAGATCCTTGCTCGAGACTCCGAGCTCTTTCGCGATCTCATGAACGCGGGGCTTTGCCACAATTCTCCTGTCTCGGTCCGACCGAGGCAGGGTCGAACCATCGTTACGAGTGGGTACTCATCGTGAGGTACTCATCGGTCGCTCATGGGCTTTCATCCCTTGACTTCGATGGCGGACGTGGCGGTCTCGGTGCTCGCGTGCCCGGGAAGGGCCACACCGGACGCATCGGCGCCAGGAGAGCGCAATGCCCTCCCGATGCTCGAACGACGCAGTGCCAGCGCGAGACAGTCGGAGTCGGGATGCAGCCACGCACCCCGTCCCGGAAGCTCCTTGCGCTCGTCGACGACCACCCGGTCGCCGTCCAGCGCGAGTCGCACCAAGACCGACCGAGACGCCTGGCGGCGGCATCCCACACACGTGCGCACAGGTCCGTGCGAACGCGCGTCGATGTCACCGGAAGGCGAACTCGGCTCCATCAGTCTAACGGTTCCGCGGCTCGGCTAGGGACGCGGGGGCTCGGCGCGCCCGGGAACATCGGGCGCCTCATCCGATCGGATGTCGATGCGCCATCCGGTGAGCCGCGCGGCGAGGCGGGCGTTCTGGCCCTCCTTGCCGATCGCGAGCGACAGGTGGAAGTCCGGGACCACCACGCGAGCCGCGCGGGCCTCCTCGTCGACCACGGTCACGGAGACCACTCGCGACGGCGACAACGCGTTGCCCACGAAGGTCGCGGGGTCCTCGTCCCAGTCGACGATGTCGATCTTCTCGCCGTGGAGCTCACTCATCACCGCGCGCACCCGGGAGCCCATGGGGCCGATGCAGGCTCCCTTGGCGTTCACGCCCGGCTCGGTCGCGCGCACCGCCATCTTGGTGCGGTGGCCGGCCTCCCGAGCGAGGCTCATGATCTCGACCGTGCCGTCCGCGATCTCAGGCACCTCGAGCTCGAACAGCTTGCGCACCAGGCCGGGATGCGTGCGGGACAAGGTGATGGACGGACCCTTCTGGCCCCGCGTGACCTCCAGGACGTAGCCGCGCAGGCGCTGGCCGTGCTCGTAGGACTCGGTGGGCACCTGCTCGTGGGGAGGCAGCAGCGCCTCCGTCTCGCCGATGTCGACGTGGACGTTCCGGGGGTCCGCGCTCTGCTGGATGATCCCGGAGACGATCTGCCCCTCCTTGCCCGCGTACTGACCCAGGACCGCGTCGTCGCCCACCTGGCGCATGCGCTGAACGATCACCTGTCGCGCCGTGGCCGTGGCGATCCGACCGAAGTTCTCCGGGGTGTCGTCGAACTCCGGCTGGTCCTCGACCTCCGTCTCGCTGTCCGGCTCGGGCTCCTCGCGCGCGAGGATCGACACCTTGCCGGTGTCGCGGTCCACGACGGCCCTGGCATGCCGGTAGGCGCCGGGCGTCTTGTGATACGCGGAGACCAGCGCCTGCTCGATGGCGTCGAGTAGCACGTCGAAGCGCACGTCGCGCTCCTTCTCGAGCGCCTTGAGTGCGTACAGGTCGATGTCCATCAGTCCTCCTGGTCCAGACGCTTGAGCTCGACCTCGATACGGCCCTCGGCCACGTCCGCGATCTGGATGCGCTCCTCGCCGTGCGGCGCATCGAGCACGAGGACGTCGTCCTCGACCGCGGTGAGGCGCGCGGTCACCTCGGTGCCGTCGACGAGGGCGAGTGCGACCTTCCTGGTCCGGGCGCGCAGGAAGTGCCGACGCTCGGTCAACGGGCGATCCGTGCCGGGGGTCGAGATCTCGAGGACGTACGGGGTCGAAGGCACGTTCGCCGCGTCGAGGGCGGCTCCGATGGCGCGCGAGGCGGTCGCGACGGCATCGAGGTCCGCGCTGCCGATCTCGGTCTCCGGCAGATCGACGGTGACGGTCACGCGCGTCTTCTTGCCCGCGGGCGAGACGGTGACGCCATCGAGTTCGAGGCCCGCCTCGCGAGCTGCGGGTGCGGCGAGCTCGGCGATCCTGTTCGAGAGGTCCATGGGCCCCGCCTCCTGCGCTCGACGCGCTCCGTTCCTGAAATTCGGTCGCCGCCAGTCTACCTGCGCGGAGCCGTAGGATGACGGCCATGACGGACCGGCCACGACGCGCGACACTCGGCCGAGCCGTCGCCGCGGCAGGCGCGGTCGCTCTCGCCGCCGTCGGGGTGTCCGGCTGCTCGTGGCGCGCGGAGACGCCGCCGCCGGACTGGCCGTCGCCTGACACCACCACCGTCACCCGCGACGCTGCCGCCGAGCGCGAGCAGGCCGTCATCGACGCCGTGTCGCCGTTCACGGCCGCCGCGACCGCGCAGGCGCACGTGCTCGCCGAGCTCGAGGCCGTCGCGGCGCCCGTGCGGCTCGACGCGCTCGGCGGCGTCTACGTCGCGTACCCGGACGCGAGCCCGTCGCCCAGCCCGTCCGGCGACTGGACGGCGCAGGACATGCCGAACCCCACGGAGGCGGTGGCGTCAGCGCGCGATGGCCATCTCGCGGACGGCCTCACGACCGAGGACCCCGATCTCGCGGCGCTGCTGCGTTCCGCTGGCCTGTCGCAGGCGCTCAGCGATTGGTTCGCGGTCTGGGTGGAGGATCGCATCTCGAGCGCGGAGCTCGCCGTGGTCGAGGAGCGCTCGCTGTCGAGCGCATCCCTGCCTCACGCCTCCCCCGTGCCGGAGAGCACCGCCATGCCCACGGCGACGGTCGCCGAGCTCGCACTCGCCCACGACCAGGCCAGGTACGCCTACGAGGTCATGGCCGCGAGTGCGTCCGGGGACGAACGGGACACCTGGCTGCAACGGCGCGATCTCCAGGCAGCCCGCGCATCGGCCCTCGCCGCCCAGCCCGGCGTCGAGGATCCCCGCTCCGCGACCTACACGCTGCTGCTCGACGACTACCGCGATCACGACGCGCGCCTCTCGACAGCGGTCGCGCTCGAGAACGGGTTGGGGGCGACCTACGCGGGCCTCGCGCTCGGGGCACGTCCCGACGAAGTGCCGTGGCTGCTCAACGCGGCATTCGACGCGTACGCGCAGGCGGCGGCATTCGGCGAGCCATCCGCGGCAGCGTGGACAGTGCCAGCACTGCCCGGGATCGACTCGTGACCCCGCCCGCGGGTGTCAGCACCGCCCCCGCGAGTCGCGTGCTGGCGACCCGCTGGTGGCGTCCAGATCGCCGACGAGAAGACGGAATCACATGAATCAGACCGACTATCGGATGGTCTTCATCGGCGGAATGCACAGGAGCGGCACGACGCTGCTGGCCGACCTGATCGCTTCGTCTCCTCGCGCTTCGGGCTTTTCGCACGAGCTGTCTCCCATGGGAGAGGGGCAGCACCTTCAGGACGTCTTCCCCACGGGTCGGGACTATGGCGGGCCTGTCATCTGGGGGCTCGATCCGCGCGCCCACCTCACGGAGAATCACCTCGGTGAGGACCATCCCGCACGCCTGTGGGACGCATGGAAGCCGCATTGGGATATGTCGTGCGAGCTGCTGGTCGAGAAGTCACCCATCAACCTGACGAAGTTCCGCTACCTCCAGGCGGCATTCCCTGGCGCACGCATGGTGGCGATCACACGACACCCGATCTCGCAGGCGATCGCGGTCAAGAAGTGGTCCGACCGGGCGAGCGAACGCTCCGGATGGGACCTTGACAGGCCAGTGCGGAGTTGGCTCAGCGCACACGGGATGTTCGCCGCAGACCAGCGCAGCATCGATCACCTCCTGGTGCTTCGCTACGAGGACCTCATTCTCGACCCTGGGCCCGCGGTCGCCCAGCTCGAGCGCTTCCTCGAGATCGAGGTCGACCCGCGAGCCGTGGCTGGCATCGACCCTTCGGCACTCAGCAAGTACGAGGAGATCTGGTCGGGCGCCACGACGATGCCGGTCGCTTCGCGCGACCAGGGCTCGCCTGACCTCCCGTCCACCGGTCGGGCCGCACGTTCGAAGGCGAAGCGCCGCGCCACGCTGCGCTGGTCGCGCAGCTTCCGACGGTTCGGGTACCGGGCGACGGATCTGCGTCACGCACGACCCTGGAAGCAGACCGCGTGAAGGCCTGAAGGCCCTACCCGAGAGCCCTCTCGACGCGCGCGGCCACTGTGGCCACCGCATCGGCCACCGGCAGGTTCTCGCTCGAGCCCTCGGCCCGCACCTTGAGCTCGACCTCGCCGTCCGCGAGGCCACGCCCCACCACGAGGATGAAGGGCGCGCCGATGAGCTCGGCATCCTTGAACTTCACGCCGGGCGAGACCTTGGGGCGATCGTCGTAGAGGACCTCGATGCCGGCGTCCTCGAGCTCGGTCGCGAGGCGCGCGGCCGTGTCGAAGACCTCCTGGTCCTTGCCGGTCGCGACCACGTGGACATGGACCGGCGCTACGTGCGCGGGCCAGCGCAGGCCGAGCTCGTCGTTGTTGAGCTCCGCGAGCAGCGCCAGCACGCGCGTGACGCCGATGCCGTACGAGCCCATGGTGACGACCTGCTGCTTGCCGTTGACGTCGAGCACCTTGAGGTCGAGGGCCTCGGCGTACTTGCGGCCCAACTGGAAGATGTGGCCGATCTCGACGCCGCGGGCGAGCTCGAGAGGGCCCGAGCCGTCGGGAGCCGGGTCGCCGGCGCACACCTGAGCCGCCTCGATCGTGCCGTCGCCCACGAAGTCCCGTCCCGCGACCAGGTCGAACACGTGCTTGCCGTGCTCGTTGGCGCCGGTGATCCAGCGAGTGCCCGGGACGATGCGCGGGTCGAGCATGTACGGGATGGTCGCGTCGTCCTCGGCGAGGAACTCGATGTCCGCAGGCCGGGCCTGGGGACCCAGCACGCCGGGGCCGATGTAGCCCTTCACGAGCTCCGGGTGCACCTTGAGGTCCTCCTCCGTCGCGGGCTCCACGGTCGCAGGCGCCAGGGCCGCCTCGAGGCGCGTCATGTCGACGTCGCGGTCGCCGGGCACGCCGACGACCAGCACGCCGCGCTCTCCTGCCGGGTTGGTAGCGGCGATGACCACGTTCTTCAGCGTGTCCGCCGCGGTCCACGGGCGGTCGGGACGGGGGTGGTCCGCGTTCGCGGCGGCGACCAGGGTCTCGATGGTCGGGGTGTCGGGAGTGTCCTCCACGTGCGCCGCGGGAGCGTCAGTCCAGTCCAGCGCATCGGGCACCGGGGTCGTGACGGCCTCGACGTTGGCGGCGTAGCCGCCGGGCGACCGCACGAAAGTGTCCTCGCCGATCTCGGTGGGAGCCAGGAACTCCTCGGACTTCGACCCGCCCATGGCGCCGGACATCGCGTTGACGATCACGTAGTCGATGCCCAGCCGGTCGAAGATGCGAATGTAGGCCTCGCGCTGAATCTGGTACGCCGCGTCGAGGCCCGCGTCGTCGATGTCGAAGGTGTAGGCGTCCTTCATGATGAACTCGCGTCCGCGCAGCAGCCCGGCACGCGGGCGCGCCTCGTCGCGGTACTTGGTCTGGATCTGGAACAGCGACAGCGGCAGGTCCTTGTAGCTGCTGTACAGATCCTTGACCAGGAGGGTGAACATCTCCTCGTGGGTGGGCGCCAGCAGCATGTCCGTGCCCTTGCGGTCCTGCAGCCGGAAGAGGTTGGGCCCGTACTCCTCCCAGCGGCCCGACGCCTCGTACGGGTCCTTGCCCAACAGCGCCGGGAAGTGCACCTCCTGGCTGCCAGCGGCTTCCATCTCCTCGCGCACCACGGCCTCGACCTTGGCGAGGACCTTCAGGCCCAGCGGCATCCACGAGTAGATGCCGGGCGCGGCGCGGCGGATGTAGCCGGCGCGGACCAGGAGCTTGTGGGAGGCGACCTCGGCGTCGGCCGGGTCCTCGCGGAGCGTGCGGAGGAAGAGCGTGGACATGCGGAGCATGGGGACAAGCCTAGTGGCGCGGGGGTGGGGTGCAGTGCGGACGGGGTCGCCTCTCTCGCGGGAGAACGCCAGCGGCGCGGCCGCCTCCGCGCAGGAGGACGACCGCGCCGCTCAGGTGCGCGAGGGCTTAGCCCGCGTAGGTCGGCTCAGCCGTGACCGGAATGGCGGCGTCAGCGTCCGCGACGGCGTCAGACTCCGTGTCGGGCGTGGTGTCGGGCTCCGCGACGACGCAAGCGCCGGTGGGGCGCTCCGCGTTCAGCAGCACGTTGTCGATCGCGAGTCCGTCGAAGGCGTTGTTGACGAGCCAGCCGTAGCGGTTGCCGCCCACGGCGCTGGGGACCTGGTCCGCAGCGTTGCCACCCAGGGTCCACGACTCGAGCTCGACGCCGTTGGCGTCCAGAACGGCGAGGTCGACGTACAGGAGCCCGGCGTCCTCACGGATGGTGTGCTGGAACGTGTACCAGCCCTCCTCGGAGATCGCGACAGGCGTCGTGGGGTAGGTGGTGATGAACGGCGGCGTGGTCACGACGTTGTTGCTCACCCCCACGGTCCAGTTGCCCGCGCCGTCCGAGTCCGCGTGGAAGATGAAGTCACGCTGGTGGTTGCCGTCGGCGCCGTTCACGGCGTGCGACCACGAGAACTGGCCGGCGTCAGCAGTGGTGCCGAGGTAGAAGTCGGCAGAAGCGGTGTAGCCGCCGTCCGGGAACACCGAGCTGTAGCCGGAGTAGCGCGTGAACACGTCGGCCGAGTACTCGACCACGGGTGCCGTCGCGAAGAAGCAGCCGGCGGCCGCAGCCATCGCATCGGCGCCTTCGACAATGGTCGCGCCGCTCAGGCCGCCGTCAGCCGAGGCCACGTCGCTGGCGGTCTCGAAGTCGATCACGCTGGACGTCAGGTCCGGGACTGCGGTGGCGTAGATCGCAAAGACGGGCTCGTAGCCGGTCCACCCGAAGTCCTGACGCAGCGTGTTGAGTCCACCCGCGCCGCCGTCGAGGTAGCCCACGTTCGCGTAGGCGTCGATCAGGAAGGCGTCCGCGTCGACATCGGTGCCCACGGAAGCGCCCGCGTTGCCGAGGTCGATGTTGAGGCTGTCGTACGGGCCCGCAGGCAGCGAGCTGTTCTTGCTCGTGAGGGTCGAGAAGGCCACGATGACCTGCTCCGGCAGGCGCACTCCGGCGCTGGTGAAGTCGAACTCGATCGGGAACGAGAAGCCGTTCTGGCAAGTGTCCAGGGCAGCGTCGTGCCAGGCGGTGCTCCCGGCGCCGCATTCGGCCTCGTTCGGTGCGGGGCGGAACGGTACGTCGACGTCCTGGGTGACCTCGGCGAGCACGGCACCGGGGGCAGCGGAGGCGCCCGTGCCGGTCACGGCGTACACCGTCGCGGTGATGGGGTGCGAGAAGGAACCGCCCGCGGGGTCCGTGTCGCAGCCGCTGTTCCAGGTGCCCGTCTCACACGCCCAGCTGTTGAAGCTGACCTCGACGGCCTCCAGCATGCGCGCGGTGCCACCGAGCTCCACCAGGTCGCCGACAGCGAGCGTCGAACGCGCGTTGAAGCCGATGCTCGGGTACGACGCAGGGGCCGTAACAGGCTGGGACGAGTACACGACGTCGCCGTCGGCCGCGCCTGCGGCACTCGCGGTGGCAGTGATGGACGCGGCGGCCAGGGCTGCGGCCGCGGCGACGGCCAGCGCCTTGCTGCGCAGCACCACGAAGCCCGTGCTTGAAGTCGATGCGGTGGTCATGAAGTCCCCTCAGATGAATGGAGCCGGCGCACCCTCCACGGGAGTCGACGGCGGTACGTCGCTCGAAAGGTTATCGCGACTGATAATGACGTTTGAACAGGATCGATGCGGGTGTGGTTGATCTCACTCGCGCGACGTTCGATGGGTGCGGATAGTCGCTATCGACCGACCCTCACCCCGGTGCGAATCGCCGCTCGCCCTCACGGGTCGAGGCCCCGGGACCATGCGGTCCCGGGGCCTCGACTGGAGGTGGATCTCCTGGTGCGGCTGCTAGGCGCTCATGCGGTACAGGAACGCCGCCATCGCCTCGCGGGTAATCGACTCGTCAGCACGGAACTCCTTGCCGCCCGAGACGCTCCAGCCCGTGGAGATGCCGGCCTCGGCGAGCCACGCCATCTCCTTGTAGAACTTGTCTCCCGGCGCCACGTCCAGGAACGGCGACGTGCTGGGAGCCGCGTACCCCTTCACATCCGCGAAGCGGAACAGGAAGGCTGCCATCGCGTTGCGGTCGATGGGCTCGTAGGGACGGAACTCCTTGCCCCCGGAGACGCTCCAGCCCGTGGAGATGCCCTCGGCCGCAAGCCAGGAGATCTCCTTGTAGAACGGGTGCGACGTGGAGACATCCGCGAACGGCGAGGTGGCCGGCGCAGTGAACTCCGGCGAACCGGCCCAGCGGTACAGGAACGCCGCCAGCGCATCGCGGTTGATGCTTCCCAGGGGACGGTAGGTGCCGTCCGCGTACCCGGTGGTCACGCCCTCGGCCGCGAGCCACTGGATGTGGGTCTTGAACGGGCTGGTGGCGATGTCCGAGAACGTCGGGATCCGCACGAGCGCGGTGAACGCCCGCTGGAGCTTGGTGGCCTTGGCATCCACGGCCGCCTGAGCACGGATGTCCGCGTCCAGGAGGTCCTCGGCGCCCACGAGCGCCGCCGTGACACGGGCCACGGTCGGCTTCGTGTACTTGGCGAGGTTCACCGCGTCGATCTTGTCGAGCACGGCGGCGAGAGCGGTCGTGTCGGCGGGGCGGTAGGCGAGGCCGTCGATGGCCTCCAGGACCGCGGCGGCTGCCGCGGCGACCTGGTCCTGAGCGGTGATGTTCGCACCGAGCAGGCCCTGGGCGACGTCCACCGCGCTGTCGAGCGCGGCGAGCGACGCCGACGTGCGGCCGTCGCGGTCGGCCGCCTCAGCGGCGGCGATCGCGGCGTTCAGCGCGTCGATGTTCGCCGGGAGGTAGTCGAGCGCCTCGATGGCCGCCTCGATCACGGCGACCGCCGCGTCCACCTGGTCCTGCTCCACGATGGTCGCGTCGAGAGCACCGTTGCCGATGATGACGGCCGCGTCGAGCAGGTCGAGCGACTCGGGCGTGCGACCGTCGCGGTCGACCTCGCCGGCCGCGATGAGCGCGAGCTCGAGCTGCGCGACGTCCGCCGGGAGCAGCTCGAGAGCATCGATGGCCGCAGTGATCGCTGCAGTCGCAGCGTCCACCTCGTCCTGCTGGAAGACGAACGCGCCCTCGACGTCACCCGCACCGGCAACCGCTGCCACGACCGCGGCGAACGAGTCGGTGGTGTAGTGCTCCTCGACGAGCTCGCCCGCCGTGACGAGCGCCGCGTCGAGCGCGGTGAAGTCCGCGGGGGCGCAACCCTCGGTCGGACGCTCCGCGTTGATGGTCACGTTGTCGATCGGGAGAGCGTCGAAGCCGTTGACGACGAGCCAGCCGTAGCGGCTTCCGCCCACGGTCAGGTTGATGACGTCACCCTCGTTCGAACGCGTCCAGGTCTTGAGCACGGAGCCCTCGGCGTCCGCGACCGAGATGTCGACCGACAGCACGCCGTCGACATCCGCAAACGTGTGCGACACGGTGTACCAGCCGGACTCGGTGATCTCGAAGGTGTCACCGGAGAGCGCGCCCACGCCCACGCCCTCGTGGCCCGAGTTGTTCGAGGCGCCGAGGGTCCAGGAGCCGGCGCCTGCCGACTGCGCGTGGAAGATGAAATCGCGCTCGTGAGCGCCGTCGGTGCCGTTCGCTGCGACCGACCAGTCGAACTGGTTGAGCGAGTCGCCGGTGTCCACCGCGGTGTCGAGGTAGAAGTCGGCGCTGGTGGTCCAGCCGTCGGTCGGGAACACCGAGGTGTAGCCGCCGAAGCGCGTGAACTGGTAGACGTAGTCGTCGCCTGCAGGGTTCTGCGGTGCGACGGCGTAGTAGCAGCCGGCGGCCGCGGGCATCTCGGCGCTGGTCTCCACGATCGTGACGTTCGGGAGGCCATTGTCGGAGTCAGCGACGTCCGCTGCGGTCTCGAAGCCGTAGACAGCCGCCGCCTGCTGAGCGACCGGAACGGTGGCGACCGAGATCAGCGGGTTGTAGTACCAGCCGTCCTCACCCTCGCCGTACCAGCCATTCGAGGACTGGAAGAGTCCGTGGGTCGCGGTGCGGTCACCGGTGTAGAACGCGCTGGCGTACGTGCTGTCGAAGTACAGCCGCTCGGGGAACGGGTCCGTGCCCACGACGGGCGCGACGTCGGTCAGCGCGACGTTCAGGCTGTCGTAGTAGCCGCCCGCGGGGTACAGGTCCGAGTAGAAGCGGCTCGTGGGGGCGTGCACGCCCACGACGACCTCGTCGGGCAGCGCGACGCCGAGCGTCGAGAAGTCCAGCGTCACCTCGTGCACGATCGAGGTCGCGCACCGGGCGTTCTCCTCGTCCCAGTAGTAGCCGAGCTTGCCGTCAGCCTCGGTGCAGACGTCCACGTCGGCGCTGGGGCGGAAAGGAATCTCCACCGTCTCGGTGATCGTGGCGATGGGCTCGCGGCTCTCGTCGAGGACGCCATCCTCGGGCACGCCGTACACGTTCACCGTGATCGGGTGGCTCCAGGTGGCGGACTCGTCCTCGGTCAGGCAGTCGGCCTTGTTCCACGAGCCGTCGGCGCACGCGTAGCTCTGCAGGGCGACGGTCACGCTGTCGAGACCGCGGGCCTCTCCGCCGAGCTCGATCTGCTTGCCGAACTCCTCCATCGACCAGGCGGTGAAGCCGAGGCTGCTAATGCTCGACACGTCGGCCGCGAAGCCATACGCGGTCTCGGGAGTCGGGTCGGTCGTGGCGCCTGCCGCGGTAGCGCTGGCGGTCAGGCCAGCGGCGGCGGTCGCGAATGCGGCGAGTGCGGCGATCGGCCTCACGCGGCGCGTGTCGCGCACTCGGGGTGCGCGCGTGTGGGTGGTCATCTGTTCCCCTCAGTCTCACGGCACCGACATCGCCTCGATGCGGCGCCAACGGCAGTCAGCGCGCCAACGTTATCGGGTACGAGAAGGAATCGTCAGCAGATCGAGGACACCTGTGGCCAAAGTCACGCCGCCGGCGTCCGATGCCCCCCCAATAAGTCCGTTTGGGGACGCTTAGAACATCACGGTGGCAAAGGTGCCCACGCGTCGGAATCCGACGGCGTCATAGGTCGCGAGCGCTGCCTCGTTGAAGTCGTTGACGTACAGCGACACGATCGGCGCGTGATCCGCGCGCACGGCCGAGATCACCGCCGCGAGGCCCGCACGCGCCAGCCCGCGTCCTCGCAGTTCGGGATGCACCCACACTCCCTGGAGCTGCGCGACTCCCCCGCCCAGGGCGCCCACCTCGGCCTTGAAGACGATCGCGCGCCGGCCCTGCACCCGCCCGTACTGCACATACGCCCGGCCCGAACGCACCAGCCAG
Organism: uncultured Demequina sp.; assembly: GCF_913055775.1. Lineage (GTDB taxonomy): Bacteria > Actinomycetota > Actinomycetes > Actinomycetales > Demequinaceae > Demequina. The sequence continues at coordinate 8,266 of NZ_CAJXJX010000040.1, read as the reverse complement.
CGCAGGCGGTCCTCGTACGCGGCCCGGCCATGACGCATCGGGTCGTAGCCGACCTCGCCGATGAACATGTGCACGCACGCGGGCAGCAGAGCGTCGTAGTCGCTATCCCGCGCCGGCCTCACCGCCTCGAGCGCGAGATCGTCCGCCCCGAGGGCAGGCACGTGACGCGCGGCCTGGTCGATCACCATCGACACCTGGCGCTCGCGCACCTCGCGAGCGGGGCCCCACCAGGGCTCGACCCGTCCCCACAGGTCCAACGTGAGCGACGACTCCCCCACCAGCGCTGCCGGCCTCGACAGCCGTCCCACCATCGCGGCGGCGATGTCGGCTCGCAGCTCCTCGTCCGTGTCGGGGTCGCCGGTGGAGGGCAGCACCGCGCACAGGTTGGCGCTGGCCCAGATGAGGCCGACGGTCTCCCGGCCCCAGCCCGTCCGGCGCCTGACGACCCACAGCCCCGCAGGCATCACCCCGGAGCGACGCGCGGCCTCGATGTGCATCGCGGGAACCACGGTCGCGACCGGATCCGCCTCGCACAGCGCGGCGAGCACGTCCAGGTCACGGCGCTGCGCCGGCGTCAGCGAGTGCTGAGCGCGCCGGAGCAGCGAGTCCGTCATGACGTCGCGACCACCTGGGGAGACGCACCCTCCTCGGGCTCCATGGTCTCGGCGATGCGCATGGCCTCGTCGATCAGGGTCTCGACGATCTGCGACTCGGGCACCGTCTTGATGACCTCGCCCTTCACGAAGATCTGGCCCTTGCCGTTGCCGGAGGCGACGCCCAGGTCCGCCTCGCGAGCCTCGCCGGGGCCGTTCACCACGCACCCCATCACGGCGACACGCAGCGGCACCTCCATGCCCTCGAGCCCCGCGGTGACCTTCTCCGCGAGCTCGTAGACATCGACCTGAGCGCGGCCGCACGAGGGACAGGACACGATCTCGAGTTTGCGCTCGCGCAGGTTGAGAGCCTGCAGGATCTGAATGCCGACCTTCACCTCCTCGACCGGAGGCGCGGACAGCGAGACGCGGATCGTGTCGCCGATGCCCTGGCTGAGCAGCGCGCCGAACGCGGTCACCTGCCCGAGGCGGCGCGCCAGCCAGCCATCGATCCAGTCGGTGACGGCCCCGGCGACAAACAGCGCCAGGGCATAGCTCCACCAGGTGACGAGCTGTTCGTCGGTGCTGGCGGTCAGCCCCCACCACAGGAAGAGCGCACCGAGCGGGCCGGCGACGAGGCGGAAGGCGGTGAGGACGTTGGGCGGGTTGAAGATCATTGCTGGAACCAGTCGTGAATGCGTTTGGCCATGGCGGCGGAGACCCCTTCAACGGCTTCAAGGTCGGCGAGCGCGGCGCGTTCGACCGCCTTGGCGGAACCGAAATGCGCGAGCAGCGCCTTCTTCCGGGATGGCCCGATACCGGGGATGGAATCAAGCGGGTTTTCGCGCATCGCCTTCTGGCGCTTCGCCCTGTGGCCGCCAATGGCGAAGCGGTGAGCTTCATCGCGCAGGCGCTGGAGATAATACAGGACCGGATCGTTCATCGGCAGTTTGAAGGGCGGCTTGCCGGGCATGTAGAACGCCTCGCGCCCGGCATCGCGCTCCGGCCCCTTGGCGATGGCCGCGACCGGCACATCGGTGACGCCGAGCTCCTCCATCACGTCCAGCACGACGGAGAGCTGCCCCTTGCCGCCATCGATGAGCACGAGGTCGGGCACCGGGGCGCCCTCCTCCTTTTCCTTGAGGAGGCGCGCAAAGCGGCGGCGCAGCATGGCGGCCATCATCGCGAAATCGTCATTCGTGGCGGCGTCATCGCCCTTCATGTTGAAGCGCCGGTAATGCGTCTTCGAGAAACCGTCCGGCCCGGCCACGATCATCGCGCCCAGCGCATTCGAGCCCTGGATATGGGAGTTGTCATAGACCTCGATGCGCTGCGGCGGCTCGTCGAGGCCGAACACTTTCGCCACGCCTTTCAGCAGCTTCGCCTGGGTGGCGCTTTCCGACAGGCGGCGGCCCAGCGCCTCGCGCGCATTCGCCTGCGTGCGGTCGACCAGCTTCTTCTTCTGGCCGCGCTGCGGGCAGGTCACCGTCACCTTGCGGCTGGCGCGCAGGGTCAGCGCCTCGCCGATCAGTTCGGCCTCCTCGACCGGGTGCGAGGTCATGATGATCGCCGGCGCCGGCCGGTCATCATAGAATTGCGCCAGGAAGGCGGAGAGAATTTCCGACGGCTCGGACTCGGCCTCATGCTTGGGGAAGAAGCTCTGGTTTCCCCAGTTCTGACCGGCGCGGTAGAAGAAAACCTGGACACAGGATTTCCCGCCTTCCTGGGCCAGCGCGACGATATCGGCTTCTTCCACCCCGTCCGGGTTGATGCCCTGGTCGGTGGTCACCGCCGCAATGGCGCGGATCCGGTCGCGCAGCCGGGCGGCGCCTTCAAAGTCCAGCGCATCGGAGGCTTTGCTCATCTGCCGGCTCAAATCCTCGCGCAGCGCATTGGAGCGGCCGCGCAGGAAGGCCTCGGCCTCGCCGACGAGTTCCTGGTAGGCCTCCGGCGTGACGAGATCGACGCAGGGGCCGGCACAACGCTTGATCTGGTAGAGCATGCAGGGCCGGGTGCGGCCTTCATAGACGCTGTCGGTGCAGGTGCGCAGGAGGAAGGCCTTCTGCAGCGTGTTGAGCGTGGCATTGACCGCGCCGGCGCTGGCGAACGGGCCGAAATACATCCCCTTCGCCTTGCGCGCGCCGCGGTGCTTGCGGATCTGCGGGGCAGCGTGGTCGGTGCGGATCAGAATATAGGGGAAGGACTTGTCATCGCGCAGGATGACGTTGAAGCGCGGCTTCAGGCGCTTGATGAGATTGGCCTCGAGCAGCAGGGCCTCGGTCTCGGTCTCGGTGACAACGAATTCCATCGACCGGGTCAGCGCGATCATCAGCGCGATGCGGTTATTGTGCCCGCCGCCCTTGGCATAGTTCGAGACCCGGTTTTTCAGGTTCTTGGCCTTGCCGACATAAAGAATGTCACCATCCTTCCCGTACATGCGGTAGACGCCGGGTTTCGCCGGCAGCCGCTTGACGTAAGATGCAATCACCTCGGGTCCGGTCAGGCCGGACGTGCCCTCCTCGGGGGGCGCAGCGGCATCTTCCGCGACGTGGGGGGGATTTTCAGGCCGGGAGGCTTTCATGGGGTCTAAAATCGCGCTCGTGACCGGTGCTGGCAAGCGCCTCGGCGCAGCCATAGCCAAAGCGCTCGCCGCGGACGGCTACAAGGCCTGGGTCCATTTCAACCATTCGGCCGACGAAGCGGGCGATGTGGTCGCGCAGATCCGTTCCGCCGGCGGCGAGGCCGAGGCGGTGCAGTTCGACCTCGAAAAGGTCGATACGCTCGCCACCCTGGTGCGCGGGCTGGGCCGGATCGATGTGCTGGTGAACTCCGCATCCGTCTTCGATTTTGACAGCGCCGACAAGCTCGATGCCGCCGGGATGCAGCGCATCCTCAATATCAACCTGGTCGCCCCCGCCCTGCTGGCCTCGGTCGTGGCCGAGGGGCACACGGCGCGCAATTCCGGCTGCATCATCAATCTCCTGGACCAGAAGCTGTTCAACCTGAACCCGGACCATTTCAGCTACACGCTCGCCAAGGCCGGGCTTCACACGGCGACCGAAGCAATGGCGATGCAGTTCGCGCCGCGCGTGCGGGTCAACGGCATCGCGCCGGGCCTCACCCTGCCCGCGCCGGGCATGAGCGATGCCGCGTTCGACACGGCGCATCTCGACAACCCGATGGAGGGCGGCTCCACGCCGGATGACATCGTGCGCACGGTACGCTTTATCGTCGCCAGCCCGGCCATGACGGGCGAAACCATCCTCATGGATGGTGGTGAACACCTGATGCGGCGCGGCCGTGACGTGTCGCAGGGCGGGGAAGCCTCACTCCATCGTGAATTGCACTTTTCGCCCGGTGCGCCAGCCTCGCACCTGAGCAGGGGTGCTCAAGGGGCCGGGAGACGTCGCTAGGAGACAGGGGCCGGGAAACCGGGGACCGGGAGGCTGCATGCGTGTTTTGATCCTGGGTCTGATCGCCTGGCTGGGCATAAGCGCCGCGCAGGCGCAGTCACCGGCATTCGAAATCGATTGCGAGGCCGCGGCACGTTATTCCGACCGCTACCAGGGCGTCGCCGTGGTGGTGGTCCACCAGGGCGCGGTTGTGTGCGAGCACTATCTCAATGTCGAGGCGGACGATGCCTGGGAGCTGGCCAGCGGCACGAAGAGCCTGACGGCCGCCATGGCTGCCGCGGCGGTCGAGGACGGCCTCCTGACCCTTGACGAGCCGGTCGCGGACACGCTGACCGAATGGCAGGACGATGAACGCCTGTCGCAGATCACGATCCGGCAATTACTGTCGCTGGTGAGCGGTATCCATGTCGTGCAGGACCGCTATGTCTCCTATGAGGGTGCGGTGGATTCCCGTGCGCGCCATGATCCGGGCACACGCTTTTCCTATGGTCCGCGCCCGTTTGCCGTGTTCGGCGAGATCATGCGGCGCAAGCTGGAAGCGGCCGGTACCGACATGTCGCCGGCGGACTATCTGCGCTCGCGCGTGCTGATCCCGATCGATGCCGATGTCGCGTCCTGGTCCTTCTACCGCGACGACCCGCTCTTGTCGGAAGGCGTGGAAATGACCCCGATGCACTGGGCCCGGTTCGGCTATCTGGTGCTGCAAGGCGGTGAAATCGGCGACACACGCCTGCTGGATGCCGAGGCGGTGGCGGCGTTTTCCGAGCAGCGTTTCATGCGCATTTACGGCATGGGCTGGTGGGTGCATCGCGAGGGGGTGGAACCCCGCAGCCGCTTCCGCTCGGCCCGCACGGATGCCGCGGCGGCACCCGCCAATTTCCCGAATGTCTTCTATGCGGCAGGCTCCGGCGACCAGCGGCTCTACATATTGCCGGACCATGACCTCGTCGTGGTGCGGATGACACGCGGCGTACGAATCGACCGGGATTTGCAGGGCGATGTCGGGTTTTCGGGCCAGCTTTTCCTGCGCGCGCTTCTGCCCTGGATCCCGCCCAGCTCCGACAGCTAGTTCCGGTTGCTGTCACCCAGCTGGCGCGAGCGGCGCTCGGCCGCGGCGACGGCGTGGCGCATCAGTTCCGGCAGGGCGGAGCCGCCCATCATCACGTCGAGCGCGGCCTGCGTGGTGCCGTTCGGCGAGGTCACCTGGCGGCGCAATTCCTGCGGCGTCAGGCCCGATGACTTCATCAGCTCTCCTGCCCCGACCAGGGTTTCGGCCGCCAGTCTTTCCGCGAGCTCGCGCGGCAGGCCGAGCGATTCACCGGCCCCGGCCAGCGATTCGGCGAGCAGGAAGAAATAGGCGGGGCCCGAGCCGGACACGCCGGTCACCGCGCCCATCAGGCGCTCGTCGTCAATCCATTCCACCCGTCCGCCGACCTTGAGCAGCTTGTCAGCCTCCTTGCGGCGCGTCTCACCGGCGGCATTGGCAGCGCAGACGATGACACCCTTGCCGATGGCGGTCGGCGTGTTGGGCATGGCGCGGATGATCGGCCGGTCGCCGAGCAATTCGGTCATGGTGCGGATATTGACCCCGGCCATGACAGAAATGACGGCGCAATCGTCGGGCAGGATTTCTGCCAGGCTGTCGGCCATTTCGAAAAACACGTGCGGCTTGACGGCGAGGATGACCAGGCCGACGCCCTTGGCGGTACGCGGTCCCAGCGCATCAATCCGCTTGAGGCCATGCTCGCGGATCAACGCGCCCATCTCCTCGGTCGCGCGCGGAGCGCAGATCAGCAGGTTTTCCGGGTCAACCTTGCCCTTGCCGCGGAGCCAGCCCGCCGCGAGCGCGCCGCCCATGCGGCCGGCCCCGATCAGGGCAATCTTGTCTGCGTCTGCCAAGTCAGGCCTCGCCAATGGTTTCGAACATGGCGGACTGGGCCGCCTCCTCCACCGTCTTTCCGCCCCAGACGAGGAATTGGAAAGCCGGGTAGAAGCGTTCGCCGGCCTCGCGGGCCGCGGAAATCAGCATCGCCGCCTGGGCAGGCGAGAGGGTTTCGCCGGGCGGGATCGGCACACCATGGCGCCAGACCACGCCGCCATCCTCCTCCCAGACATCGAAATGCCCGTACCAGAGCTTTTCATTGAGCCGGGCCGCCAGTTCGCAGACCTCGCGGAATCGGGCGCGCGGCGCTTTCAGCTCGAGGCTGGCACAGATATGGATGGCATCGTGATCGGGTCGCCAGGCGAACCATATCTGGTGATCGCGCCAGGCGCCGGGGGCCGACATGTGCAGCTCGCCGCTCTCGTCGCGTTCATAGGGCAGTTGCTCGGCAATCACGGCCTGCTCGACGGCGTCGAGCGGATCGCTTTCGAATGTGCCGGTTTCTGTAGCGAGTTCCATTGCGCTGGTCCTTTCGCGCGGGCTGCCCCAATCGGACCTGCTGCGGAGACGCTTCAGCGAATCGCGCAGGTCATGGGACAAAGCCTAGGGCTTGGTTTTCAGCCGGGGCAATAGCACCGGCGGTTACGAATCGTGGATTAGTTCTTCTTTGACCGCGTTGCGGGCTTTTTCGCCGTGGATTTCTTCGCCGCCGGCTTTTTGGCGGCTGTTTTCGGCGCGGCCTTGCGGGCGGCCGGCTTCGTGGCGGCCTTTTCCAGCGCCTCGACACGGGCTTTCAGCGCATCGGCTTCCTCGCGGGCAGCCCGCGCCACGTCCTTGACGGCCTCGAATTCCTCGCGGCTGACCCAGTCCATGCGCGCGGCCATCTTGTCGGCCTGGGCACGGAATACGGTCTGGGCTTCCTCGCCCGCGGACTGGGCGGCGGCAAAGGCGTCCGTCATCAGGTCGGCGAGGTCGTTGAAGAGCGGATTGCGGGTTTGCATGTCGAGGCCTTCTTTCCTTACGCGACCGTATATGCGATTTCAGGGCCGCGGATGCAATGTGGCAGGCCAGCGCAGGAGCGGACATGCAGCAAGATTGCCAACCGAGCTTCGATCTGATCGACCCGGTTCTCTTCTCCATCGGCCCGTTTGACCTCCGCTGGTACGCCCTGGCCTACATTGCCGGCCTGCTGATCGGCTGGCGCTACATGGTCGGCCTCGCCCGGCGGCCCAAGCTCTGGGTGCCGGCCAGCGGCAAGCCGAAGGGCTCGCCCTTCACGGTCGATGATGTCGACGATCTCCTGTTGTGGGCGACGATCGGCGTGATTGCCGGCGGCCGGCTCGGCTATGTCATCTTCTATTCCTGGGAATACATGACGACCGGGCTGCGCGGCGCCATGACCCAGCCGGATTCAATCGGCGAGCGCCTGTGGTGGGTGGTGCGTGGCATCACCGAGGGCGGCATGGCTTTCCATGGCGGGCTGATCGGCGTCGGGCTGGCCCTGTTCTTCGTCGCCCGCGCGCGCAAGCTCGATCTCTGGCGGATCGCCGATGCCGCCGCCGTGGTGGCGCCGATCGGCCTGTTCTTCGGGCGCGTGGCGAATTTCATCAATGGCGAGCTGTGGGGCCGCGTCACCGATGTTCCCTGGGCGATGCGCTTTGCCTCCGACCCGACCTGTTCGCTGCGCCATCCGAGCCAGCTCTACGAGGCGGCGCTAGAAGGCGTGCTGATCTTCGTGGTGGTGAATTTCGCCACCTGGAAGCACCGTTCGCTGTCGCGGCCCGGGCTCAATACCGGCATCTTCATGGTGCTCTACGGGCTGTCGCGCGCCCTGCTGGAAACCGTGCGCGAACCCGATGCGCACATGCCCGAAGCGCTGCGCGGCTACATCACGATGGGCATGATCCTGTCGATCCCGATGATCTTCATCGGCGCCTGGCTGATCCATCGCGCCTTGAAGAATGAGCCCGCCCCGGCCCCGGTGAAAGTGGCAGACCCCGACTGATGTCCATCGCCAGCCGGATTGCCGAGCGGATCCGCAATGGCGGGCCGATCAGCATCGCCGCCTTCATGGGCGAGGCGATGTTCGATCCGCGCGAGGGCTATTACGCGACCAAGAACCCGATCGGCGCGGGCGAGGATTTCATCACTGCTCCCGCCGTCAGCCAGATGTTCGGCGAGCTGATCGGGCTGTGGTGTGCACAGGTCTGGATCGACATGGGCCGCCCGGCCGTGGTCCAGCTGGTCGAGCTGGGCCCGGGCACCGGCCAGATGATGAGCGATATCGTGCGCGCCGGGCGTGCCGTGCCAGGTTTTCTCGACGCGGCAAGGATCACGCTGATCGAGGCCAGTGCGGCGCTGAAAATGGTACAGGGCCG
>NZ_CAJXJX010000039.1 GCF_913055775.1 uncultured Demequina sp. | reverse complement strand
CCGCGAGCGTCGGGATCGCCTCGCCGCCCCCCGCCAGCGGAATCTCGGCCAGCTCGGCGGCGCTGCGCGCGCGGACCGGGCCGGTCTCCCCGGTCAGCCGGTCGAGCAGGTAATCGTGGAACACCACCGGCACGCCATCGGAACTGATCTGCACGTCCAGCTCGATCCCGTATCCGGCCGCGACCGCCGCAGCGAAGGCCGCCGGCGCCTGTTGGTAGAGCGCATGTCCCGCGTCGGGCACGATCGTGAGCGTGCCCCGCGCGCGCGCCGGGATGGCGGCATGGGCGCGCCGCGCGCCTTCGGGCGGGGGGACCTCGGTGATCGCCCGCGACTCGAGCCGCCGGCTCGCCGCGGTGGTCGACGTGCGCGGTGGGGAGTTCTTCGCCGACCTCGAAGAGGTGGTCGAGGACCTCGAGGGGACCGGCATCCCCGTCCGGCTGGTGTTCCTGGACGCCTCGGATCAGGTGCTCGTGCGGCGCTTCGAGGAGGCGCGCCGGCCCCACCCGCTCCAGCGCGACGCCACCATCCTCGAGGGGATCGCGCGCGAGCGCGCCCTGGTCGCCGCGGTGCGGGAGCGGGCGGACCACGTGATCGACACGTCCGAGCTCAACGTCCATCAACTGCGGGACGTCATCACGGAGCGCGTGTCCGACGAGGTCCCTCGGCTGCACGTCAACGTCCAGTCCTTCGGCTTCAAGCACGGCATCCCCGCCGATGCCGACTACGTCGCCGACGTCCGGTTCCTTCACAACCCGCACTGGGTTCCCGAGCTCAGGCCGCTGACCGGGCTGGACCCGGCGGTGAGGGACCACGTGCTGGGCGCCGAGGGGGCGCAGGAGTTCATCGACGGGTACGTGCAGGTGCTCGACGGCGCGCTCCATCACTACCGCGCGCACGACAAGCCATCAGTCACGATCGGCGTGGGATGCACGGGAGGCAAGCACCGCTCCGTGGTGCTGGCTGAGGCGCTCGGGCTCGAGCTCCGGTCGCGGGGGTATGACGTGCGCATCACGCACCGGGACCGCGAACGCGGATGACGCGCGCGCCTCGCATCGTGGCCTTCGGCGGCGGCCACGGGCTGTACGCGACGCTCACCGCCCTGCGAGGGACGACCGAGCACCTGACCGCGATCGTCACCGTCGCGGACGACGGCGGATCGTCGGGGCGCCTGCGCGCCGAGCTGGGGATCGTGCCGCCCGGTGACCTGCGGATGGCGCTCAGCGCCCTGTGCGCGGGCAATGAGTGGGGCCGCACGTGGCGAGACGTGCTGCAGACCCGTTTCGAGACCGACGGGCCTCTCGATGGCCACGCCCTCGGCAACCTGCTGATCGCGACGCTGTGGGAGCGCACGGGTGATGTGGTCGCAGGCCTGGAATGGGTGGGGCGTCTGCTCCAGGCCGAGGGGCGGGTGCTGCCGCTCTCGTCGGAGCCGCTGCAGGTCTCCGCGACCGTGAGGACGCCGGACGGCACTCACGAGGTGCACGGCCAGGTGGCCGTGGCGACCGCCGACGGGGTGGTCGAGGACCTTCGCCTCACGCCGGCAGACCCCGCTGTGCCGCCCGAGACCGTCGCCGCGATCGATGCGGCGGACCTCGTGGTGCTCGGACCGGGGAGCTGGTACACGTCCGTGCTGACCCATTTCATGGTGGATCCGGTCCGCGACGCCTTGATCCGAGCGGCGGACCGCTCCGTCCTGGTGCTCAATGTGGGTCACGAGGACGAGGAGACCGCCGGCATGGCGCGCGTGGACGACATCGCCGCGCTGCGCCGTGTCGCGCCCGACTTCGTTCCGGCGTGCGTCCTGGTCGACGCGGATCACGCCCAGGACAGGGGTCTCGCCGCGGCGGCCGCAGACTGGGGCGTCGAGCTCAGGGTCGCGCCGATGCGCGAGGTCCGCACGCGCGCCGCGCACGATACGGCGCGACTGCGCCGCGCGCTGGTGGCCATCGCCCGCGATCATGGCCTGGGCGTCAACGCGATCGAGCCGACAGTGGCAGGATAAGCGCATGGCTCTGACGGCACAGGTGAAGGACGAACTGGCGCGGGTCGCCGTCGAGAAGACGTCGGCACGCAAGGCGGAGGTGGCGACGACCCTCCGTTTCGCGGGCGGTCTGCACATCGTCTCGGGACGCATCGTGATCGAGGCGGAGCTCGACACTGCTGCGAGCGCGCGGCGCCTGCGCGGATTCATCCACGAGGTCTTCGGCCTGGTGAGCGAGATCATCGTCGTGTCCGGGGGCGCCCTCAAGAAGGGCAACCGGTACGTGGTCCGCGTGGTCAAGGAGGGCGAGTCGCTCGCGCGACAGACCGGTCTGCTGGACCATCGGGGCCGTCCGGTGCGCGGGCTTCCCCCGCACGTGGTGGGCGGATCGATCGAGGACACCGTCGCCGCCTGGCGAGGCGCCTTCCTCGCGCACGGGTCGCTGACGGAGCCCGGGCGGTCGTCGTCGCTCGAAGTGACCTCGCCGGGTCCCGAGGCCGCGCTTGCCCTCGTGGGCGCCGCGCGCCGTCTCGGCGTCAGCGCCAAGTCCCGCGAGGTGCGGGGGGTGGACCGGGTGGTCATCCGCGACGGCGACGCGATCGCGGCACTGCTCACGCGCCTGGGTGCCCACGACTCCGTGATCGAGTGGGAGAACAAGCGCACGCGCCGCGAGGTGCGCGGCACCGCGAACCGGCTCGCGAACTTCGACGATGCGAACCTGCGCCGCAGTGCGCAGGCGGCGGTCGCCGCGGGCGCCAGGGTGCAGCGCGCATTCGAGATCCTCGGAGACGAGGTTCCCGAGCACCTGGTCGAGGCGGGCAGGCTGCGCCTCGAGAACAAGGAGGCGTCCCTCGAGGAGCTCGGCAAGCTCGCCGATCCGCAGCTCACGAAGGATGCCGTCGCCGGCCGCATCCGTCGCCTCCTGGCGACGGCGGACAAGCGGGCCGAGGAGTTGGGCATCCCCGACACCGAGGCGGGGATCAGCCCCGAGATTCTCGAGCTCGACTGACACCGGAGCAGGACCTTCGTACTGTGCGCCGTCCGAGGCGTTAGTAGTAGGCTGACAGCAGTGGCCCGCTCCCCGGCGTGGCCTCACCGCGCACGTCGAGGTGCGCAAGCATCCATCCACAACCGCGCCGGTTCTTCCGGCGCAAGTCGAGGAGATCTACTGTGACCATCAAGGTCGGCATCAACGGCTTCGGCCGTATCGGACGCAACTTCTTCCGCGCCGCGCTCGCTGAGGGCGCTGACTTCGAGATCGTGGGCGTGAACGACCTCACGGACAACCACACTCTCGCGCACCTGCTGAAGTACGACACCGTCCTGGGCAAGTTCCCCAAGGAGGTCACCTACGACGACGAGAACATCTACGTCGACGGCAAGGCCATCCGCGCCCTCGCCGAGCGTGACCCCGCGAACCTCCCGTGGGCCGAGCTGGGCGCCGACATCGTGATCGAGTCGACCGGCTTCTTCACGGACGCGACCAAGGCGAAGGCCCACATCGACGCCGGCGCGAAGAAGGTCATCATCTCCGCCCCGGCGAAGAACGAGGACGCGACCTTCGTCGTCAACGTGAACCACGAGGACTACGACCCCGCGAGCCACCACGTGATCTCGAACGCGTCGTGCACGACCAACTGCCTCGCGCCCGTCGCCAAGGCCCTGAACGACGCCATCGGCATCGAGAAGGGTCTGATGACGACCATCCACGCGTACACGGGTGACCAGAACATCCAGGACGGCCCGCACAAGGACCTCCGCCGTGCTCGCGCGGCCGCGCAGAACATCGTGCCGACCTCGACCGGTGCCGCCAAGGCCGTTGCCCTGGTGCTGCCCGAGCTCAAGGGCAAGCTGGACGGCTTCGCGATGCGTGTGCCCACGATCACCGGCTCCGCCACGGACCTCACCTTCGAGGCGTCGCGCGAGGTCACGGTCGAGGAGGTCAACGCTGCGGTCAAGGCTGCCGCCGAGGGCCCCATGGCCGGCACGCTGTCCTACGTCGAGGACGACATCGTCTCGTCGGACATCGTGGGCGACCCGAACCAGTCGATCTACGACTCGAAGCTCACCAAGGTGTCGGGCAACATGGTGAAGATCGTCGCCTGGTACGACAACGAGTGGGGCTACTCCACCTCGCTGGTCAAGCTGACCGCGTTCGTCGGCGACAAGCTCTGATCTGCACCCATCGGATTTGATCGTGGCAACGCCCGCGCACGCGCTGCGTGTGCGGGCGTTGCCATGTCACGAAGAAGAGGACTGAACCATGAAGACCATTGATTCCCTCGGGGACCTGACCGGCAAGAAGGTGCTGGTTCGCTCCGACCTCAACGTGCCGCTCGACGGCACCACCATCACCGACGACGGCCGCGTGCGCGCGTCGGTGCCCACGATCCAGAAGCTCCTCGACGCCGGCGCCGCCGTCATCGTGACCGCCCACCTGGGCCGTCCCGGTGGCGAGCCCAAGCCCGAGTTCTCGCTCGCGCCCGCCGCCGCCCGCCTCGCCGAGCTGCTCGGCCGCCCGGTGACGCTCGCCGAGGACCTCGTGGGCGCATCGGCTGAAGCCACCGTCGCCGCGCTCGAGCCCGGCCAGGTCGCGATGCTCGAGAACGTGCGCTACGACGCCCGCGAGACGTCCAAGGTCGACGAGGAGCGCGAGGAGCTTGCCGCTCAGCTCGCGTCCTTCGCGGACGTGTTCGTGTCCGACGGCTTCGGTGTCGTGCACCGCAAGCAGGCCTCGGTCTACGACGTCGCCAAGAAGCTGCCCGCCGCGGCCGGTCTGTTGGTGCAGAAGGAGGTCGAGTCGCTCTCGCGCGCCACGACCGATCCCGAGCGCCCGTACGCGGTCGTGCTGGGCGGATCCAAGGTCTCCGACAAGTTGCTCGTCATCGAGAACCTGCTGTCGAAGGCGGACCGCCTGCTCATCGGCGGCGGCATGGTCTTCACGTTCCTCGCCGCCAAGGGCTACTCCGTGGGCTCGTCGCTGCTCGAGGAGGACCAGATCGACAAGGTCAAGGGCTACCTCGCCACCGCGGAGGCCAACGGCGTCGAGATCGTCCTGCCCGAGGACATCGAGGTCGCGGCGGCGTTCGCCGCGGACGCCGAGCACAAGACCGTCGCCGCAGACGCGATCGAGGATGGCTGGATGGGCCTCGACATCGGCCCCCAGGCGGCCGTCGCGTTCGCCTCCAAGATCGCCGACGCGAAGACCATCGTCTGGAACGGCCCGATGGGCGTGTTCGAGTTCGAGGCGTTCGCTCCCGGCACCGCCGCCGTCGCCCAGGCGATGGTGGACTCGGACGGCTTCTCCGTCGTCGGCGGAGGCGACTCGGCTGCTGCCGTGCGTCGCCTGGGCTTCGACGAGGCCGGCTTCTCCCACATTTCCACGGGCGGCGGCGCGTCGCTCGAACTGCTCGAGGGCAAGGTCCTGCCGGGCCTCGCCGTACTGGAGGACTGACCCATGGCACGCACCCCGCTCATCGCCGGGAACTGGAAGCTCAATCTCGATCACCTCGAGGCCACCCACACCGTGCAGAAGCTCGCGTGGCTCCTTCGCGACGCCAAGCACGACTTCGAGGACGTGGAGGTCGCGGTGCTCGCATCCTTCACCTCGATCCGCTCCGTGCAGACGCTCGTGGACGCCGACCAGCTCGAGCTGAAGTACGGCGCTCAGGACATCTCGCAGCACACCTCGGGTGCCTACACCGGCGAGGTCTCGGGCACCCAGCTCGCGAAGCTGGGCGTCAGCTACGTGGCCGTGGGCCACTCGGAGCGCCGTGAGTACCACGGCGAGTCCGATGAGGTCGTGGCCGCCAAGACCAAGGCCGCGTTCGAGGCGGGCATCGTCCCGATCGTGTGCGTGGGCGAGGGCCTGGACATCCGCAAGGAGGGCACGCACGTCGAGTACACGCTGGCCCAGGTGGACGGTGCGCTCGAGGGACTGCCTGCCGAGAAGGCCAAGGACGTCGTCATCGCGTACGAGCCCGTGTGGGCCATCGGCACGGGCGAGGTCGCGACCCCGCAGGACGCGCAGGAGGTCTGCGCGGCGATCCGTGGCCGTCTCGCGGAGCTGTACGACCCCGAGATCGCTGGCGGAATCCGCATCCTGTACGGCGGCTCGGTGAAGTCGGGATCCATCGCTCAGCTCATGGCCGAGGAGGACGTCGACGGCGGTCTCGTGGGCGGTGCGAGCCTCGATCCGGAGGAGTTTGCGAAGATCGCGCGGTTCCGCGTCCACCAGGTGGGCCTGTAACCGTTCCCCGTCGCGGGTTCCGTCGCGTATCCTGGTACGCGTTCGTAACGATCTGAAGGAGAAGCGTGCAGATTCTCGAGACCACTCTGTGGGTGCTGCTGGTGCTCACCAGCCTCATCCTCATCGGCCTCGTGCTGATTCACCGTGGCCGCGGAGGCGGCATCACCGACATGTTCGGCGGCGGCTTCTCGTCCGGCGTGCAGTCGTCGGCCGTGGGTGAGCGGAACCTGACGCGCATCACCTGGATCACTGCGATCGTGTGGGCGATGGTGATCGTGCTTCTCGGTCTCATCTCCCGCTTCGCCCTGTGACGGCTGAGACGAGGGGAAATCATGGCCGCAGGTAACGCCATTCGAGGCTCGCGCGTGGGCGCGGGCCCCATGGGCGAGGACGAGCGCGGCGAGTCCGCGCCGCGTCAGACGGTCAACTACTACTGTGCTCGTGGGCACGTCACGTCGCCGAGCTTCGCGCTGGGCGACGAGGCGGACGCTCCCGAGATTCCGCTGGAGTGGGACTGCCCCAAGTGCGGCTTCCCCGCGGGTCTGGATTCGGAGAACCCTCCGGAGCCGATGCGCAACGAGCCGTACAAGACGCACCTCGCCTACGTGAAGGAGCGCCGCTCGGAGGAGGAGGGCCAGGCCCTGCTCGACGAGGCGCTGACCGAGCTTCGTGCTCGTCGCGAGACGGTGGTCGTCGCCGACTGACGCCTCGTGCCCGAAGGCCGCCCTCCCCGCACCGGGGACGGGCGGCTTTCGTGCGTTCGACCGGAAGCGAGCCCGCGCATCGGCCCTCCGCCATTCCTGGCGGTCGATTCGCACTCGCCTCAGCCCTTACGCGAGCGAAATGGGCCCGATTCGCTCGTCTAAGCACCTAGGTGAGCGAAGTGGGCCCGATTCGCTCGTCTAAGCACCTAGGTGAGCGAAATGGGCCCACTTCGCTCGGCAGGGAGGCGTCGGGGAATGATCTGTGGGGCGATAGTGTCGTCCTCAGTGGCGGGGACGAGCCCGCCCGGATGTGGAGAGTCATGCAGATCGAGATCGAGTACTGCGTCCCGTGCGGCTACCTTGACCGGGCGCTCGAAGCCCAGAAGACCCTGCTGAGCACCTTCGGACAGGGGCTCGAGGGCGTCACGCTCAAGCCGGGTGAGAAGGGCGTCTTCACCTTCCGCGCCGACGGCGACGAGATCTACTCGAAGCCCGCCGACTACGACATCACGACCATCGTGGAGACGGTCAAGGCGCGTCTCTGACGCAGTCAGATCCTGGTCGCTGCGGCGGCGTCGAGCAGCCACAGCGTGCGCTCGGTGCCGTGCACGGCCGCTCCGGGGAGCGACGCGTCGCCGTGGATGCACCGCGCCGCGACGTTCGCCTTCGCCTCCCCGGCCGCGAGAAGCCAGACCTCCCGCGCTCGGTTGATCTGCGCGAGGGACAGCGACACGCGGGTGGGCGGCGGCTTGGGGGAGTCGTGGACGGCGAGGGCCGATGCGCCCGCGTCGCCGAAGCCCGGGTGGCCGGGAAAGAGGCTGGCCACGTGTCCGTCGGGGCCCAGGCCGAGCAGCAGCACGTCCCAGGCAGGAGTGCCCGCCGCGGCGATCTCGGCGTCGTAGGACCCCGCCGCGTCCTCGGCAGTCGCAAACGGCCCGTGAGCACCCATGCGGTGGATGTTCTCCTCGGGCAGCGGCAGTGACGAGAGCAGTGCTTCCTGTGCCTGACCCTCATTGCGATCGGGGTCGCCGATCGCCACGAAGCGCTCGTCTCCCCACCACAGGTGCACCGAGGTCCAGTCGACGCCGCTCGCGAGCGGAGAACGGGCGGCTTCCGCGAGCGTGGCGGTGCCGACCGTGCCTCCCGTGAGCACCACGTCGGCGCGCTCACGGTGCGCGAGCACGTCGCCGATGCGCAGCAGCAGGCGAGCCGCCGTGGCCTGCGCGAGTGCAGCCGCGTCTCCGTAGACGATGGTCTCGGTCATCGGCGCCTCCACGCGTCCAGGGCTTCCAGGGGATCAGTCGCGCGAGCGCGCGTACTGCGCCAGCGCCTCGCCGTAGATCGCGTCATCGTCGAGCCGGCGGAGCTCCTCGGCGAGGCAGTCGCCCAGCGAGCGCGGCGGCAGCGCGATCGTGTGCGACGGCTGCCCGGGCTGCGTCAACGTCGCGTTGTAGCCATCGGGGCGCGAGATGCCGATCTCGCCGGACGGCGTCACGAGCGTGATCGACTGCAGGCCGCGGACGGAGTCGTCGTACGAGTCCTCGATCTCGCACCCGAGCGTGTTCTGGAGCCACGCGCCGAGCAGCAGGATGGACGGGCTGCCGGTGTCGCCGTGGAGCCTCGCGCACGTGACACGACGGTCCTCGACCTGGTCGAGCGCCGAGGCGAGCAGCGCGCGCCAGCGCGTCACACGCGTCCACGCGAGGTCGGTGTCGCCGGGCACGTAGTCGGCAGCCATGCGCGCGAGCACCTCGCCGGGCTCCGCGTCTCCCTTGGAGTCGACGATGCGCCGCACGGCCATCGTGCCGATGCCCGTGCCGCCGGCATTCGTCGGGACGCCCGCAGGCCACCAGGCGACGATCGGCGCGTCGGGGAGCAGCAGGGGAGTCACGAGCGTGTCGGCGTGCGCGACCTGCGCGCCCGACGGCCGCAGCACGACGACCTCCGACGCGCCCGCGTCGCCGCCCACCCGCAGCTCGGCGTCGAGGCAGTCGTGCCCCTGCTCGGCCGGCGCGAGCACGATGATGCGGCACGGGTGCTCCCGCGAGGCCACGTTCGCCGTCTCGATCGCGTCATCGGCATCCGCGCCCGTCGCGTCGATGACGAGCGTCATCACGCGGCTGAGGGACACGACGCCGCCCTCCTTGCGGGCATTGACCAGCGCCTTGTTGATCTCGGAGACCGTGGTCTTGGGCAGGGTGATGATCATGGGCGCCTCCAGACGCGGCCGTCCTTGGCGAGCATGGCGTCAGCCGACGCCGGGCCCCACGTGCCCGACCGATACTGCTCCGGGCGGCCGTGCTGCTCCCAGTGGGACGTGATCGGGTCGAGCAGCTTCCACGACAGTGCGACCTCCTCGTGGCGCGGGAACAGCGGCGGGTCGCCGAGAAGCACATCGAGGATCAGGCGCTCGTACGCCTCGGGTGAGGTCTCCGTGAACGCGTTGCCGTACGCGAAGTCCATCGTCACGTCGCGGACCTCCATGCCGGTGCCGGGAACCTTCGAGCCGAACTTGAGCGTGACGCCCTCGTCGGGCTGGACGCGGATGACGAGCGCGTTGTTGCCCACCTCGGCGCCGTCGATCTCCTGGAAGTACGGACTGGGCGCCTTCTTGAACACCAGCGCGATCTCCGTGACGCGGCGGCCCAGGCGCTTGCCTGCCCGCAGGTAGAACGGCGTGCCCGCCCACCGCCGGTTGGGCACGTCGAGGCGGATCGCGGCGAACGTCTCGGTGATCGAGTCGGGAGCGATGCCGTCCTCGTCGAGGAAGCCGCCGACCTGCTCGCCACCACGCCAGCCGGCGGCGTACTGGCCGCGGGCCGTGTTCGCATCGAGATCAGCGGGCAGCTTGGTGGCGCGCAGCACCTTCTCCTTCTCGTCGCGAAGGTCGTCCGCGTCGAAGGTCGCGGGCTCCTCCATCGCGGTGAGCGCGAAGAGCTGGAGCAGGTGGTTCTGGATCACATCGCGGGCCTGGCCGATGCCGTCGTAGTAACCCGCGCGCGAGCCGATCCCGATGTCCTCGGCCATCGTGATCTGCACGTGGTCGACGAACTGGCTGTTCCAGATGGGCTCGAAGAGCTGGTTCGCGAAGCGCAGCGCGAGCAGATTCTGGACGGTCTCCTTGCCCAGGTAGTGGTCGATGCGGAACACCGAGTCGGGCGGGAAGACCTCGGAGACGACCTCGTCGAGAGCGTTCGCCGACTGCAGATCGTGACCGAACGGCTTCTCGATGACCACGCGGCGCCAGGCGCCCTCGTGAGCGTCCGACAGTCCGGAGTCGCGCAGCTGAGTCAGCACCTGCGGGAAGGCCGAGGGCGGAATCGACAGGTAGAAGGCGTGGTTGCCACCGGTGCCGCGGCGCTCGTCCAACTCCTCGACGGTGGTGCGCAGGCGCTGGAAGGCCTCCGGGTCGTCGAAGGTGCCCTGCACGAAGCGGATGCCCTCGGCCAGCTGCTTCCAGGTCTCGTCCCTGAAGGGCGTCCTCGCGTGCTTCTTGACCGACTCGTAGACGACCTCCTCGAAGTCCTGGCGCTCCCAGTCGCGGCGCGCGAAGCCGGTGAGCGCGAACGCGGGAGGCAGCAGGCCGCGATTGGCCAGGTCGTAGACGGCCGGCATGAGCTTCTTGCGTGCCAGGTCGCCCGTCACGCCGAACATGACCAGACCGCAGGATCCGGCGATGCGGGGGAGTCGGCGATCGCGGGGATCGCGCAAGGGGTTGTTCACGGGCGGGGCCTCCGAGAGCTGGGGATGGGGCACGGGGGACCGCGCCCCATCCTGGGTCACTGTGCTGATGCCTCGACTGTCACGAGGCGGACGACCATGTCACTGCGCCGCAGCGATCGACTCGCGGGCGACGGCGGCGACGTTGTCCCCGGTGAAGCCGTACTTTGCGAGCAGCAGCGCGCCGTCGGCGGACTCGCCGAAGTGGTCGATGGACACAGAGCGTCCCGCGTCGCCGACGACCTCGCGCCAGCCGAGCGCGGAGCCGGCCTCGATCGACACGCGGGCCTTGAGAGCCGGCGGGATGATCGAGTCGCGGTATTCCGCGTCCTGACGGGCGAAGCGCTCGCGCGAGGGCATCGACACCACGCGGGCCGCGATGCCGTCGGCCGCGAGGCTCGCGCGCGCGTCGAGAGCGACGGAGACCTCCGAGCCGGTCGCGATCAGGACCACGGCCGCGTCCTCGTCAGCCCCGGCGATGACGTAGCCGCCGCGGTCCACGCCCTCGGCCGAGGTGCCCTCGAGCACCGGCAGCCCCTGGCGCGACAGGATCAACGCGGACGGGCGGTCGGTGGTCTCGAGGATCGCCTTCCACGCTGCGGAGGTCTCGTTCGCGTCCGCCGGCCGCACCACGTCGAGGCCGGGGATCGCCCGCAGGGTCGCGAGGTGCTCGATGGGCTGGTGGGTGGGGCCGTCCTCGCCCAGACCGACGGAGTCGTGGGTCCAGACGAACGTGCTGGGGATCTGCATGAGTGCCGCGAGTCGCACCGACGCGCGCATGTAGTCCGAGAACACCAGGAACGTGCCGCCGTACACGCGCGTCAGGCCGTGCAGGGTGATGCCGTTCATGATCGCACCCATGCCGAACTCGCGAATGCCGAAGTGCAGCGTGCGGCCGTACCACTGCGCGTCGGGCCACGAGTGGGTCGCCCGGCGCGGGGGCAGGAAGGACGGCTCGCCCGCCATCGTGGTGTTGTTCGATCCGGCGAGGTCTGCGGACCCTCCCCACAGCTCGGGAAGGACGGGCGCGAGAGCCGCGAGGACCTTGCCCGATGCGGCACGGGTCGCGACCTTGGTGCCGACCTCGAACGACGGCAGGGACTCGTCCCAGCCCTCGGGAAGGTCGCGAGCGACCAGGCGCGTCAGCAGTGCCGCGCGCTCGGGGTTCTCCGCCTCCCAGCGCGAGAACTGCGCGTTCCACTCCGAATGCGCCGCCTGCCCGCGGTCCTTGACCTGCTGCATGTGGTCGAGGATCTCGGGCTCGACGACGAAGGACTGCTCGGGATCGAAGCCGAGGACCTCCTTGAGACCCGCGACCTCCTCGCCGCCGAGCGCGGAGCCGTGGACGCCGCCGGTGTTCTGCTTCGTGGGCGACGGCCAGCCGATGATCGTCGACAGGCGGATGAGGGACGGCTTGCCCGTCTCGGCCTTGGCGGCCTCGATCGCGTCGAGGAGCGACTGGGTGTCCTCCTGGTAGCCATCCTCGGTGAGCCACGACACATGCTGGGTGTGCCAGCCGTAGGCCTCGTAGCGGGCCATGACGTCCTCGGTGAAGGAGATGTCCGTCTCGTGCTCGATCGAGATCCGGTTGTCGTCCCAGATCAGGATGAGGTTGCCCAGCTCCTGGGTTCCCGCGATGCTCGACGCCTCCGAGGACACGCCCTCCTGCAGGCAGCCGTCCCCGGCGATCACGTAGACGAAGTGGTCGAACGGGGACGTGCCCGGCTCCGCGTCAGGGTCGAGCAGACCGCGCTCCTTGCGCGACGCCATCGCCATGCCGACCGCGGACGCGACGCCCGTTCCCAGGGGGCCGGTGGTGATCTCGACCCCATCGGTGTGGCCGTACTCCGGGTGGCCGGGAGTGAGCGACCCCTCGGTGCGCAGCGCCTTGAGGTCGTCGAGGCCCAGCTGGTAGCCGGACGCGAACAGCTGCAGGTACAGCGTGAGGGAGGAGTGGCCGGCCGACAGGACGAAGCGGTCGCGGCCCAGCCACTGCGAGTCAGCGGGGTCGTGGCGCATGACGTCCTGGAAGAGCAGGTAGGCGGCGGGCGCAAGCGAGATCGCGGTGCCAGGATGCCCGTTGCCGACCTTCTCGACGGCATCGGCGGCAAGCACGCGAAGGGTGTCGACGGCGCGGCGGTCCGCATCGGTCCAGTTGACGGTCACAGAAGTCTCCCCAAAGGATTCGGTCATAGGATTCCCGGCCAGCCTACCGGCGCGACGAGCGCCGTGGGCACGTCGGGAGAGAACTCACGGAGGCGCCTGCGCGCGCGTGAGGACCGCGACATCGCCGCGCAATCCTGAGTGCCCGACCACACGGCGACGCGGCAAGGGGAGCGCCCTCACCGACGGTAGGATGGAGCCCATGTCGCAGACCGTCCCCGCCGCGCATGCCGCGACCGCCCCGGCGGCGACGTCGCGGCGATCGGCAGGCGCGACCGTCCGCGGCTACATCGCGCTCACCAAGCCGCGCATCATCGAGCTGCTGCTGGTGACGACGATCCCGACGATGATCCTCGCCGCGGATGGCTGGCCGGCGTGGTGGCTCGTGCTCGCGACCCTCGTGGGAGGAGCGCTGTCGGCGGGGTCCGCGAACGCGTTCAACATGTACCTCGATCGCGACATCGACGCCATCATGCATCGCACGCAGAACCGGCCGCTCGTGACCGGCGCTGTGAGCGAGCGCGGGGCGCTCGTGTTCGCCTGGACCCTCGCGGTGGTGTCGACCGCGTGGTTCGTCGCGGTCGTCGGCTCTCCGCTCGCCGCGGGCCTTTCCGTCGCCGCGATCCTGGGCTACGTCGTGGGATACACGATGCTTCTCAAGCGCCGCACCTCCCAGAACATCGTCTGGGGCGGCGCGGCGGGGTGCATGCCGGTCCTCATCGGCTGGGCGTCGGTCACGCAGTCCCTCTCGTGGACTCCCGTGCTGCTGTTCCTCATCATCTTCTTCTGGACGCCGCCGCACTACTGGCCGCTGTCGATGAAGTTCAAGCGCGACTACGCCGCGGCGGAGGTCCCGATGCTCCCGGTGGTGGCGTCGACCAACAAGGTGGCGGTCGAGATGATCGCGTACGCCGTGGCCATGGTTGGCGTGACGCTGCTCCTGGTTCCCGTCGCGGGGATGACGTGGGTCTACGCCGGTGTGGCACTCGCCGCCGGTGTGTGGTTCGTGCGGGGCTGCGTGGTGCTCTACGTGCGTTCCGAGCGCGGCGAGTCCAAGCTGCGGGAGATGCGGCTCTTCCGCGACTCGATCACGTACCTGTCGGTGGTGTTCGCCGCGATCCTGGTCGACCCCTTCCTCCCGGACGCCCTCACGGTCTTCACCGCCTGACATGCTCGCTGACGAGCGCGACGCCTACCTCGCTCACGTCACCGTCGAGCGAGGGTTGAGCGAGCACACTGTCGCCGCCTACCGGCGCGACCTCACGCGCTACTCCCACTTCCTCGAGACGCGCGACCGCCACGCGCTGGGCGAGGTCACCCGCGCGGACGTCTCGGCGTTCGCCCAGGCGATCGGCACCGGCGGCGACGGTGGCCGCGCTCTCGCCCCCGCATCGGCCTCCCGGACCGTGGTCGCCGTGCGCGGCTGGCATCGCTTCGCACTGGCAGAAGGGTGGACCGCTGACGATCCCTCGCACGAGGTGAAGCCTCGGGCCATCCCTCAGCGCCTGCCCAAGGCCATCTCCACGGATGACGTCGCGCGCATCCTCGAGCAGGTGGGCGACGACGGTCCGGCGCCGCTGCGGGACCGCGCCCTGCTGGAGCTCGTGTACGCCTCGGGCGCGCGCATCTCGGAGGCCATCGGTCTGGACGTGGACGACGTGTCGCTCGCCCCCGACGGAGCATCGGTGCTGCTGCGCGGCAAGGGGCGCAAGGAACGCGTCGTGCCGGTCGGGGGCTACGCGGTGGAGGCCATCGAGGCGTACCTGGTCCGGGCGCGCGGGCCGCTCGCACACGCGGGCCGCGGCACCCCGGCGCTCTTTCTCAACACGCGGGGCGGCCGCCTGTCCCGCCAGAGCGCGTGGGCCATCCTGCGTGCCGCCGCCGATCGGGCGGGCGTGCCGGAGGTGTCGCCGCACACGCTGCGTCACTCGTTCGCGACCCACCTGCTCGCGGGGGGTGCCGATGTGCGCGTGGTGCAGGAGCTGCTGGGCCACGCGTCGGTCACCACGACGCAGATCTACACGGCCGTCACGCAGGACGCACTGCGCGAGGCCTACATCGCGGCACATCCGCGCGCCCGCTGAAGACGCGCCTGCCAGGGGCGGTAGTGTGGGCGCGTGAGCGATTTCCCCGTCCCCGCGCCCCTCGGCGGACACGGCCCGGCCCGCATCGTGGCGCTGTGCAATCAGAAGGGCGGGGTGGGCAAGACCACCACCACGGTCAACGTCGCGGCGGCCCTCGCGGAGTACGGCCGCCGGGTGCTCGTGGTCGACTTCGATCCCCAAGGAGCCGCATCCGCCGGCCTGGGCGTCAACCCCAACGAGATCGACTCGACCATCTACGACCTGCTCATGCGCTCGAGCGTGAAGGCCGCCGACGTCATCCGCCGCACGCAGGTCGAGGGACTGGACCTCATTCCGGCGAACATCGACCTGTCCGCAGCGGAGGTGCAGCTCGTGGGCGAGGTGGCGCGCGAGTCCACGCTGTCGCGAGGGCTGCGCGAGGTCGCCGACGACTACGACGTGGTGCTGATCGACTGCCAGCCGTCGCTGGGGCTGCTCACCGTCAACGCCCTGGTCGCTGCGCACGGCGTCGTGATCCCGCTCGCGTGCGAGTACTTCGCGATGCGCGGCGTCGCGCTGCTGGTCGAGACCATCGACAAGGTCCAGGACCGCCTCAACCCGCGCCTCACGATCGACGCGATCATCCCGACCATGTACGACGGTCGCACCCTGCACGCCCAGGAGGTCGTGGAGCGCGTGCGGGAGAGGTTTGGCGACGCCGTGACGGAGACCCTCATCCACCGCACCGTGAAGTTCCCTGACGCGACCATCGCCGCGGAGCCCATCACGACGTTCGCCCCCAAGCACACGGGCGCGGAGGCGTACCGTGCGCTCGCCCGCGAGCTGGTGGCCCGCGGCGTGGCCGCCTGAGCGTGTCCGTCGCGTCCGAGCCTGCGGCCGCGGAGCGCGGTCAGGGCTTCGAGGTCCACCTCGACAACTTCGAGGGCCCGTTCGACCTGCTCCTGTCGCTGATCTCCAAGCACGAGCTGGAGATCACGGAGGTCGCGCTGGCCCGCGTCACCGATGAGTTCCTTGCGACCATCGCGGCTCACGAGACCGACTGGGATCTGTCGCAGGCCAGCGAGTTCCTGGTCGTGGCCGCGACCCTGCTGGATCTCAAGGCCGCCCGGCTGCTGCCGCAGGGCCAGGTCGAGGACGCGGAGGACCTCGAGCTGCTCGAGGCGCGCGACCTGCTGTTCGCGCGGCTGCTGCAGTACCGGGCGTACAAGCAGGTGGCGCGCTCGTTCGAGACAATGCTGCAGGCGCCGCGCGCCGTGCCGCGCGACGTCCCTCTCGAGCCACACCTGGCGATGCTCCTGCCCGAGCTCGTGTGGGTGGTCACCCCCGAGCAGCTCGCCCGGCTCGCGGCACACGCCCTCGAGCCGCGGCACGCGCCGGCCGGCGTGAACATCGACCACCTGCACGCGCCGGCGGTGAGCGTGCGAGAGCAGGCGGCGCTGCTGACGTCGCGGCTCCAGCGCGATCGCGTCGTGACCTTCCGCGCGCTGGTGCGGGACGCCGACCATGCCAGCGTGGTCGTCGCGAGGTTCCTGGCCCTGCTTGAATTGTTCAAGGAGGCCGTCGTCGCCTTCGACCAGATCCGGTCGCTCGGGGAGTTGACCGTCCGCTGGACCGCGGGCGACGCGGACGTGGACATCGAGGTGTCCGACGAGTTCGACGGCGTGGCCGCGGAGGAGACAGGTGGAGATGAGTGACGTGCACGTCAGGGGAGCGCTCGAGGCGATCCTGATGGTGGTGGACGAGCCGGTGCCCCCGGCCGATCTCGCCGCCGCCGTGGGCGTGCCCGAGGCCCAGGTGGTCGCGACGCTCGGGCGCCTGCGCGACGAGTACGCCGACCCCGATGCGCCGCGCGGCTTCGAGCTGCGCGAGGTCGAGGGCCGCTGGCGCGTCTATTCGTCCCGTCTGTACGCCGATGCTGTGGGCGCCTTCGTGGTCGAGGGGCAGTCGGCGCGGCTGTCGCAGGCGGCCCTCGAGACCCTCGCCGTGGTCGCGTACCGTCAGCCGGTCACGCGCGGGCAGGTGTCGCAGGTGCGCGGCGTGAACGTAGACTCCGTCATGAAGACGCTGAGCGCGCGCGGCCTCGTGACCGAGGTGGGGGAGATCGGCGGCGCCCTGCAGTACGGCACCACCACCGAGTTCCTCGAGCGCATGGGCCTGGGCTCGCTGGACGAGCTTCCTGAGCTCGCGCCGTACCTGCCCGACCTGGCCGATGTGGACGGGGAGGGCTCCTGATGGGAGATCTCGAGATCCACCGTCCTGAGGGCGTGCGACTCCAGAAGGTGCTGGCCGCCGCTGGGGTGGGTTCGCGCCGCAAGTGCGAGGTCCTCATCGAGCGCGGCGATGTCAAGGTGGACGGCGAGGTCGTCACCCAGCTGGGCGTCCGCGTCGATCCCGACGCCGTGCGCATCGAGGTCAAGGGCAAGCGCATCGTGGTCGACGACCGCCAGGTGACTGTCGTGCTCAACAAGCCTCGCGGCGTGGTGTCGACGATGTCCGATCCGCATGGGAGGCCCGCGCTCGACGACTTCGTCAAGGACTACCCGGAGCGGCTGTTCCACGTGGGGCGACTCGATGCCGAGACCACGGGCGTGCTGCTGCTCACGAACGATGGCGAGCTTGCCAACCGGCTCGCTCACCCCACGCACGGCGTGCCCAAGGTGTACGTCGCCAAGGTCGAGGGCGAGGCCAAGCCGACGCTGTGCACGCGGCTGCGCGCAGGCGTGGACCTCGATGACGGCCCCGTGCGCGTCAGCGACTGCCGCGTGCTCGACGTGAGCCGTGGCCACTCCCTGGTGCGGGTCGAACTCCACGAGGGCCGCAACCGCATCGTCCGCCGGATGCTCGACAAGGTGGGGCACCCGGTCGTGGACCTCGTGCGCACCGACTTCGGACCCATCTCGCTCGGCACGCTGCAGCCTGGCGAGGTGCGACGGCTCTCGCGCGAGGAGGTGGGGGCGCTGATGGTGGTGGCGGGCCTCTGAGGCCTCGCTCCCCGATACGATGGTGGGCATGTCAGTCCGAGCCATCCGTGGTGCCACCACGCTCGACGTCGACGACCGCACCCACCTCCACGCTCGCACGCAGGAGCTGGTCGAGGCCCTCATGAGCGCCAACGGCCTGGTGCCGGACGACGTCATCTCCGTCCTGTTCACCTGCACGCCGGACATCGTCAGTGACTTCCCGGCCGCGGCAGCGCGAGAGCTCGGCTTCGGAGCCGTGCCCCTCATGTGCGCTCAGGAGATGGCCGTTCCCGGTGCGCTGCCGCTCGTGGTCCGGGTGCTCATGCACGTCGAGACCGCCCTCGAGCGTGCCGAGATCACGCACGTGTACCTCCACGAATCGGTCGCCCTCCGGCGCGACCTCGCGCAATGACGATCCCCGGTGCCGCCCCGCGCACGCATATCGTGGGAGCCGGGCTGATCGGCGCGAGCATCGGCCTCGGGCTGAAGTCCGAGGGCTGGCACGTCACGATTGAGGACGCCCATGCGGAGGCCGAGGCGCTCGCGCGCGCCATCGGCGCGGGCGACGCGCCGGGCGACGACGAACCCGAGCTCGTCATCGTCGCGGTGCCTCCCGCGGCAGCGCCGCAGGTCGTCGTGGATGCGCTCGACCGCTGGCAGCACGCCACCGTCACCGACGTCGCGAGCGTCAAGGCCCCCATCGCCGCGGCGGTGGAGGCCTGCGAGAACGCAGTCCGGTACGTCGGCTCCCATCCGATGGCCGGGCGCGAGATCTCCGGGGGCCTCGCAGCGCAGGGCGACCTGTTCAAGGCGCGTCCCTGGGTGATCTGCCCCAACGGCGCGCACGGGGAGGCCGTCGCCGCGGTGCGGCTGGTGGCCGAGACCCTGCAGTGCGACGTCGTCACCATGGACGCGGCGGCGCACGACGCCGCGGTCGCGCGGGTCTCTCACGCCCCCCAGGTCGCGGCGAGCGCGGTCGCGGCGGCGCTCGGACCGCTGTCCGCCGAGGATGTCGCGCTCGCCGGCCAGGGATTGCGCGACGTCACGCGCATCGCGGCCTCCGATCCCGAGATGTGGGCGGATATCGCTCGCCTCAACCGTCCATCGCTGATGGCCACGATCGATCACATCATCGGCGACCTCGAGGACCTGCGCGACGCCGACGACCTGGGCGAGGCGGTCACCGACCTCATCGAGCGCGGGCGCGTGGAGGTGGCGCGCATCCCCGGCAAGCACGGCGGCGCCACGCGCGAGTGGACGCCCGTGACGGTCATCGTTCCCGATGTGCCGGGCCAGCTGCTGCGCTTGCTCACGGACGCCGCCCAGGTGGGCGTCAACGTCGAGGACATCACCATCGAGCACTCGCCGCGTCAGCCGGTGGGTCTCACCACGCTGCACGTGCTTCCGGCCCGCGCGCAGGAGCTCGCCCATGCGCTGGCCGAGAACGACTGGGAGATCGCCGCACCATGAGTGGAATCGTCATCGCCATCGACGGACCGGCCGGGACGGGCAAGTCGACCGTGTCCCGCGAGGTCGCGCTGCGGCTGGGGCTCGCCTACTTCGACACCGGCGCGACCTACCGCGTCGCCACGCTCGCGTGCCTGCGCGATGGCGTGGACCTGAGCAACACCAGCGACGTCGCCGCGATGGTCGCGACCATGAACGTCGAGCTCATCCTGGACCCGCGCGCTCCGCGCGTCCTGCTCGACGGCGAGGATGTGTCCGCGCAGATCCGCACCGACACGGTGGCACTGACGGTGTCGAAGGTCGCCACGAACCTCGAGGCGCGCCCGATCCTCCAGGAGATGCAGCGCGAGGTGATCCGCGGCGAGCTCGCCGGTGGCTACTCGGACGGCCGGGGGGTCTGCGCCGAGGGGCGCGACATCACCACGGTCATCGCTCCGGAGGCGGACGTTCGCGTGCTCATGACCGCCGACGACGACGTTCGTGTCGCGCGTCGGGCGGGCGAGGGCGCCGATGCTGGGACGGTTCGCGAGGCGGTGCTGGGGCGCGATCGGCGCGACTCGGCCGTGGTCAGCTTCCACGAGGCCGCGGATGGCGTCCACACGCTCGACACCACCGATCTCACCATCGAGGAGGCCGTCGGCGCGGTCGTCTCGTTGGCCGGAGAGGCCACTCAGTGAGCCGTCCGACGGCGCCGAGCCGCTGGGGCCCGCGATGGTCCCGGTGGGTGGGACGCGTCCTGGCGCGCGGGCTGTGGGCCACGGAGGTGCGGGGCCGGCGAAACGTCCCCCGCGCGGGTGCCGCGATCATCGTGGCGAACCACACCGGCTTCATCGACGGGCCGGTTCTCCACGGCGTCGTCCCGCGGGGCTCGCACTTCCTCATCGGCGACCACATGTTCCGGGGTGCGCTCGGACGCATCCTCGCCGCCGCCGGTCAGATCTCCGTCGAGGGGGCGGGCCGCGACGCGCTTGCGCGCGGTCGCGCCGTCCTGCTGCGCGGCGACGTGGTCGGCATGTTCCCCGAGGGCACCAGGGGAGCAGGCAGGGCCGATGCGGTCCATGGCGGAGCGGCCTGGCTCGCTCTGCAGTCGGGAGCGCCCGTCATCCCGACGACGATGGTCGGCACCCGGCACACGGGCGAGCCGGTCAGCGTGTGGCCCCGCCCGCGGCGGCACATCCTCGTCGAGTTCGGCGAGCCCGTGGCGATCGAGCCGCCCGCCGACCTGAAGGGACGGGCGCGACAGGCGTGGGCGCAGGAGACGGTCGCCCAGGTGCTGCGCGACCAGGTCGACGCGACTCTCGCCACCACCGACCTGGAGCTGCCCGTCGACGACGGCGGGCGATCCGCGACCAAGGAGGCCACGCTGTGAGCGACGATCAGGAGTACCGCGGCGTCGACGATGCCCCCGCACCCATGGAGGTGCCGTCGGATCCGGAGGAGAGCCTCGACGCCGTGCGCGAGGCCGCGCTGAGGGCCGGACTCGAGGAGTACGAGCTCACCGAGGACGATCTCGCGGCGCTCGCCGGTGAGGCGCCGGCCGAGACGG
Source organism: uncultured Demequina sp. (assembly GCF_913055775.1). GTDB lineage: Bacteria > Actinomycetota > Actinomycetes > Actinomycetales > Demequinaceae > Demequina. The sequence goes on along the minus strand of NZ_CAJXJX010000039.1, from coordinate 197 downwards.
AGGCGGCACTGCCCACCCTGGCGGTGATCGGCCGTCCGAACGTGGGGAAGTCCACGTTGGTCAACCGCATCATCGGCAAGCGCCTCGCCGTGGTCGAGGACACCCCCGGCGTCACCCGCGATCGCCGAGAGGCCGAGGGCCGCATTGCCGAGTTGACCTTCCGCCTGCTCGATACCGCCGGTTTTGAGGACGTCACC
>NZ_CAJXJX010000038.1 GCF_913055775.1 uncultured Demequina sp. | reverse complement strand
GCTCATCGTCTATCGCAGCCCCGTGCTGCCGTTCCTCGTGCTGTCGACGGCCCTCATCGCGCTCACGGGCGCGATCCTCGCGGTCTTCGCCCTCGCCGACGCCGACGTCATCACGCTCAACGGCCAGTCGCAGGGCATCATGTTCATCCTCGTGGTGGGCGCGACCACGGACTACGCGCTGCTGCTCGTCGCCCGGTACCGCGAAGAGCTGCTGCGCACCGAGTCCCCGTACGCCGCCCTCGCGCACGCGTGGCGCCGTTCCCTCGAGCCCATCGCCGCATCGGCCGGAACCGTCATTCTGGGTCTCCTGGTGCTGCTCCTCAGCGATCTCAAGTCCAACGCTGCGCTCGGCCCCGCGGGAGCGATCGGCATCGCGGCCGCGCTGTTCGCGGCGCTCACGCTGCTGCCGGCGCTGCTGCTCATCGGTGGCAAGCACGCTCGTGGGGTGTTCTGGCCCGCGATGCCTCGCTACTCGGGCGATGCGTCCGAGGTCGTGGCGGATCCGTCGCAGGGCAAGGGCTTCTGGCCGCGCCTCGCTCGTGGCGTCGACGCGCATCCTCGCCGCACGTGGGCGCTCGCCGCTCTTGGGCTGGTCATCGCCGCTGCGTTCCTGCCCACCTTCAAGACTGGCGGGCTCGGTGAGGGCGACGTCTTCACGGGCCGCGTCGACTCCGTCCAGGGCACCGCGGTCCTCGAGGATCACTTCGATGCCGGCGCGACGTCGCCCATCCGCATCTTCGTTCCCGAGAGCCAGGGCGATGCGGCGGTCGAGGCCGCGGCGTCCGTCGACGGGGTAGAGCAGGCGTATCTGTTGACACCCTCAGTGGCGCAGGGTGCGCCTCCCGGAGTCGCCGGGCCCGAGGAGCCGGTCGTGGTCGACGGTTTCGTCGAGGTCGTCGCCGTCACGCAGGTCTCCTCGAGTTCTGCCGAGGCCTCCGACATCGTGCAGGACGTCCGCGACGCGGTGCACCCGCTCGACGAGTCGGTGCTCGTGGGCGGCCAGGCCGCCGAGCAGCTGGACACGCGCATCACCACCCAGCGCGACACCCTCGTGATCATCCCGACCATCCTCGCGGTGATCTTCGTCGTGCTGGTGATGCTGCTGCGCTCGATCGTCGCGCCCGCTCTGATCGTGGTGGCGAACATCCTGTCCTACGCCGCGACCATCGGCGTCTCCGCGATCCTCTTCAACTACGTCTTCGACTTCCCGGGCTCCGACCCCGCGGTGCCGCTGCTGGGATTCGTGTTCCTGGTCGCCCTGGGCGTGGACTACTCGATCTTCTTGATGTCGAGGGCGCGCGAGGAGTCTCTGCAGCACGGCACCAGGCCCGGCGTCAGGCGAGCGCTGGCCGTCACGGGTGGAGTGATCACGTCCGCCGGCATCGTGCTCGCCGCCACGTTCGCCGCCCTGGGCGTGATCCCCCTGATCTTCCTTGCGCAGATCGCCGTGATCGTCGGTCTGGGAGTGCTGGTCGACACCTTCGTGGTGCGGTCGCTGCTCGTGCCGGGGCTCGTGGGCGACATCGGCCGTCCGTCGTGGTGGCCGTGGGTCAAGCGCATCCCGAGCTGATCGCGCGAGCACGACCTGTGGATAACGTCCGACGGGGTCGCGGGGCGGGCATGGTGGAGCCATGCCATCGTCCGCGGCCAGCACGGGTCAGGTTCTGAGACGGGCCGTCGGATCCGGCCCCGACGTGTTCGCGCGCGTCAGTGCGCGTGCTGCGGCGCTGCGGCGGATCGATCACGACGGCGTGCTCGCACCGGTGCGCGTGTCGATGGACTCGGACGGCACGGTGATCGTCGAACTCCCGCGGGTCCCGGGCACCGATCTCGCCGAGCTCGCCCAGCACCGCGCCCCGCTCAGCGCGGGGGAGTGCGCGTGGCTTGGAGCGCAGGTGGCCGATGCGCTTCGCGCGATGCACGCTGCGGGTCTGGCGCACGGCGACATCGCTCCCGCGAATGTCCTGGTCCGGGACGGCGGGATCACCCTTCTCGACACTCTGTCGGGAGGTCTGGACGACGAGCTGGGCACCCCGGGGTTCCAGGCTCCCGAACGCTCAGCAGGGGCGACCCAGCCCGGAGACGTGACGTCGCTCGGGCTGCTGCTGCGCTGGTGTGCCGACGACGGGTGCCGCGGCCCCATCTCGGCGTGGACGGAGCCGATGGTGATCCCCGACGCCACGGCCCGGCCCACGGCGGCGCTCGTCCACGACGCGCTGCGAGATGCGGCCCCGACAGTCCCGGTCGCCGTGCCGCCGTCAGACGTGGTGAGCGCGACTCGGGCGCGCATCGTCGAGCGCACCCAGCGCGCCGTGGCGCCCCGACTGCCTCGCCGTGGCACGACCGCCGTGCGCCTCGGCATCGTGTCGGGAGTACTCGCGGTCGCGGGAGCTGTCGTGCTCCTGGTCCCACCGGTGGTCGACGCCGCGCTCGCGCGGGAGGCTCCGCGAGCGGAGGTCTCGCCGTCACCCACGCCTGCCGGCGCGGTCGCCGCGCCATCAGCTCACGCTGATGCGTGGGAGTCGCCCCGGGACGCGGCGTCGCGACTCACCGATGCCCGAGTGGCCGCCCTCGCGGACTCGGATGCCGAGGCGCTGCGCGCCCTGGCGGCGCCGGGCCAGCTGGCGGATGAACTCGAGGTCCTCGCTTCCCGTCTCTCGGCGGGATCGGTGAGCTACGAGGGCCTCGACGTCGACGTGGTCGCGGTCGCCGTGACCGAGGAGGACGACAGGCGAGCAGAGGTGACCGTGTCCTACCGCGTGACCGCGCACACCGTCGTGGACGACGGCGTCACCACCGTCGTCGAGGCGTTCGATCAGACGGTGCAGATGGCGCTGGTGAACGCCGCAGCCGTCGGCTCCGCGCCGCGGTGGCTCGTCGAGTCCGTCACGCCGAGCGGGTGACCCAGGCCGCGGCGGCCTCGATGTGGGCCTGGTCCCACGTGAAGCCCAGCCGGCGCAGCACGCCGGGCGAGGCCTTCTGGCTCGACAGCAGGTCCTCGATGGCCGGCCCGATTGCGGCGCGGAGGGCCCACGCGGGCACGGGCAGGCCCGGAGACTTGCCTGCCGCCTCGGACAGTGCCCGGATCAGATCCGCGTCGCGCACGGGCTGCGGAGCGATCACATTGACGGGCCCGGAGTGGTCGCCGTCGAGCAGGAACCGCAGCGCGCGGATGTGGTCGTGGAGGGTGATCCACGCGTGCCACGCGTCGCCCTTCCCGAATGAGCGCAGCAGACCCTTCTCGACCAGCGGCAGCAGGCGCTCCGCGAGTCCGCCGTGCGGTGCCAGCACGAGACCCGTGCGAGCGATGATCGTGCGCACACCGGCGCCGGCTGCGGGTGCGGCGGCCGCCTCCCACTTCGCCACGATCCTCGCGAGTATCGTGTTGGTGCCCGCTGGCGAGCGCTCCGTGAGCTCCTCCTCGCCGCGCGCGCCGTAGTAGCCCATCGCCGAGCCCTGCAGCAGGACGCCCTCGAACGCGACGTCAGCCAGCGCGCGAGTGATCGTGCCGGTGGCGTCGAGCCGCGACTGCAGCACCACCTGGGCGTACGAGTCGGTCAGGCGCTTGTCGCCGATCGATGCGCCGGCGAGGTTGACGACGGCATCGGCACGCGCGAGCAGGTCCCGGTCGATCTCGCCTGCGGCGGGGTCCCAGGCGGACTCGCCCTCGGTACGTGCCTCGCGGCGCACGAGGGAGACCACGTCGTGGCCGTCGGCGCGCAACGACTCCTTGAGGGCCGTGCCGATGAGGCCGGACGAGCCGGCGACCACGACGCGCATGCGGTCCCTTCTACAGGTCCAGGTCCGCCTCGAACGCTCCGGCCTCGATGCGCTTCTTCACTGCCTGGAGGAAGCGCGCCGCGTCCGCACCGTCGATGATGCGGTGGTCGTAGCTCAGCGGCAGGAAGCACATGGGGCGGATCGAGATGACGTCGTCACCGTCGGGTCCCTTGACCACGTGGGCACGCTTGACGATCGCACAGGTCGCGAGGATGCCCGCCTGCGGCGCGGGGATCACCGGGGTGTCGAACAGCGTGCCGACGGATCCCGTGTTCGTCACGGAGAATGTGCCGCCCGAGATCTCGCTGGCCTGAAGCCCGCCGGTGCGGGCCTTCTGGGCGAGGTCGGCGATGCCCTGGGCGTGCTCGGGCAGCGACTTCGCGTCCGCCTCGTGCAGCGTGGGCAGCATCAGACCCTTCTCGGTGTCGACCGCGAGGGACAGGTTGACCGCCGGGTGGTACACGATCGACTTGCCGTCCTCGGAGACCGACGCGTTGATGTTCGCGTGCTCCATGAGCGCCTCGGACACGGCCTTCGTGAAGAAGGGCAGGAACGAGAGCTTGACGCCGTGCTTGGCCTCGAACGCGTCCTTGGTCTTCGCGCGCAGCGCCCAGATCTTCGAGCAGTCCACCTCGATGACCGAGGTCAGCTGCGCCATGCCGTGCAGCGAGTCCATCATCTTGTCTGCGGTGACCTTGCGGATGCGGGTCATCTTGACCTCGGTGCCGCGCAGTTCGGACACCACCGGCGCACTGGGTGCGGCCGGGGCGCTCGCCTGCGGCGCGGGGGCCGATGCGGGTGCCGAGGGGGCAGCCGCCACAGCCTCCGCAGCGCTCAGGACGTCCTCCTTGCGGATGCGACCGCCCACGCCGGTGCCGGTGACCGTGGCGAGGTCGACGCCGCGCTCACGTGCGAGCTTGCGCACGATCGGGGTGACGTAGCCCGAGCCGGTCGATGCGGCGGAAGCGTCTGCCGGCGCGGACTCCTGGACAGGGGTCGCGGGAGCCGACGCGGGTGCGGAAGGCTCGGCAGGCGCCGACGCCTCAGCCGGCGCGGAGGCAGGTGCCGGGGCCGACTCAGGGGTCGGCTCAGGCGCCGGTGCAGACTCCTCTGCGGGAGCCGACGGCTCGGCGGGCGCCGACGCCTCAGCAGGGGCCGATGCGGCTGCCGGCGCCGCGCCCGCGTCGCCAATGCGCGCCAGGACTGCACCCACCTCTGCGTCCTCGTCCTCGTTCACGAGGATCTCGACGAGCGTGCCCGCGACCGGCGACGGGATCTCGGTGTCGACCTTGTCGGTGGAGACCTCGAGAAGCGGCTCGTCGACCTCGACGTCGTCGCCCACGGACTTGAGCCAACGCGTGACTGTTCCCTCGGTGACGGACTCGCCGAGCGCGGGCAGCGTCACGTCCTGGGCGGCGCCATCGGAGGCGGCCGGTGCGGACGCGGGCGCGGCCGGCTCCGCAGGTGCAGACTCAGGGGCGGGAGCAGACTCGGGCGCGGGTGCCTGCGCAGACGCCTCAGCAGGAGCCGACGCCTCAGCAGGAGCCGACGCCTCGGCAGGAGCGGACGCCTCGGCAGGAGCCGACTCGGCTGCCGGAGCCGAACCGCCCGACGGGGCCTCACCGGCGTCGCCGATGCGCGCCAGGACAGCGCCCACCTCGGCGTCCTCGTCCTCGTCGACGAGGATCTCGAGCAGGGTGCCGGCGACCGGCGACGGGATCTCGGTGTCGACCTTGTCGGTCGAGACCTCGAGGAGAGGCTCGTCGACCTCGATGGTGTCTCCCACGGACTTGAGCCAGCGGGTGACGGTTCCCTCAGTGACGGACTCGCCCAGGGCCGGAAGTGTGACGTCGTTGCTCATGGTGGCATTGTCTCCGATATCAGTCGTGGGCGTGAAGGGGCTTGCCGGCCAGCGCGAGGTGAGCCTCGCCCATCGCCTCGTTCTGGGTGGGGTGAGCGTGGATCAGCGGCGCCACGTCCTCGGGGTGCGCCTCCCAGCTCACGATCAACTGTGCCTCACCGATCTGCTCGCCCACGCGGGCGCCCAGCATGTGGACACCGACGACCGGGCCGTCCTTGACCCGGACCAGCTTGATGAAGCCCTGGGTCGCGAGGATCTGGCTCTTGCCGTTGCCGCCCAGGTTGTATTCGACGGTCTCGACTGCGTCGCCGTGAGCATCGCGTGCCTGCGCCTCAGTGAGTCCCACCGAAGCGACCTCGGGCTCGCAGTAGGTGACGCGCGGGATGTTGGCCTCGACGATCGGCTGGGTCTGGACTCCGGCGATGGTCTCGGCCACGAAGATTCCCTGCTGGAAGCCGCGGTGCGCGAGCTGCAGGCCGGGCACGATGTCGCCGACGGCGTAGATGTTGGCGACGCCGGTGTGGAGGTTGTCGTCGGTGAGCACGAAGCCGCGGTCCACGCGGATACCTTGCTCCTCGTAGCCCAGGCCCGAGGTGCGCGGTCCGCGGCCGACGGCCACCAGCAGCAGGTCCGCCTCCAGGACGGTGCCGTCCTCGAGTGACACCTTCACACCGGAGTCCGTCTGCTCTACGCCCTGGAAGCGCACGCCCAGCTTGAAGTCGATCTTGCGCTTGCGGAACGCGCGCTCGAGGCCCTTGCTCAGCGCCTCGTCCTCGTTGGGCGCGAGGTGCGACAGGGCCTCGACGATGGTCACGTCGGCGCCGAAGGACTTCCACACGGATGCGAACTCGACGCCGATCACGCCGCCGCCGAGCACGATCGCCGAGTTCGGCACGTAGTCGAGCTCGAGCGCCTGGTCGGAAGTCATGACCCGGCCGCCGATCTCGAGCCCCGGAAGCGAGCGGGCGTAGGAGCCAGTCGCCAGCACGATCGACGTGGCGGTGTAGCGCTCGCCGCGTACCTCGACCGCGTCAGGTCCCACCAGCGTGCCGTGACCCTCGATCATGGTCACCTTGCGCGACTTGATGAGCCCCTTGAGTCCCTTGTACAGGCGGTCAATGACGCCCTGCTTGTACTGGTTGACCACCGTCATGTCGATGGACTCGAGCGTCGAGTTCACCCCGAACTTGGAGCCCTCGCGGGCGTTGTCGGCGACTTCGGCGGCGTGCAGCAGCGCCTTGGTGGGGACGCATCCGTTGTGGAGACACGTCCCTCCCACCTTCGACTCCTCCACGAGGCCCACCGTGAGGCCCAGCTGAGCGGCGCGGAGCGCGGCGGCGTAACCGCCGGAGCCGCCGCCGAGGATGATCAGGTCAAACGAGCGAGGGGTGGACTCGGTCACTGTATGAGCTCCTTGTGAGGACGTCGGTAGGTCCCATCTTGCCACCTGAGAGCGGTGACGCGAACCGCAACCCATGACTACCCTGGGGGCATGAGCTTCTTCTCGCGAATGTTCGGCTCGAAGAAGGCCGACGAGTCCGCCGCAGGCAGCGCCTCGAAGGAGGCTCGCGCCGAGACGGTCGCCCATTTCAAGGAGTTCATCGCGAGCCGGAATGGCTGCGAGGCCTTCGTCGAGCCTCCCACGCGGGTCACGCAGACCACGATGGTCGTGGTTGCGGACACGGGGGAGTGGACCCGCCGTCGTGTGCCGGACCCGGTCACCGCCCGCAAGCTGGCCAAGCAGCTCGGCGTGCCCGCATTCGACGTCAACCTGTCGGGCTACCCGTCGCGCATGCGCGAGTGGAACGAGAAGCGCCGCAAGCAGCTCTAGCCGGCCACCGCATCGGCCCTCCTGGGGCTCCTCTGTCTGCCGCCCTGAACGACCTGTCCGCTCCGGACTCCTTCGCAGCGTCCGCACCCGTTCTGCACACGCCTGGTGCGCATGTGGTTGGTGTGGTGCATGTGCGTGCACGGGAGCAACATCAGTCCCACAAGTCACGGGTGTGTGCAGAACCGGTACGGCGCGCCGATGCGGTGGCCGGGCGAGCAGGCAGGCCCAGGCAAAGCGAAGGCCCGGACTCCCTCGCGGGATCCGGGCCTTCGGAGCAGCGCGAATCAGACGCCAGCGCGCTTCTCCAGGAAGCGGAACATGGTGCGCACTGCTGCACCCGTGCCGCCTGCGGGGGTGAAGCCATAGGGCTTGCCCTCGTTGTAGGCGGGGCGGGCGATGTCGAGGTGGGCCCACGGGGTGTCACCCACGAACTCCTTGAGGAACAGGCCTGCCGAGAGCATGCCGCCCGCCGGGCCGGCGATGTTCTGCAGGTCCGCGATCTTGGAGTCGAGGTCCTCGCGCAGGTGCGCGGGGAGGGGCATGGGCCAGAAGGCCTCGGCAACCTCGTCCGCGGCCTCAACGACCTCGGAGCGGATCGCGTCGTCGCCCATGACGCCGGAGGTCCGGGTGCCGAGCGCGACGCCCTGCGCACCGGTGAGGGTGGCGATGTCGAGCACCACGTCCGGCTCGTCCTCGATCGCGCGGGCCAGGCCGTCGGCCATCACGAGACGCCCCTCGGCATCCGTGTTGAGCACCTCGACGGTGGTGCCGCCGTAGTGGCGGATGACGTCGGACGGGCGCTGCGCGGTGCCCGAGGGCATGTTCTCCGCGAGGCACAGCCAGCCGGTCACCGCGATCGGCAGCTTCGCGCGGGCGGCGGCGAACACGAGGTTCATGACGGCGGCGGCGCCCGACATGTCGGACTTCATGGTCTCCATCGACTTCGGCGGCTTCAGCGAGATGCCGCCGGTGTCGAACGTGATGCCCTTGCCCACGAGCGCGACCGAGCCGGTGGCGCCCTCGGGGCTCCAGCTCAGGCGGACCAGGCGCGGCAGGCGCGACGATCCCATGCCCACCGCGAGGATGCCGCCGAAGCCCTGCTCGGCGAGCTGCTGCGGCTCCCACGTGAGAGCCTCGACGCCCAGCTGCGACGCGTACTCGTGGGCGATCTCCGCGAATGACGCGGGGAACAGGTCGAGCGGCGACGTGTTCGTGAGGTCGCGGGTGCTGGCGACGGCGCCGGCGATGATGTTCGCGCGCTGGATCGCCTCATCCGAGGCGCCGGCGATGAGCCACGCGGTGCGGTGCTTGTCCGTGGCCTCATCGTCCGACTTGTAGTCCGTGAAGGTGTAGGCGCCCAGCAGCGCGCCCTCGCCCACAGCGGAGGCGTCCGCATCGCCGGTCACCGGCAGGGCGACCACGACGGTCGCGGGGCTCTTGCCGCATGCGCGCGAGGCGGCGCCGGCGGCGAAGCGCAGGTCGGACTCGGTGCCGTCTCCGATGCCGACGAGGACGACGCGTCGCGCGCTGACGTCGAGGCCGGGAAGGGTGGTGGTCGCCCCCACCTTCGAGGAAGGGTCGAGGGCGGCGGCGGTCTGGGCGATCGCCGTGCGCACCTCCTCAGGGAGGAGCTCGTGGGCGGTCACATCGCCGTCGAAGCCCAGGATCAGGGCGTCCGCGTCGATGGTGCTGACAGTCTCGCTTGTGGCGTTGAGTGTGGTCATGCTTCGACCCTATCCCGCGCTAGGTTGGTCGCGTGTACCGGCTCTTCTACGACCACGTGCTCGCCCGGGTCGATGCCGAGAGAGCGCACACCTTCGGCGTTCGGGCATTCAGGTACGGCGGCTGGGGGTTCCGCGCGGCCCGCGCCGCACGGCTGACTCCGCGCTCGACCACGCGAGTGAGAGCCCTGGGCCTCACGTTCCCGGGCCGGGTCGGTCTCGCTGCCGGAATGGACAAGAACGCGGAGGCCGTCGAGGGCCTCGCCGCGGCCGGGTTCGCGTTCGTCGAGATCGGCACGGTCACGGCGCAGGGGCAGCCGGGCAACCCGCGGCCGCGGTCGTGGCGCGAGCTCGATCTGCGCGGTCTGCGCAATCAGATGGGCTTCAACAACGAGGGAGCCGATGCGGTGGCGGAGCGCCTGCGCCGGCTGCGGTCCCGCAAGGCGGGTGCGCGCGTGGTGCTGGGTGTCAACATCGGCAAGACGAAGGTCACGGCTCCCGAGGACGCTGCGGCCGACTACGCCTTTTCAGCCGAGAGGCTCGCCCCCTACGCGGACTATCTCGTGGTCAACGTCAGTTCGCCCAACACTCCCGGCCTGCGTGATCTGCAGTCCACCGAGGCCCTCCGCCCCATCCTCGCGGCCGTGCGCGAGGCTGCGGACGCGGCATCTGATCAGCGGGTGCCGCTGCTCGTCAAGATCGCTCCCGATCTCGCCGACGAGGACGTCGACGCGGTCGCGGATCTGGCCGTCGAGCTGGGGCTCGACGGCATCATCGCGACCAATACGACCATCGCCCACGACCGCGGAGCGGGAGGCCTCTCGGGACCCACCGTTCACGCACGCTCGCTCGAAGTCGTGCGGCGCCTGCGGGAGCGAGCAGGCAGGCGCCTCGTGATCATCGGGGTGGGCGGCATCGACTCTGTCGAGGACGCACGGGCGATGCTCGCCGCGGGCGCGGACCTGCTGCAGGTCTACACGGCGTTCGTGTACCGCGGACCGGGCTGGGTGGCCCGGCTCAACCGCGACCTGTCACGCTGACGCTCGGGCCGTCACGGCGAGGCCTGGAGCGTGGCGAGGACCTCTTCATCCGTGGTCTGCGCGAAGTCGCGGTACCACTGACCCACGGACAGGAACGGCTCGGGCCGGAGCGCCGCGACAGCGCGGTCCGCGCTGCGGCTCAGGAGCTCGAGGACGTCCGGCGGACACGCGCCGACCGCCACGGTGACAGCGGCGGCTCCCACTGCACGTGCGACCGCGACCGCGGCGCGCGCGGTCGCGCCGGTCGCGGAGCCGTCGTCGACGATGACCGCGTGCCGGCCCGTCAGGTCAAGCGCAGGCCGTCCTGCGCGGTAGAGCGCGACGCGTCGCGCCAGCTCGACGGTCTCCGCCTGGATCACCTGGGCGACCTCGGACTCGAGCAGCCCCGCCGCGGCGACCACGCGCTCGTTGATCAGGGGAGCGGCGCCTTCGCCCAGCGCGCCGAAGCCGTACTCCGGGTTAGAGGGGACGCCCAGCTTGCGCACGACGAGCACGTCCAGGTCGCAGCCGAGCGCGCGCGCCACGGGGGCCGCGACGGGCACACCCCCGCGCGGAAGAGCGAGCACCAGGGGATTCACGGGCTCGAGAGCCGCCACGATGGGTGCGAGCATCTCACCCGCGTGCGCGCGGTCGGCGAAAGGAACGGCCGCTCGGGGCTGGGTGGCGATGGTCTCGGACATGTCGTCCACCCAACGCTTGAGCGCCACGAGGTGCTCCACATCCTTGGGACGTCCGAGCGCTCGCTTGTACGCGATGACGTCCGTCAGCGACGCCACGCGCAGCCCGTCGACGAGGCCCGCCCGAGCCGCCACCGCATCGGCCCTCGTGCCATGCCAGCCGGAGAAGACCTGCGCGTCGCCCAGGTCCAGCACGAGGTCGCCGTGGTCGCCGGTGCGCGGCGTCGCGCCGCGCGAGGCGAGGGCCTGCCACGCTGGTGCGAGCGCGACCACGTCGATGTCGCCCACCGTCGGGACGATCCCGTGGGCCACCAGCGGCACGCTTCCCGCGAGCACCAGATCGGCCGGGTCGACACCCAGATCGGCGACGATCGCCCGGACTTCGCTCCACGTCAACGCCATGGCTTCACGGTACGTCGCGCGGCGTGCGCACGCCGGGAACGTCCCGCCCCGGTGGCGCGTTCACCCTATGCGTGCACATGCCACGTGCACGCTTGTTTTCTCCTTTGATGCACCTCGGCCCCGGGGCCAGTGGACTCCGGGGCCGAGGCGTGTCTGAGGCCAGACGCGGCGGAACAGACTCAGCAGATCAGGCGACGCGGCCCTGCGGGTTGGTCTCGACCGTCTTGTTCGGGTCGCGCTCGACGATGTCGCCCAGCGCCTCGTCGATGCGCGTCATGAGCTCGGCTGGGATCTCGACGCCGGAGGCCTTCGCGTTGTCCGTGACCTGCTCGGGACGCGAGGCGCCGATGATCGCCGCGGAGACGTTCGGGTTCTGCAGCACCCACGCGATGGCCAGCTGAGCCATGGTCAGGTCGAGCTCATCGGCGATGGGCTGCAGCTTCTGGACGCGGTTCAGGACGTCGTCGTTCATGAACCGCTTGATCATGTTGGCGCCGCCCTTCTCGTCCGTGGCGCGCGAGCCTGCGGGCGGGGCCTCGCCCGGCTTGTACTTGCCGGTGAGCACGCCCTGCGCGACGGGGGACCACACGATCTGGCTCACGCCGGACTCCTCGGACGCGGGCACGACCTCGTCCTCGATGACGCGCCACAGCATCGAGTACTGGGGCTGGCTCGAGATCAGCTGGAAGTTGAGCTGGTCGGCGAGCTTCACTCCTTCGCGGATCTGGTCCGCGGTCCACTCGCTGACCCCGATGTACAGCGCCTTGCCCTGTCGCACGATGTCCGCGAACGCGGTCATCGTCTCCTCGAGCGGGGTCTCGTGGTCGTAGCGATGCGCCTGGTAGACGTCAACATAGTCGGTCTGGAGGCGGGTGAGCGAGCCGTTGATCGACTCCATGATGTGCTTGCGCGACAGGCCGGTGTCGTTGGCGCCGCCGGGGCCGGTGGGCCAGTAGACCTTGGTGAAGATCTCGAGGCTCTCGCGGCGCTCGCCCTTGAGAATGTCGCCCAGGACGGTTTCTGCTGCGGTGTTGGCGTACACGTCCGCGGTGTCGAAGGACGAGATGCCGACGTCGAGCGCCGCCCTCACACACGCCGCCGCCTGCTCGTTGGCGACCTGCGACGCGTGCGTCAGCCAGTTGCCGTACGTGAGCTCCGTGATCTTGAGGCCGGAGTTGCCGAGGTATCGATAGTTGATCATGCCCTCCACCCTACGGGGGTGGAGGGCACGTGTCCTACCGGATGGTCAGGGAGTTGGAGGCGCCCTGGAAACCGCCGGTCAGACCGGGTACTCGCCGCGCTTGACCTTGGGCCGCGGCACGCGGAAACGACGCAGGTTCAGCGCTCGCGCGATGATGTAGAACGTCCAGCCGCGAGGGATCTTGTTCTCCCCGAACTTGGCGATGAAGTGCTTCTTCACGCGGCGCACGGTGATGAAGGTCTCGATGCCCGCCGCGAGCACGACCACGTAGAAGAAGACGATGATGAGGAAGCCTGCGGGGCCCGCCTGGTTGAGGAACAGCGACAGGATCACGAACAGGATCGCGATGGGCAGCAGGAACTCGCCGATCGACATGCGCGCGTCCACGTAGTCGCGCAGGAAGCGCCGCTCGGGGCCGCGGTGCTCCAGGGGCATGTTGCGCTCGTCGCCCGCGCGCATGGCCTGGTACTCCTTCTCACGCTCGGCCCGCGCCTTCGCGCGACGCTCCTTGGCGTCGGCCTTCATGTCCACGACCAGGCCCCGCTTGTTGGCGGCCTCCTGCTCCTTGCGCTTGGGCGTGGGGCGTCCCTTGCCGACCACGGGGGCGTCCTCGGCGGGCGTGTCGGTGGCGGGGACCTCGACGGTCGAGTCGGGCGTGGTGCTGTCTTCGGTGTTCTTCTTCATGGGTTCCTTGCGTGATGCCGCGGTCGCGGCGGTCAGTCGTTCTTCGCGTCGATGGCCGGCAGCGCGAGCATCCGGTCGAGGGCGACCTTGGCCTCGGCCTGCGTCTGCGGGTCCACGACGATGGGGTTGACGGTCTCGCCAGCGGCGAGCGATTCCAGCGCCCACACCAGGTGGGGCAGGTCGATGCGGTTCATGGTCGAGCAGAAGCACACCGTGTCCTCAAGGAAGTGGATGTCCTTGTCGGGGTGCGCGTTCGCGAGACGGCGAACCAGATTGAGCTCGGTGCCGATCACCCACGAGGACCCGGGCTCCGCGGCGTCCAGCGTCTTGATGATGTACTCGGTCGAGCCCACGTAGTCGGCGCGCGTCACGACCTCGTGCGTGCACTCGGGGTGAACCAGCACGTTGATGCCGGGGACCTTCTCGCGGGCGGCCTCGACGTTCTCCTTGCGGAAGCGGCCGTGCACGGAGCAGTGGCCCTTCCACAGGATCACGCGGGCCCGCTGCAGCTCTTCCGGAGTGTTGCCGCCGTAGGGCTTGCGGGGGTCGTAGACCACGCAGTCCTCGAGCTCGAGGCCCAGCTTCAGCACGGCGGTGTTGCGGCCCAGATGCTGGTCGGGCAGGAACAGCACCTTGCCGTCGCCGTCGACGCCGCCCACCTGGTCGTAGGCCCAGCGCAGCGCGACCTCCGCGTTCGACGAGGTGCACACCACGCCCTGGTTGCGGCCGCAGAACGCCTTGATGGCGGCGGTCGAGTTCATGTAGGTGACGGGCACGGTGCGGTCCGCGATCCCCGCCTCGGCGAGCTGCTCCCAGGCATCCTCGACCTGGTTGATGTTCGCCATGTCCGCCATCGAGCAGCCGGCGGCCATGTCCGGCAGCACCACGGTCTGCTCGTCGGACGTCAGGATGTCCGCGCTCTCGGCCATGAAGTGCACGCCGCAGAAGACGATGAACTCCGCCTCGGGACGCGCGGCCGCGTCGCGCGCGAGTTTGAACGAGTCGCCCGTGACGTCAGCGAACTGGATGACTTCGTCGCGCTGGTAATGGTGGCCCAGGATGAAGACGCGGTCGCCCAGCGCCTCCTTGGCGGCGCGGGCGCGCTCGACGAGCCCCGGGTCCGATGCTGCAGGGAGGTCGCCCGGGCAGTCGACGCCGCGCTCGGACAGCGGGTCGCGGCGCTCTCCCAGCAGGAGCAGCGCCGGTGACGCGGCCGGTTCCGTGAAGGTCGTGCTCATGGGTGTCATTGTCGCACGCTCGTCACGGCACACTGGTGGGCATGCGCGTTACCGTCCTCGCCCAGCACTGGCCCGGCCAGGACGCGCCCGTGCCCGCTCCCGAGGTCGCGAGAATCGTGGCCGATGCCTGGGCCGGCGCCAGCGTCGATGCCTTTCCTCTTGGCGATGGGGGAGCACGCAGCGCCGATGCGCTGGCTGGCCCTCGTACCCGGGTGGGAGGTGCGGAGGTGGTCGAGGCGAGCGGCTCGCTGGTGCTCGCGCCTGCCGACGGCTCCGGACGGTGGGAGCCGAACGCTCTCGCCTCAGCGCTGCTGGGACTCGCCGCGGAGCATGCTGCGGGCCCCGCGCCCACCGTGGTGGTTCCCGTGGGCGACACGCCGGCTGCGGGCGACGCGACCGACGTCTGGCTGGGTGGCGTCGAGCAAATGCGGTCCGGGCTGCGGTCGATCGGGCTCGTGGCGGCCGTGGGCTCGCAGCGCCCGTTGCTGGGGCTGCGGGGAATGAGCGCCGCGTTGCGCGACGGCCGCGAGAACGATCATGCGATTGCGCTGGCCTCGCAGGAGCAGGAGGAGAGGTGGGGCGCGATCGCCCTGAGCGCCGATGCGGTGGCGGCCAAGCGCTCACTGCTGGGCGGGCAGCGGCTCTCGGATGCGCCCGGGTCGGGTGCGGCGGGGGGATTGGCCTATTGCCTGGCCGCCGCCGGCGCTGACCTGCAGGCCGCCGCGCCGCTGCTCGTGTCGCTCACGGGCGCACCGGAGGCCGCCGCCGAGGCCGATCTCGTGGTCGCTATCGTCCCCGAGCTCACTCCTCGCGACCTCGATGAAGGTGCGGCGCGTGCCGCCGCACTGCTCGCGGCGACCCGTGGCCTGCCTGCCGTCGTGCTGGCGCCCGACACGCGCATCGGCCGTCGTGACCTGATGAACGCGGGGCTGGCGGGAGTCCACGAGGGCCAGTCGGGCGTTGACGGTCTGCAGGACGCGGTGCGCCGGCTCGCGCAGACCTGGCGCCAGTAGACGCAGGGGCGGCGCGCCCATCAGGGGGTGTCGCCTCGCCTGTCGACGGGCGTACCCTAGGAGACACGAACGAGGAAAGGAGGCGGCCTATGACGGACACTGCAACGGAGGCTGTCGCTCACGGAGTCGTCATCACCGATGCGGCTGGAGCCAAGGTGAAGAGCCTGCTGGACCAGGAGGGTCGCGACGACCTTCGCCTGCGCCTGGCAGTGCAGCCCGGAGGCTGCTCCGGACTCATCTACCAGCTGTACTTCGACGAGCGCATGCTCGACGGCGACGCGATCCGCGACTTCGACGGTGTCGAGGTCGTTGTCGACAAGATGTCGGTGCCGTACCTGGACGGTGCGACCATCGACTTCGCCGACACGATCGAGAAGCAGGGTTTCACCATCGACAACCCGAACGCCGCGAGCTCGTGCGCGTGCGGCGACTCGTTCAGTTGATCTGACAGTTTTCGCGCCGACGGGCGGCGCCGGTCCCTCGCGGATCGCGCCGCCCGTTCGCGCGTCCGGGGTCGTGCGGCGAGGATGACTGGCAAGCCGATGGCGAGCTAGCCCTGCATGGTCCGGCGGACGTCCTCGAGGACGCGGGGGAGCGCCGCGAGGAAGCGTTCCACGTCCGCGTCCTGCACGTCGACGGGCAGGCCCAGCCGGAGATTGCCATGCGTGAGGGCTCCCATGGCGGCGAGCACCGCGCTGGGCTCAAACGTGTCCGATCCGCACGCCGAGCCCGATCCCACCGCGAAGCCCTCGCGATCCAGCCGTGACACGACCGGCTCTCCGTCCAGGTACATGAATGCGGCAGTGACGAGGTGGGGGAGCCGTTCGTCGGGATCGCCCACGATCGTCACTCCCTCGAGCGCGGCGAGCGCGTCGCGGATGCGCGCGGTGAGCGAGTGCAGCCGCTCGCGGGTTGCGGCCAGCGTCTCGAGACGCTCCTGGAGAGCGACCGCCGCGGCGAGCGCCAGGGGGATCGACACCCCTCCCGGAGCCAGTCCATCGCCTGGCCAGGCCTCGAGCCATCGCGTGCGCGGGCGCAGCGCAATCACGCCGATCCCGAGCGGCGCGCCCCAGTCGGCGGGATCCGCCATGAGCGCGTCCCAATGAACCGGGGCGTCGACATGGCCGATCGACGCGGAGGCGTCGACCACCAGCGGCACGCCGCCGGCAGCGGTGGCATCGACGAGCTCCTCGAGACGCTGCACCGTGCCGATCTCGTGATTCGCGTGCTGCACCAGCGACAGAGATGTAGCGGGGTCGGACACCAGCCGCGTGAAGGCCTCAGCGTCGGCATGGCCGTCGCGATCGACCGGGACGCGGTCCACGAGCCCCGGCGCCGTGTGCTCGGCCGCATCCAGCACGGCCCGGCGCTCGATCGACGTGGCGACGATGCGGTCGCGCCCGCGCCTGGCGCGGTGGATCCCCGCGATCGCGTGGTCGAACGCGGTGTGGGGACCGGAGACGAAGTGCAGCTGGGAGGGCTCTGCCCCAAGGGCGTCCGCGATGGCTTCGCGAGCGCCGTCGAGCACGGCCCTCGCGCGGCGTGACTCGGTGGTCAGGCGGCGCGGATCCGCCCATCCGTCGGCGAGCCCGGCGAGGAACGCCTCACGAGTCCGAAGCGTTACCGGAGCGCGACCTCCGGCGTCGAGGAACACGCGTGGGGCTGGCATGCCCCCACGGTATCGCGCGCTAGACTGACCGCGTGTCCAAGAAGCCACGCTCTGCCATGCCCCCGAAAGCCCTGATCGGTGCCATCGCGCTGGGTGCGTCTGCCCTGCTCGCTGGTTGTTCTCAGGGCATCGAGAACGGCGCTCTCCCGTCCACGCCCGACATCACCGACCAGACCGGAACCATCATCACGCTGTGGAATGGTTCGTGGATCGCCGCGCTCGTCGTCGGTGTCATCACCTGGGGTCTGATCCTGTGGTGCATCGCGGTGTACCGCAAGCGCAAGGACGACGACAAGCTGCCTGTGCAGACGCGCGTGCACCTGCCGCTCGAGCTGATGTACACGCTCGTGCCGCTGATGGCGATCGGCGTGCTGTTCAAGTACACCGCCGAGGACATCGCGGAGCTCACCGACGTCTCCGGCGATGCCGACGTCGAGATCCAGGTGGTCGGCAAGCAGTGGAGCTGGGACTTCAACTATCTCACCGACGACGTGTACGACCCGGGCGTGCAGGCGAACCTCACGGGCGAGGAGGGCGTCGAGGAGACGCTTCCCACGCTGTATCTGCCGGTCGACGAGACCGTGCACTTCTACCTGGACTCGCGCGACGTCATCCACTCGTTCTGGATCCCGGCCTTCCTCTACAAGGAGGACACCGTCCCGGGCAAGACCAACGAGTGGCAGGTCATGCCCACCGAGGTCGGCACCTACCAGGGCAAGTGTGCCGAGCTGTGCGGCGAGTACCACGCGTCGATGCTGTTCAACGTCAAGGTCGTGGAGCGTGCCGAGTACGACGCGTATATGCAGGAGCTGCGGGACCGCGGCAACGAAGGCGCACTGGGACTCGAGTACAGCCGCGACCAGGTCGTAAGGATCGCAGACGAGCACGGGGAGACTGAGTGATGGCCACCGTCGCGTACGAGAGCACCCACGTGGGTGACGCCCCGGCGATCACCGCCGCCCCCGAGCGCAAGGGCTCGATCGTGGTCAAGTGGATCACCTCGACCGACCACAAGACGATCGGGCACATGTACCTGATCACGTCGTTCATCTTCTTCATCATCGGCGGCGTGATGGCGCTACTGATCCGTGCGGAGCTGTTCGCCCCCGGCATGCAGGTGGTGCAGTCCGCCGAGCAGTACAACCAGCTGTTCACCATGCATGGCACGATCATGCTGCTGCTGTTCGCGACACCCCTGTTCGCGGGCTTTGCGAACGTCATCATGCCGCTCCAGATCGGCGCGCCCGACGTCGCCTTCCCGCGACTCAACATGTTCGCGTACTGGCTGTACCTGTTCGGCGGCCTGATCGCATCGGCGGGCTTCTTCACCCCGCAGGGCGCGGCGTCCTTCGGCTGGTTCGCGTACGCCCCGCTATCCAACGCCGTGTACTCGCCCGGCGTGGGTGGCAACCTGTGGGTCTTCGGACTCGCGCTCGGTGGCTTCGGCACCATCCTCGGTGCGGTCAACTTCATCACCACCATCGTGACGATGCGCGCCCCTGGCATGACCATGTTCCGCATGCCGATCTTCGTGTGGAACACGCTCGTCACGTCCATGCTCGTGCTGCTCGCGTTCCCGCCGCTGGCATCGGCGCTGTTCGCGCTGGGATCCGACCGCGTGCTGGGATCCCAGGTGTTCAACCCCGACAACGGGGGAGCGGTGCTGTGGCAGCACCTGTTCTGGTTCTTCGGCCATCCCGAGGTCTACATCATCGCGCTGCCGTTCTTCGGCATCGTCTCCGAGATCTTCCCCGTGTTCTCGCGCAAACCCCTGTTCGGGTATCACGGCCTGGTCTACGCGACCATCGCCATCGCGGCGCTGTCTGCGACCGTGTGGGCGCACCACATGTACGTGACGGGCGCGGTGCTCCTGCCGTTCTTCGCCTTCATGACCATGCTGATCGCGGTCCCGACAGGCGTGAAGTTCTTCAACTGGATCGGCACCATGTGGCGAGGGAAGCTCTCGTTCGAGACGCCGATGCTGTGGTCGCTCGGCTTCATCATCACGTTCCTCTTCGGTGGACTCACCGGCGTGATCCTGTCCTCGCCGCCGCTGGACTTCCCGGTGTCCGACTCGTACTTCGTGGTCGCGCACTTCCACTACGTGGTGTTCGGCACCGTGGTGTTTGCGATGTTCGCGGGCTTCTACTTCTGGTGGCCCAAGTTCACCGGCAAGATGCTCAACGAGCGCTGGGGCAAGGTTCACTTCTGGCTACTGTTCGTGGGCTTCCACACCACTTTCCTCATCCAGCACTGGCTGGGTGCCTCGGGCATGCCGCGACGCTACGTCGACTATCTGCCGGAGGACGGCTTCACGTTCATGAACCAGGTCTCGACCGTGGGCGCCGTGATCCTGGCGCTGTCGACGCTGCCGTTCCTGTGGAACGTCTACATCACGTCCAAGCGCGCATCCAAGGTGACCGTCGACGATCCATGGGGCTACGGCAACTCGCTCGAGTGGGCGACCAGCTGCCCGCCGCCGCGGCACAATTTCACCTCGATCCCGCGCATCCGATCGGAGCGCCCCGCGTTCGACCTGCATCACCCGGAGGCCGCAGCGCGCGACCATGCCGCGCACCACGGCGCGGGCACGGACCACGCACCCGTCACCCCGGCCTCGGACAAGGAGAACTGAGCCGTGCGCCTCGAGTCGAACATCTTCTGGATCCCCTCGATCTTCTTCTTCGTCGCCGCCACGGCGTACGGGATCTTCACGAGCTGGGCCGAGTGGGTGGGGGTCACGTGCATCCTCCTCACCGGTGGTCTGTTCCTCATGGTCGGCATCTACTTCAAGATGCTCGAGCGTCGCCACGGCGTCCGCCCCGAGGATGACGAGACCGGTGACATCGCCCAGCTCGCCGGCGAACAGGGTGTCTTCGCCCCGTGGAGCTGGTGGCCCCTGGTCATCTCGATTGGCGCCGCCCTGGCCTTCGTCGCCATGGCCGTCGGGTGGTGGATCATGGTCCCCGCAGGGATCATCGGCACCATCGGGCTCGTGGGCTGGGTCATGGAGTTCTCGACGGGTCGCCACGCGCACTGACTCCGACGCGGCGGCCCCCGCTGGTGCTGCTGTGCCCGTTGCAGTGCTGAGCGTCAGCCTTCCCGGCTGTGGCGCGCGCCGATGACCCCCACGAGTCGTGCGATGACCACGGCCACGAACAGTGTGCCGACCACGGCCTCGAGCGACAGCAGCGAGCGCGCCCACAGGGCGGTCGGGACCACGTCGCCGAACCCGAGGGTCGCGAGCGTCACGTAACTGGCATAGAAGAGGCTCTGCCACGGCACGGTGCCCGAGGCGACTGTCGGGTCCGTGAAGCTGCCCGGGGACTGCAGCTCCATGAGGCTGGCGGCGACGCCGAAGACCCCGCCCAGCAGCAGGTAGGCGCACACGGCGATCAGGAGCAGGTGAGAGACCTGTGCGTACGTCGGCGGCTTGATCAGCGCGGCCGCGAGCACGATGAGGAGAGCGAGTTGCAGCATGCCCACCCCGGCCAGCATCGCTACCTGAGCGGCCCCTGAGTCCTGCTGGATGGCGAACCACGTTCCCCCGACGATGGCCGCCGCAGCGAGCGCCAGCAGGGGCCAGTAGCGCTTTGCGTCGGCTCGAGCAGTGAGGACCACGTAGCCGATCACGCCTCCGTACACGAGCAGGTAGACGATGGTCCAACCTTGTCCCGCCTCGGTGACGGGGTAGCCGAACTGGAGGAGCGCGAGGCTTCCCAGGAGCAGCCACAGCGACGAGAGCCGCGCGACGGGCGCGTTGGTGTCGTCGCTCGGCTCGGCGGCGGAAGTCGTCATGACGCCACCCTAGCGATGAGAGGGTCCCCGAACGCGAAGGAGCGGGTCCCCGAAGGGAACCCGCTCCTGTCGACGTGCGACGGCTACTGGACGATGAGGCCCTGCGTAGCGGTCGCGGTGATGAAGCGCTGCTGGACGTTCGCCCAGTCCACCACGTTCCACCACGCCTTGACGTAGTCCGCCTTGACATTGCGGTACTGCAGGTAGAAGGCGTGCTCCCACATGTCGAGCATGAGCAGCGGGACCAGACCCACGGGGACGTTGCCCTGCTGGTCGTACAGCTGCACGATGATGAGCTTCTTGCCGATGGTGTCCCA
>NZ_CAJXJX010000037.1 GCF_913055775.1 uncultured Demequina sp. | reverse complement strand
GGTTGGGCGTCACGGCATACGTCACGGCGTCGGAGGGCGTCGTGGTGTCCATTCCGTCACCTTAACTGCGGTTCGCGCCGCGCTGCCACGCACGCGCCGCACGGGCGTCGGCTCAGCGAGCGGCTACCCGCAGAAGTCGCACACGCCCGTCGCGGGCAGGCCGACGAAGCACGTGGGGCACAGCGCCACCGCAGGCTCGCTCGCCTTCGCAGCGGCCTTGCGACCGGCCGATGCGCGGGCTGGCTTCGCGGCCGGCGCGGGCTCGGGCGGGGCGACGGGCTCGGGCGCAGCGATCTCGACGAAGCTCGACGAGCCGCCACGGGGGTGCAGCGCGACGAACGTGGGCGTGATGTACGCGACTGGCTCCCCCGCATCGGCCGCCTCCAAGGCGATGTAGTCGCGGGTGCCGGGGATGAAGACGTGCTCGAAGTCGAGTCCACGCACAGCGTCGCGGACGCGGTCGACCGCGCCCAGCGAGAGCGCGAAATCGGCCATCGCTCCGTCGAGGGTGTGGAAGTAGGTGCGGGTGTCGGAATGGAGCGCAACGTTCACCCCACTATGGTCCCCCATCCGCGCCGTCTTCGCAGACCACCAAGGTCCTTGATGCGCCTACCAGGGATGTGCTCTCCGGTACTCAGCGAGGATCGCGGTACTTCCACATGGTGAGGGTTCCGAAGACGCCGACCAGGGCCGCCGACCAGCCCACGACCCACACCATCTCGCCCGCCACGGAGGTGCCGTCCATGAGCCCGCGCACCGCGTCCACCACATGAGCGACCGGGTTCACCGAGATCCAGCCCTGCAGCCAGCCGGGCATCGTGGACGGATCCGCGAAGATGTTCGACCCGAACACCAGTGGCATGAGGATCATCATCGACACGCCCATGACGGCGCGCTGCGAGCGCAGGATGAGCGCCAGGAAGGTCCACACCCACGTGAGGCCGAACGCGAAGATCAGCAGCGTGAGGACTCCCAGCGCGACGCCGGCGATGCCACCTTCAGGCCGCCAGCCGACGAACACGCACACGATGCCCGTGACGGTGGCGGCGATCGTGTAGCGCACGGCATCGCCCAGCAGCATGCCTACCAGGGCGGATGGCCGCCAGATGGGCAGCGACCGGAAGCGATCGAACACGCCCTTGTCGATGTCCTCGCGCAGGGTCGCGCCGGTGTACATGGTGATGAACAGCACCGACTGCACCAGGATGCCGGGCGCCAGGTACGCGATGTAGTCCTGCGTCGAGCCGGCGATCGCGCCGCCGAACAGGTAGGTGAAGATCAGCGTCATCATCACCGGGAACAGCGTCACATCGAACAGCTGCTCCGGGACGTGCTTGATCTTGAGCAGCGCGCGCCAGCCGAACGTGACGGACGTCGACAGGGCGTTCGGGCGCTGCGGTCGCTGACCGCCGGCGAGCGCGGTGGCGATCGCGTTGGCCTGCTCGGCGGTGGTCGCCGGGACTCCGGGGCGGGTGGTGTCGGTGGTGCTCATGCCGCCTCCTCCTCAGTGGCGTCTGCTTCCTCTGCGGGATGGCCGGTGAGGGCCAGGAACACCTCGTCGAGGCTGGGCTGGCCGAGCGAGAACTGCGCGACATCGATGCCCGCGGCCTCGAGCGCTCCCAGCGCCCGCGTGGCACGGGCGCGGTCCTCGACGGAGGCGCTGAGCGCCTGTGGGTCGGCCTCGCGGATGACGTCCACGTCGAGTTCCCGCACCAGGACGTCGCGCGCGGTCTCACGATCGTCACGGTGCATCACGCGCAGGTGGAGCGATCCCGCGCCCACCGACGCCTTGAGCTCGGTCGACGTGCCCTCGGCGATGATCTTGCCGGTGTCGATGACGCTGATGCGGTCCGCGAGCTGATCGGCCTCGTCCAGGTACTGGGTGGTGAGCATCACGGTGGTGCCAAAGTCGACCAGCGCGCGCACGATGTCCCACACCTCGTTGCGGGCGCGCGGGTCCAGCCCGGTCGTGGGCTCGTCCAGGAACAGGAGCTCGGGACTCACGATGATGGACGCCGAGATGTCGACGCGGCGGCGCATGCCGCCGCTGTAGTTCTTCACCTGCTTGCCGCCCGCATCGGCCAGGCCGAAGGCGTCGAGCAGCTCGTCCGCACGGCGGGACGCGGCCGCTCCCTTGAAGCCATAGAGCTGCGCGATCAGGCGCAGGTTCTCCGCACCGGTGAGGTCCTCGTCGAGCGACGCGAATTGACCGGTGAGCCCCACCAGCCCGCGCACCTCGTCGGCGTGCTTGACCACGTCGCGGCCCAGGACGCGCGCGTGGCCTTCGTCCGGGCGGATGAGTGTCGCTAGCATGCGGATCGCGGTGGTCTTGCCGGCGCCGTTAGGTCCTAGGAACCCGTGCACGCCGCCGCGTGCGATGGCCAGGTCGATGCTGTCGACCGCGCGCAGCTTGCCGTAGATCTTGGTGAGACCGGCGGTCTCGATGGCAAGGTCGTCCATGCGTCCTCCCGGGGCGGGGATCTGGTGGCGCTCCCGCGCCATTCACGATATGTTCACAGTGTTCACATCGACCTGGTCCACTGTAGGCCCACGACGCGGGAGGCGCAAGGGATGCCGCAAGTCACGCGCACGTATCATCACGGTGACCTGCGCGCCGCGCTGATCGACGCCGGGCTGCAGCTCGCGCGCACCGGCGGTGTCGACTCTGTCGGCGTGCGGGACGTGACGCGGGAAGCGGGGGTCTCCCCCGCATCGGCCTACCGCCACTTCGACGACCACCGTGCGCTCGTGGTCGCCGTCGCACTCGCTGCTCAGGACCACCTGGCGGAGGCGATCGTGACACGCATCGGCACCGAGACGGCCGATGCGAAGGGAGAGCGGGCAGCCGCGCTCGCCCGGCTGCGCGGGGTCGGGCTGGGCTACATCGACTTTGCGCTCGCGGAGCCGGGCCTGTTCGAGCTCGCACTGCTCACGTTCGACCCCGCTTCCGGCGCTTCGCCGACGGTTCTGGTGGACGCCGAGGTGCCGGCACCATTCCTGCTGCTGCTCCAGGCGCTCGACGCGTGCGAGGCCTCTGGCGCGCTGAGCGCGGCGGAGCGCGTCAACGCGGAGTGGCCGTGCTGGTCGGCCGTGCATGGGTTCGCGGACATCGCGACGCGCGGGCCGTTGAAGGGTCAGGCGCCCGAGGTGCTCGAGGCGCTGGGCGAGCACGTGGTGGACTCGATCATCGCGGGCCTCCGCGGCTCAGCGTCGCGTCCGTGACGTCCGCCCCCGCCACCTTCTCCAGCACCGCAGCTGCACGATCGAGCATGTCGACGAACCCGCAGCGCGCGGCCAGCACGCGCAGGTCCTCCGCGCGTGCCTCGGCGACGTCAGGCTCACCCCAGGCGAGCGCAAGCTCAGCGTGGGCGAGGGCGACATCAGCGCGTACCCAGTCGTAGGCGTCGGTCTCGCGTGAGCAGGCGGCCGCGGCCGTCAGTATCCAGTCGCGTGCGGCGTCGCTCTCGCCCAACGCATGGTGGGCAAGCGTCATCGCCTTGGCGGACATGCCCTGCCAGCAGGCGTCGTTCAGCTCGCACGCGAGGGCGAAGGTCGACTCGAGCCGGGTGATGACCTCGTGCGGATCCGCACCGAGCGCCAGGTCCACGTGCGCGCCCCACGCCTCGACCCACGGCCGGAACGCCGACCAGCGCTCGCGCTCGATGATCGCGAGCGAGCGGTCCACCCAACTGCGGGCCTCGGTGAGGTCGCCCAGCCAGTACAGCGTCCGCACGCCCACACCCAGGGCCCATGCCTCGCGTCTGGCTTCTCCGGCGGTCCTGGCGTTGCCGATCGACTCGCCGTATCGCTCCCGCGCCGCGGCCAGGTGGCCGCGATCGTGAAGGTCCGTCGCCTCAATCGACGCCACGTGAGCGAGCAGCATGGGGTCGTCGCCCGCGAGTTCGCGCGACCACTCGCAGTGAATTGCGGCCGTGACGCGCCGGCCGGACAGGACGTCGACGTACGCGAGCTCAGCGAGCGCCTGGGACGCGACGGCATCGAGCCCGACGTCGGATGCGGCGGCGATGGCGCTTCCCAGCACCACCGAGCCCTCATCGTCGTGGTTGTGCTCGCCGTGCACGAGCGCCGTGCCGAGCTCGAGCAGGCACTGGGCCATGAGCGCACGATCGCCCGCCTGCTCGGCGGCCGCCGCAGCCGCTCGTAAGCGCGCCGTGCCCTCGGACGCGACGCCGGCCGAGACCGCGTCGATCCCCGAGGCCAGGAGCGCCTTCGCTGTCGCGAGCGGCGACACGCCCGCCCGTGCGGGCGCCTGCCGCGGCGTGGCGGCATCCTTGAGCGCGCCTGTGGGCTCGACACCCAACTCGCGCCGGAGCATCGCCTCGCTGGATTCTGCCTGGCGCACCGCCGCGTCGCGCATGCCCGCTGCCGCGAGCGCGGAGATCAGCAGGACGTGCGGCCCCTCCTCCAGCGGGTCGCGGGCAACCATGACGCGCGCGAGGTCGATGGCGCTCTCCGCCTCTCCCCGGGCCAGTGCCCGCAGTGTGGCTTCGCGGATGCCGGAAATGATCTCCGCGTCGACACGCTCGCGCTCGACCAGCAGCCAGGTGTCGAAGGTCGCGCTGTCGCGGACCTCGACGCGTTCCAGGAAGCGCCCATCTGGGGGCGGGCCCGCGAAGCGGCCGAGCGCGGCGACCGTGACGTCCACCTCGATGCCCGGCCCCAGGTCCCCCGTGAGCGGATCACCTTGGAACGCCTCGGGTGCGCCCAGGCGGCGCCTGAGCTCCGCGAGCGTCCACCGCAGCGCACCCATGGGGTCGTCGGCCTGCGAGAACAGCTCGTCCACGAGAGTCTGCCTGGACACCGGGTCGGATGAGCGGACCAGCCGCGCGAGGAGCGCCCACGACTTGTGACCGCGCGGCCCGGCCACGGGCACGCCCTCGCGCTCGAGGCGCGGGCGACCGAGCAGACGGACGGTCAGCATCGGTGGGCCTCCCCTCGCCGCGTGCTGCCGGGCTGAGTGGCACCAGGCTACGCCCCACTACGCACCGATGACAGAGAATGCGTGCACCTGCTCGCGCGCGAGGCGGTGCAGTTGCTCGCGTCGGATGACGGAGAAGGCCCGCTCGCGGGCGATCTCGGCACCCTCCCAGTCGGTGAGTGCTGCGGCGGCGCCGGGCTGTGAATCCCGCACCTCGTCCGCGAGCTCCTCCAGCTGGTCGCGGACCGCGACGGTGCCGCGCGAGGTGATGGCATCGGCCAGGTGGTCGAAGAAGGTCTTGAGTTCCATGATCGTGTCCCTTTCTGTGAAGACACGTTCATGGTGGAAGACAGGCGTGTGACGGCCCGTGTGAGTGTGCGTGTGACGATTCGTGTGACGCTGGCGCGTTGCTGGCGCGCTACTCGACCAGGTCGACCGTACGGTCGAACGCGACGTACCGCGAGACATCCTTGCCCACGCGCTCCTTGGCGGCGTCCGACATGCCGGGGTACGACCACCCGATGTCCTGCTGCGCGCCGTCGTTGGTCTGGTAGTACTGAGCGTCGCCGCGCCAGGAGCAGTGGTACTGGGTGTCGCTCGACTCGATCTCCTGCGCGCTCACGGCCTCCGGCGGGAAGTACCAGGCGCCGTCGATGAAGACCAGATCCTCCTTCGATGCCTCGGCGAGGACCTTGCCGTTCAGTACTGCCTTCACTGGGTGTCTCCTGACTGTCGGGGGCTGGGCGTTCAGACCTGCTGGACGCGCTCGACGTCCGCGGTGAGTTCCTCGAGCTCGGCCTTGGTCGTGTACTTCACATAGGACGGGGTGTCGCGCTCGACGCGCCAGCTCTCGCTCAGCGGGCCCAGGTCTACGATGTCGAAGCCCAGATCGTCGAGGAAGTGCGCCACCTGGTCCTTGGCGGAGTCGGTGTTGCCGGCGATGGGAAGCGCGCGGCGGCGGGGGTCGCCCTTGGGCAGTCCGTCGGTGGGGATCTGCTTGGCGGGGATGTTGTTGAAGGCCTTCACCACGTGGCTGAGCGGGAGGTGCTTCTGGACGAGCTCGGAGGTGGTCGACTCGTTGGTGTCGAGCGCCTCGATGCGACCGTCACGCTGCGGGTAGTAGTTGTTCGCGTCGAGCACGATCGTGTCCTCGAACGGCTCGACCGGGAGGTCCATGACGTTCTTGAGTGGGATCGCGATGAGGACCATGTCGCCGGCGCGGATCGCCTGCTCGACGGTTGCCGCGCGAGCGTGCTCGCCGAGCTCGTTGATGAGCTCGTCAAGAGTCTCGGGACCGCGTGAGTTCGCGATCACGACCTGGTAGCCGTTCGCGACGGCGGCGCGTGCGACGTTCGAGCCGATGTTGCCCGAACCGATGATGCCGATGGTTGTCATGGTCCGGGCAACGTGCGCGGGTGGGGTGGGTATTCCAGGCCGATGCGCTTGTCGGCTTGGGCGGTAGCTGCCAAGCTGCAGGGATGGTGGTCGATTCGGATGCGCTGCGCTGGGGCATCTACGACGACCTCGTGAAGCGACAGGACAAACAGGGCCACCTGACCAGGAACGAGTTGCTCACACACCACGTTGACGACACGCGCCTGCCGCTTCTAGACGTGTCTCGCGGCATTCGCAATGTCGGTCGATGGGCGTCCACACTGTCGGTGTTGACAAGCGAACGCGGACGCTATCCCGACCGCGAGATCTCCCCAGGGGTATGGAGATACCCGTACGAGACGACGCCAGACGGCAAACCCGCACCCTCGAACACCAAGCTACGAAGTGCGCTCGTGCACGGAACACCCGTCCTGTACTTCTACAGTCCGGTGAAGAACGTCTACCTGCTAGTGGGCATGGTTCATGTCGTGGACGACGACCCGAGCGATCTCGAGTTCACCATCGAACTCACTGGGTTGGGAGTCGAGCCGAAGTCAGTCGTCGAAGAGGACCTCAGGCGATGGGTTAGGCGCGAAGTGGACCAGAGACTCCACCAGCCACGGTTTCGCGAGCTTGTCTTGCCTGCCTACGACAACTGCTGCACCGTGTGCGACTTGCCGATCAAGCAACTACTCGAGGCCGCACACATCATCCAAGACCGCGACGCCAAGCGCGGACAGGCCGTAGCCTCCAACGGCCTGTCACTATGCCGCAACCACCATCGCGCCTTCGACACGCAGATCCTGGGCATCGACGCAGACCTGCAGATACACGTGAGTGGGACCGTCGATTCTGCGGACGAGAGAGCCGCGGTCAAAGAGAGCCTCACGCAGTTTCACGGCCGCAGGCTTCTACACATCCCTCGGGGCGGGAATGCTCCGGACCCAGATCGTCTGAAGACTCGCTTCGACGCTTTCCTCGCCGCGCTCTAGCGTCGCCCTTCACCGAGCGGACGCGCGCCAACCGTCCTAGCCTCGAAAGCATGGGACGTATCGTCGTTGAACAGCACGTCACCGTCGACGGGTTCGCAGCCGGACCCCACGGCGAACTCGACTGGGTCGACAGTTCCGTCTCGGAACCCGGCCCCATGACCAAGCAAGCGCTCGAGGAGCTGAAGCACGCGGACGCCATCCTTCTGGGCGCTCGCACCTACCGCATGTTCCTCAGCTACTGGCCCACGCCGGCAGCCAAGAATGATCCACTCGCCGAGCCCATCAACACGCTCCCCCGGCACGTGGTGTCCCACGTCATGACCGAGGCGCCGTGGGGCTCGTACGAGCCCGCCACCGTCGAGAGCGGCGACGTCGTGAACACCGCGATGAAGCTCCGAGCGAAGTACGAGAACGACATCATCGTGTGGGGCAGCCTGCGGCTCGCAGGCGCCCTGATGCGCGCGGGTCAGGTGAGCCAGCTCCGCCTGCGCGTTGCGCCCATCGTCCTGGGCCGCGGCACGCACCTGTGGGACGCCGACCTCGTGGACCAGCGCCTCCACCTGATCTCCGCGACTCCCCTGCCCACCGGGCAGGTGACGCTGATCTACAACGTCCACTGAGTTCAGCACCCGGAGACGCACCAAGCCCGGCCCGCGGCATGGCAGGTGCCGCGAACCGGGCTGAAGCGGTGACGTCCCGGCGAGAGGAAGTGCGGGACGCCCCGGGCGCGGGCCGGTCGTGACGGCCCCGCCTCGGTCTAGGTGGCGAGCGCCTCGAGACGCTCGCGGTACTCATCGACGTCGATCTCGCCCTTGGCGAGACGCTCGTCGAGAATGGTCTTGGCGGTCGGACCAGCGACGGCGGCACCCACGGGCGCCTGCTGTTCGAGTTCGCTTCGACGGCCATCCATGACCAGCCGCGCGATCAGATAGGCGGCGGCGCCGAGCGCCAGCGCGGCCAGCACCCAGAAGACGCCCGCCCAGATGGCGGGAGCAACGCTGTACTCGATACCTCGCATGATGGTTCTCCTCACGCCGCACCCGGATGGTGCCGCCTCATGACACCCATCCTGCTGCGGGCACCTCAGAGAACGCTGAGAGTCAGTCCACAGTGACTCGTGAACTCTGGCGTGGAACCGCCGCCCAGAACTGCGTGAGGATCCTGGCGTGTCCAGGCGGATCGTCGAGCCAGGGCTGGTGGCCAGCGGCAAGTTCGACCACCCCAGAGTCGCGCGCGAAGCGCGCCCACCGCCGCACGGTCGCCGGGTCACCGAACGGATCCCGGTCCCCCACCAACCACAGGGATGGCATGGTGAGCGCCGACACATGAGCACGGCCCGGAGCCCACTCCCGCCGCAACCCTCTCCAACTCGCGACACGGCGCAGCACCCCGAGCTCGTGCGCATAGGTGCCGGTGAGCCGGTTGAGCGCGATGCGCCCCGCGAAGTCCTCGGGCGTGACTGTCCCGGCCGCGATGGCGTCGCCGTGGCCGATCTCCGTGAGCGAGCGCCGCAGATCCCGCTCGGTCAGTTCGTGGCGCACCACTGCCGTCGCCACGGGACGGAAGGTGGCCGCGCGCATGCCGAGCGGCAGCCGCATACCGAACACGGCAGGGACCCCGGACAAGACCAGTGAGCGGACTCGCTCAGGTCGTTGCGCCGCGTAGCTCAGGGCGGCCATTCCCCCCGCGGAGTTGCCGACCACGTCCACCGGCCCACCGCCCACGGAGTCGATGACGGCATCGAGCCATTCGGCATTGATCTCGGTCAGCCGCTCGGGGGTGAGGCCGTCGAGCTCGAAGCTGTCGCTCAGGCCGCAGCCGGGCCGGTCCACCACGACAGCGGTGACGTCGGGCACCTCGGCGACGAGAGGAGCGAACACCCCGCCGGCGGTGGGCGTCCCATGGATGAAAACCACCGGAGGCCCGGACCCCGTCTCGAGCCACCGCACCGACCGCTCACCCGACGCTACGGGCGCTGACCGCTCCACGGGGTCGAGCCCGTGCGACGCCCAGGCCGCGACCTCCGCCTGACGATAGGCGGCGCGGTCGACCACGGGGCCCACGTCCCCTACTCCACCGAGTACGTCGCCACGAGCCGCGCCTGCTCGACCACCGCATCGGCCCAACCGTCCAGGAACTGAGCGCGCGACGGCGTGCCCTCGACGGACCGGCTCAGCGCGTAGACCCAGAAGTAGTAGCGATGCAACCCGTGGCCGGGAGGCGGGAAGGGGCCCACGTAGCCCACGCCACCATCGTCGTTGGGGCCGGGACGGCCGGCCGATGCGTCAATCAGTCCGTCGGCAGGCTCAAGCCCGTAGAGGGTCCAGTGGGTGAAGCCGTGCGGCAGGGGCGCGTCCGGGTCGTGGCACACCAGCGCGAGCTCGACCGCGTCCGCGGGCACGCCGCTCACTTCGATGCGCGGGGCGACGCCGCCGTGCTGTCCGGCGAAGCGGTCATCGATGCGACCGCCATCGGCGATGTCGGGGCTGCTCAGCGCCAGATCCTTGAGTGCCATGGCTTCCCTCTCGTGGGTGCGCGGGACACTCCCATCCTGCGACGACTTCAGCCCGAGCGCGAACCCAGCCCGCGCATCGGCCCTCAGAACGCCGTCAGGCGTTGCCGGCAGCCGGCGGCTTGGCCTTGGCGTAGATGGCCTCGACCACGTCCGCGAAGTGCTCGAGCACCACGGCGCGGCGCACCTTGAGCGACGCCGTGAGCTCCTCGCGAGCCTCGGAGAACTCGCGGGGGACGATGCGGTACTCCTTGATCGCCTCGGCGCGGGAGACGTGCTCGTTGGCAGCGGCGACGGCGCGGCCGATGAGCTCGCGCACCTTCTCGTTCACCGACGCCTGCGCGACGTCCATGGGCGGCAGGTCGTGCGCCTCGAGCCACGCGGGCAGCAGCACCGGGTCGAGCGCGACCACCGCAGACACGAAGTGGCGGCCATCGCCGATCACCACGGAGTCCTGGATCGCCGGGTGCGAGCGCATGGCGTCCTCGAGCACCGCGGGCTGCACGTTCTTGCCCGAGGACAGCACCAGGATCTCCTTCTTGCGCCCGGTGATGGTGAGGTGGCCGTCGACGATCTCGCCGAGGTCGCCGGTGGTGAACCAGCCGTCGGTCAGCGTCGCGGCCGTCGCCTCCGGGGCGTTCCAGTAGCCGGCGAAGACGTTGACGCCCTTGATCGCGATCTCGCCGTCCGCCTCGAGGCGCACCTCGCACCCGGCGATGGGACGGCCCACGGTGCCCATGCGGTTGTCGTCCACGGGGGTGCCGGTGGACGCGGCCGTGGTCTCCGTGAGGCCGTAGCCCTGCATGACGGTGACGCCCATGCCACGGAAGAAGTCGCCCACGTCCGGCAGCAGTTTGGCCCCGCCGGCGAGCACGTAGCCCAGCTGGCCGCCCAACAGCGTGCGGATCTTGCCCAGCACCAGGCCGTTGGCGATCGCGTAGCGCGCCTTGAGACCTGCCTTGACGTGGCCGGCCTCCTGCGCGCGCGACATCTCGCGCGCGACCTTCGCGGACCAGCGGAACAGGACCTTCTTGATGCCAGTCATCGATGTGTCCGCGCGGTTGTAGATGGTCTCGAGCACGCGCGGCACGAGCGGCATCCACGTGGGACGGAAGGACTTGAGGTCGTCGGCGAGGGTCTTGTGCGACGGCGTGAAGCCGATGACCGAGCCAGAGCTCAGCGCCAGGATCATCGCGAAGCGCGCGAAGACGTGCGCGAGCGGCAGGAACAGCAGCACGCGGGTGCCCTCGCCCTGCACGAAGGCGCCGAAGGACGGGTCGAGCTCGACGTTCGCGGCGTGCTCGACCAGGTTGCGGTGCGTGAGCATCGCGCCCTTGGGACGGCCCGTGGTGCCCGAGGTGTAGATGATGGTCGCGAGGTCGTCGAGCACCACGTCCGCGGTGCGGGCGTCCAGGTCTTCGTTGGAGACTCCCGTGCCGTGAGCGACGAGCGCGCCGAGTCCCGCGGCATCGAGCTCTACCACCGTGGCCTGCGGGGCAACGCCCGCGATCGCCTCGCGGTTCTCGGCGGCCTGCACCAGGAGCACGTCGATGCCGGCGTCCTCGATGATCCACGCGAACTGCGAAGGCGAGGAGGACGGGTAGACCGGGACGGTCACTCCCCCGGCGGCCAGCACGGCGAAGTCCGCGATCGACCACTCGATCTGGGTGTCGCCCACGACGGCGACGCGGTCGCCCGGGGCGACTCCGGCGGCCATGAGGCCCTTGGCCGTGGCGCGAACGCGGGCGTGGAAGTCGGCGAGGCTGACGGGCGTCCAGGCGCCGTCCGGATCCTTGATCTCCGCGAAGGTCCGCTCAGGGTGCGCGGCGGCGCGGGCCTCGAGCATCGCGGTGAGGTGCAGGCGCTCGTCGACGGTGGCGAGGCTGGGTGAGGACAGGGCGTTCTCGGTCATGCCTCATTCTAACCTACGGGAACGTAGGTTACGGGCGCGTAGGGCGACGGATTCGCCACACCGCACAGCGTCGAGCACTGCCGCTCAGCGCCGCTGGCCGTCGCGAACGCGACGGGCGACTGCTCGCTGAGCCGGCCCGCGCATCGGCCCTCCGTACGGAGCCAGAACCCGCCTAGGCGATGCGGCGCATCCAGCCGTACGTGTCCTCGTCGCGGCCGTACTGGATGTCGGTGAGGCGTTGCCGGATGCCCATGGTGACCTCGCCGGCGACGCCGTCGTTGATGGTGAGGTCGAACTCGGGCGACGCAAGACGGCCCACCGGCGTGACCACGGCGGCGGTGCCGCACGCGAAGACCTCGGCGATGTCGCCGGACTCGACGCCGTCGCGCACCTCGGCGAGGGTGATGTCCTTCTCGACCACCTTGCGGCCGTCGTCCTCGAGCTGCTGAATCACGCTGAAGCGGGTGATGCCCTCGAGGATGGTGCCGGTGAGTCGCGGCGTCTCGATGGTGCCGTCGCGGCGCACCACGAACACGTTCATGCCGCCCAGCTCCTCGAGGAACCGGCCCTCGCGGGCGTCGAGGAACAGCACTTGCTGGCACCCGTGCGCGGCGGCCTGCTGCTGAGGAAGCAGGCTCGCGGCGTAGTTGCCGCCGCACTTGGCGTCGCCGGTGCCGCCCGGGCCGGCGCGGTGGAAGCCCTGCGCGACCCAGATGCTCACCGGCTTCACGCCGCCCGGGAAGTACGGGCCTACCGGCGAGGCGATGAGGAGATAGTCGATCACGTGGGCGGGGCGGACTCCCAAGAATGCCTCGGACGCGAACATGTAGGGACGCAGGTAGAGGCTGGATTCCTCGGTGCCGGGCACCCAGGCCTCGTCCGCGGTCACCAGCGCCTCGATCGAGCCGATGAAGTCCTCGACCGCCAGCTCCGGCAGTGCGAGCCGGTGCGCGGACTTGTTGAAGCGCGCGGCATTAGCCTCGGGGCGGAACAGGTGGACCGAGCCGTCCTCCCAGCGGTACGCCTTGAGCCCCTCGAAGATCTCCTGCGCGTAGTGGAGGACGGCCGCGGCCGGGTCCAGCTGCAGCGGGCCGTAGGCCTCGACGCGCCGGTCGCCCCAGCCCTCGTCCTTGCGCCACTGCATGCGGGCCATGTGGTCCGTGAACTGCGTGCCGAACTTGAGGTCCGCGAGGGCTGCCGTGCGGTCCGCCTCCGGCGTGGGGCTCGGGTTGGGGCGCACGTCGAAGGCCGCGGCGTTCGAGGCGATGGTGTCGGTCACGTCGGTTCCTTCTCGTGGAGCTTCCTGGGAGGCCCTCAGTGCTCAGAATCGGCTGATTCGAGCACTGAGGGCCTCCCAGCGCGCTTGATGGTCGAGCCTAGCCGCGGATCCTGGCCGCCAGCGCGTCGCCCACCTCGGAGGTGGAGCGCACGCTGTCCCCCTTGGCCGCCGCATCGGCCGCCACGGCAGCCTCCACACGCAGCCCCAGCTCGGGGTAACCCAGGAAGTCGAGCAGCAGTGCCACGGACAGCACGGTCGCGGACGGGTCCGCCTTCTGCTGGCCCGCGATGTCCGGCGCCGAGCCGTGCACGGGCTCGAACATCGACGGCGCGGTGCGGTCGGGGTTGACGTTGCCGCTCGCAGCCAGGCCGATGCCGCCAGAGATGGCCGCCGCCTGGTCCGTGAGGATGTCGCCGAACAGGTTGTCCGTGACGATCACGTCGAAGCGGCCCGGGTTCGTGGTCATCACGATGGTCGCGGCGTCGATGTGCAGGTAGTCCCAGGTCACGTCCGGGAACTCCGGCGCCACCTCCTCGACCGTCCGGCGCCACAGGTGGCCGGCGTGCACCAGCACGTTGTGCTTGTGCACCAGCGTGAGCTGCTTGCGCTCGCGCTTGGCCGCCACCTCGAACGCGTAGCGGACCACGCGCTCGACGCCGTGACGGGTGTTGACGGACACCTCGGTCGCGATCTCGTGGGGCGTGCCCACGCGCAGCGCTCCGCCGTTGCCCACGTACGGACCCTCGGTGCCCTCGCGCACCACCACGAAGTCGACGTCCTCGACGTCGCGCAGCGGCGAGACCTCGCCCGGGTACAGCCGGGACGGGCGCAGGTTGACGTACTGGTCGAGCGCGAAGCGCAGCGGCAGCAGCACGCCGCGTTCGAGCACACCGGAGGGGACGCTCGGGTCGCCGATCGCGCCCAGCAGGATCACGTCATGCTGGCGGATCGCTTCGAGGTCCTCGTCCGTGAGCGTGTCGCCCGTGGCGTGCCAGCGCTGGGCACCCAGGTCGAACTCGGTGGTCTCGAACGCGATGCCCGTCCCCTCGGTCGCCGCGGCGAGGCACTTGAGCCCCTCCGCCACGACCTCCGGACCGATGCCGTCGCCGGCGACGACCGCGAGCTTGTAGGTGGTGCCCTCGGTCATCGCGCCGTCTGGCCGTCGACGTAGTCCGAGTCCAGGTCGGCGGTCTTCCAGGCGAACAGCTTGCGCAGCTCGCGGCCGGTCTCCTCGATCTGGTGGCCCTCGCCCTTGGCACGCAGCTCCGCGAACTCCTTGCCGCCATTGTCCTGGTCGTCGATGAAGCGCTGCGCGAACGCACCCGACTGGATGTCCGCGAGCACGGCCTTCATGTTCTCCTTGACGTCGGGGGTGATGACGCGCGGGCCGGAGACGTAGTCGCCGTACTCGGCGGTGTCGGACACCGACCAGCGCTGCTTGGTGATGCCGCCCTCGTGCATGAGGTCGACGATCAGCTTGAGCTCGTGGAGCACCTCGAAGTACGCGATCTCCGGCTGGTAGCCGGCCTCGGTCAGCGTCTCGAAGCCGTACTGGATCAGCTGGCTCGTGCCGCCGCACAGGACGGACTGCTCGCCGAACAGGTCGGTCTCGGTCTCCTCGGTGAAAGTGGTCTTGATGACGCCGGCGCGCGTGCCGCCGATGGCCTTCGCGTAGGCGACGGCGACGTCCCAGGCCTGGCCCGAGGCGTCGTTCTCCACGGCGATGATGTCCGGGATGCCGCGACCGGCGACGAACTCGCGGCGCACGGTGTGGCCGGGAGCCTTGGGCGCGACGAGGATGACATCGACGTCCGCGGGCGGCTCGATGTAGCCGAAGCGGATGTTGAAGCCGTGCGCGAACGCGAGGGTCTTGCCGGCGGTGAGGTGCGGCTTGATCTCGTCGTTGTAGATGCCGCGCTGGTGCTGGTCCGGCGCGAGGATCATGATGAGGTCCGCCCACTCGGCGACGTCTGCGACGGACTGGACGGTGAAGCCGTCGTCCTCGGCCTTCGCGGTCGAGCGCGAGCCGTCGCGCAGACCCACGCGGACCTCGACGCCCGAGTCGCGCAGGTTCTGCGCGTGGGCGTGGCCCTGCGAGCCGTAGCCGATGACCGCGACCTTCTTGCTCTGGACGAGCTCGATCTTCGCGTCGCTGTCGTAGAACATCTCTGCCATGGGGTTCTCTCCTTCAGATGGGAATCGGTGAAGCTGGGGTGGCACAGGGGCCGGGTCTGTTCAAGCCTGGGTGAGGGCCGATGCGGTGGCTGGGTCCGCGCCGCCTTCTACGCGCTGACGCGCTCGAAGGCGCGCTCCGTAATGGAGCGGGAGCCGCGGCCGATGGCGACGGTGCCGGACTGGACAATCTCGCGGACGTCGTGCGCCTGAAGCGCGGCGAGCAGCGCCTCGAGCTTCTCGGGGGCTCCCACCGCCTCGATGACGAGCGAGTCCGTCGCCACGTCGACCACGTGCGCGCGGAACAGGTCGACGATCTGCAGAATGTCCGCGCGCTGGCGCGCATCGGCACGGACCTTGACGAGCAGCAGGTCGCGCTGGACCGACTTCTCGCGCTCGAGCTCGACGATCTTGAGCACGTGCACCAACTTGTTGAGCTGCTTGGTGACCTGCTCGAGCGGGAGCTCGTCCACGTCGACCACGACGGTGATGCGGGAGATCTCGGGGTGCTCGGTCTGCCCCACCGCGAGCGAGTGGATGTTGAACGCGCGCCGGCTGAACAGGCCCGCGACGCGCGCGAGCACGCCGGGCTTGTTCTCGACGAGCACCGAGAGGGTGTGCTGGGTCATGGCCTTACTCCTCCTCGCCGCGGTCCCACTCGGGGGCGATGCCGCGTGCGTACTGGATCTCGTCGTTGCTGGTGCCGGCCGCGACCATGGGCCACACCATGGCGTCGCGCGAGACCGTGAAGTCCACGACCACGGGCTGGTCGTCGATCTCCATGGCGCGCTTGATGGTGGCGTCCACGTCCGCATCGGTCTCGCACCTGAGGCCCACGCAGCCCATCGACTCCGACAGCTTGACGAAGTCGGGGATGCGGCGCGTGCCGTGGCCCGTGTGCAGGTCCGTGTTGCTGTAGCGCTCGTTGTAGAACAGGGTCTGCCACTGGCGGACCATGCCCAGGGACGAGTTGTTGATGATCGCCACCTTGATGGGGATCTCGTTGATCGCGCAGGTGACCAGCTCCTGGTTGGTCATCTGGAAGCAGCCGTCGCCGTCGATCGCCCACACGGTGCGGTCCGGCTCGCCCACCTTGGCACCCATCGCGGCCGGGACCGAGAAGCCCATGGTTCCCAGGCCGCCCGAGTTGATCCACGAGTTGGGGCGCTCGTACTTGATGAACTGGCTGGCCCACATCTGGTGCTGGCCCACGCCCGCCGTGAACGTGGTCTCCGGCCCGGCGATCTCGCCCAGGCGCTGGATCACGTGCTGCGGGCTCGAGTGGCCGTCGTCCGTGGGCGTGAAGCCCAGGCCGTAGGTGGTGCGCCAGTCGTCCAGCTGCGCCCACCAGGCCTCGAGGTCCGGCCTGCCGTGGCGGGCGTGCTCCTCCTGCAGCGCGGGGACCAGGGCGTCGAACACGTCCTTGAGGTCGCCCACGATGGGCACGTCCACCGCACGGTTCTTGCCGATCTCCGCGGGATCGATGTCCGCGTGCACGATGGTCGCGTGCGGCGCGAAGCTCGACAGCTTGCCCGTCACGCGGTCATCGAATCGGGCGCCCAGCGCGACCACGAGGTCCGCCTTCTGCAGCGACGCCACCGCGGGCACCGTGCCGTGCATGCCGGGCATGCCCAGGTGCTGGGGGTGGGAGTCGGGCAGCGCGCCGCGGGCCATCAGCGTCGTCACGACCGCGGCACCGGACAGGTCCACGAGGCGGCGCAGGCCGGCGCTGGCTCCCGAACGGATCACGCCGCCGCCCACATACAGGACCGGGCGGCGCGACGTCGCGAGCAGGCGCGCGGCCTCCTGGATGGTCTTCGCGTGCGGGCGCGCGCCCGAGTTGAAGCCGGGCAGCTCGATGCGGTCTGGCCAACGGAAGGTCGTCTGCGTCTGCATCGCCGACTTCGCGACGTCCACGAGCACCGGGCCGGGTCGACCGTGCGTGGCGATGTAGAAGGCCTCGGCGACCGCGCGCGGGATGTCCGCCGGGTCCGTCACCAGCATGTTGTGCTTGGTGATGGGCTGGGTGATGCCCACGATGTCCGCCTCCTGGAAGGCGTCCGTGCCGATCGCGCCGGCGGCCACCTGTCCCGTGATGGCGACCATCGGGATCGAGTCCATGTTGGCGTCAGCGATGGGGGTCACAAGGTTGGTAGCGCCCGGGCCGGACGTCGCGATGCACACGCCGGGCTTGCCCGTGGCGTGCGCGTAGCCCTGCGCAGCGTGACCAGCGCCCTGCTCGTGACGCACCAGGATGTGGCGCAGCTGCGTCGAGTCCATGAGCGGGTCGTAGGCAGGCAGGATCGCCCCGCCGGGAAGGCCGAAGACGTCGGTCGCGCCTGCCGCCTCGAGCGAACGGATGAGCGACTGGGCTCCCGTCATGGTCTCGCCGGCGTGGCGCGTCGCGGCAGCACTGGGCTGCGTGCGTGCGCTGGCCGGAGCAGGGCTCATCAGAGCCGAAGGCTTCGGGGCCTTGACCTGTGCCATCTTCTCTCCCATTGAGTCGAGTGGTGAAGGCGGCTCTCGCATCCGCCTCGCATGAAAAAACCCCTCGGCCTGGGTGGCGGTCGGGGTATGCGCGCGGACGTTGCCTGGCTGGGGACTAGGTGTCCGCGCGCCCGGTAACTACGAGAATCGTCTGCATGGGACCGACTCTACGCCTCGTTTCGAGCATGTGTCACCATCCGGACCAACAATCTCACATTGTGGTTCACCGTCTTGAATAATGAGACACGGCGCCTCGACCGCTTCCTGAGCGCCCCAGCGGAGCCTGGCTGTCGATTCTGAGCCGCCCGTGTCTCCCACTGGAGCCTGAGTGCCGACTCAGCCCGCGCATCGGCCCACGCCACCCTGGCGGTAGATTCTCGCTCCCCTAAGCCCTTAGACGAGCGAGTTGGGCCCACTTCGCTCGTCTAAGGCCTTAGGCGAGCGAAGTGGATCCATTTCGCTCAGGTAGAGGCGGCGTCCGGGGTCAGGCCAGCACGGCGCCCTTCGACGCGGAGCCCACGAGCTTCGAGTACTTGGCCAGCACGCCGCGCTTATACTGGTGCGTCAGCGGCTCCCAGCCCTGCTTGCGCGCCTCGAACTCCTCCTCGGACACGTGCACATCGAGCGTGCCGTTGGCGACGTCGAGCGTGATCCGGTCGCCATCGCGGACGAACGCGATGGGGCCGGCGTCGACAGCCTCGGGCGCGATGTGGCCCACGCAGAGTCCCGTCGTACCCCCGGAGAACCGGCCATCGGTGACCAGCAGCACGTCCTTGCCGAGGCCGGCACCCTTGATGGCGGCCGTGATGGCGAGCATCTCGCGCATGCCGGGACCGCCCTTGGGGCCCTCGTAGCGGATGACGACGCAGTCGCCGGCCTGGATGGTGCCGTCCTCGAGCGCATCCAGCGCCGCACGCTCACGGTCGAACACGCGCGCAGTCGCCTCGAAGACGTCGTTGTCGAAGCCCGCGGACTTCACCACGGCTCCCTCCGGGGCGAGCGTGCCCTTGAGGATGGTGATGCCGCCGGACTTGTGGATGGGATTGTTCAGGGCGCGCACCACGCGGCCGTCGATGGTCGCCGGCTTGAGCTCGGCCATGTTCTCCGCGAGCGTCTTGCCGGTGACGGTCATGACGTCTCCGTGCATCAGACCCGCCTCGAGGAGCGTGTTCATGACTGCGGGAACGCCGCCCACGCGGTCCACGTCGTTCATGACGAACTGGCCGAAGGGCTTGAGGTCGCCAAGGTGCGGCACCTTCGCGGCCACGCGAGCGAAGTCGTCGAGCGTGAGGTCGACCTCGGCCTCGTTGGCGATCGCGAGCAGGTGCAGCACGGCGTTGGTCGAGCCGCCGAAGGCCATGACCACGGCGATGGCGTTCTCGAACGCCTCCTTGGTCATGATGTCGCGCGCGGTGATCCCCTGGCGGAGCATCTCGACGACGGCCTCGCCGGACTTGTGCGCGAAGTAGTCGCGGCGCCGGTCAGCCGACGGCGGCGATGCGGATCCGGGCACCGACATTCCCAGGGCCTCGCCCACGGAAGCCATGGTGTTCGCGGTGTACATGCCGCCGCACGCGCCCTCGCCCGGGCAGATGGCCTTCTCGATCGCGAGGCGGTCCTCCTCGCTCATCAGCCCGCGCGCGCACGCGCCCACGGCCTCGAACGCGTCGATGATGGTGACATCCTTCTCGGTGCCGTCCGACAGCTTGACGTGCCCGGGCATGATCGAGCCGGCGTAGAGGAACACGCTCGCGAGGTCCAGCCTGGCCGCGGCCATCAGCATTCCCGGCAGCGACTTGTCGCAGCCCGCGAGCAATACGGAGCCGTCCAGGCGCTCGGCGTTCATCACGGTCTCGACCGAGTCCGCGATCAGGTCGCGCGACACCAGCGAGAAGTGCATGCCCTCGTGGCCCATCGAGATGCCGTCGGACACCGAGATGGTGCCGAACTCGAGGGGGTACCCGCCGGCGGCGTGCACGCCCTCCTTCGAGCCCTGCGCGAGCCGCTGCAGAGAGAGGTTGCACGGGGTGATCTCGTTCCACGAGCTCGCGATGCCGATCTGCGGCTTCGCGAAGTCGTCGTCGCCGAGCCCGACGGCGCGGAGCATGCCGCGCGCGGCGGTCGCCTCCAGACCGTCGGTCACCTGGCGAGAGCGGGGCTTCATGTCGGGCGTCGTCGTCATAGACGCGAGTCTAGGACGGGCCGATGCGTGAGCGCGGCACGGGCGCGAAAACGCGCCACAGAGTTGACGCGGCGTCAACATGGCCACTGGGCGCGTCCGCTGAAGCCTTGTCGCCCAAGGTTCATTCAGGGTTCACCGGACGGCGACCGGATCGACGCCTCCCGTCGCTAGCGTGACAAGGGAGACAACGGGCGGTCCTGAGCTCGTCGGAACCGCCCCCCACCGGAAGCACTGGAGGCCGTGATGGACGACAACCCCACACCGTCGATGCGCTCCACACTGATCGCAACGCTCGCCGTCGCGGTCGCCGCGATCACGATCGGCGCGGCACTCGCTCCCTCGGGAGACGCCGACGAGCCGTGGCGGGCAGCCGCGATCACGATCGCCGAGTAGCGTTCCCGGCGCCCGCCGCGGCGTCCGGCCGCGCGTGGGCCGAGCCGCCCTGCTGCGCGCCCGCCAGCCAGTCTCGGCGGCCATTCAAGGTTCACCCACGGTTCACCCCTTTTCCACCTGTATGTCCCCTTGGCGTCGATAGTTTGGCGACGGCCCCTGCACAGGTGTGCATCACCCCTGATCAGAGGCCATCACCTGCAACTGCACCACGAGCCATGGAGGTCTCCGTGCCCTACGTCCCCACTTCTGCGCCCCGCACCGCGCGGCGCGTGATCGCGGCGAGCGCGATCGCCGCCGTCGCCGCTGCCGCCGCGATCCCCGCCCACGGCGCGATCGTCGACTCGCTCATCACCGCATCGGCCGACGATGCCCCCTTGACCCTCACTCCCCTCGGCGCGCACGACACGGGGGTCTTCGACGAGTCTGCGGCCGAGATCGTCGCGTTCCACGCCGCGACCGCCCGCCTGTTCACCGTGGACGCGAACGCCGGGCAGGTGCGCGTGCTCGACGCCTCGGATCCGACGGCGCCTGCAGAGCTGTTCGCGCTGACGACCGAGGGCGTCGCGTCCGCCGACGGCTCGACGATCCCCGCCGGCGCGGTCGCCAACTCGGTGGCCGTGCGCGAGGACGGACTCGTGGTGGTCGCTGTGGAGGCTCCCACCAAGACCGACGACGGCTGGCTGGCGTTCTTCGATGCCGCCGGCACGGGAGCCGCGCTGGGCGCCGTGCGCGTGGGCGCTCTGCCCGACAACGTCGCCATCTCCCCGAACGGCAAGCGTGCGGCGTCCGCGAACGAGGGCGAGCCCAACGACGACTACGACGTCGACCCCGAGGGCTCGATCGCCGTGGTCGACCTGCCCAAGAAGCTCCGGGCACCGGGCCAGGACGATGTCCGGCTCGCCGACTTCCACGCGTTCGAGGACGCCCTGCCCGAGGGCGTGCGCGTCTTCGCCGGGATCGACGGCGCTGACTTCCCGGTGTCGCGCGGCCTCGAGCCCGAATACGTCACCATCGACGACAAGTCCCGAACCGCATACGTGACGCTGCAGGAGAACAACGCGATCGCCGTGGTCGACCTCAAGCGGGCGACGGTGACCGATCTGCTCCCGCTGGGCGCCAAGGATCACTCGGTCGAGGGCTTCGGGCTGGACCCGTCGGACCGCGACGGCGTCGACGAGGAGCCGGCGATCGGCATCGTCACCGCCCCGGTGAAGGGCCTGTACATGCCCGATGCGATCGCCTCGTTCAGGCAGCGCGGCACCACCTACCTCGTCACCGCGAACGAGGGCGACGCTCGCGACGACTGGGGCGACTACGCCGAGTCCGCGCGCATCAAGGACGCGGGCGACGACGGCATTGCCCCGCTGTGCGACGGCGTCCTGACCGAGGACCAGCTCGAGGACGGCGCGCTGGGCCGCCTCGACTTCTCCACCGCGTCCGGATTCAACGAGGACCTGGGCTGCTACGACGAGATCCACACGTTCGGCGGCCGGTCCTTCTCGATCTGGACCACGGATGGCGAGCTGGTTTTCGATTCCGGCGACGAGTTTGAGCAGACCATCGCGGAGGTGATCCCCGAGTGGTTCGGCTCCGACAACGACGAGTCGACGTTCGACACCCGTTC
>NZ_CAJXJX010000036.1 GCF_913055775.1 uncultured Demequina sp. | reverse complement strand
CAACGGAATCGGCAGCAGGTTCAGTATTCCGAGGCTGATGCTGACGATCGCAAGAAACCCCAGAAATGCGCTGAACCCCGCCTGAGCCGTGTCCCCCGCGTACGTGGCTATCGTGATCGGCCCCGAAATATTACGCATCGAGACGTCGCCGACAACCATGCGGGCCAACATCCGGACGGTCAGCGCCGACATCTCCCATGTCTTCTCGACGCCGCCGGCAACGGCGGCGAACACCCCGTAGCGCTGCTCGGAGCGCAGGCGTTCCACGAGCCCGGCCCATTCGGCCGGCGCCTCGGCCGTGCTCGACACGCCGATCTGCCCGATCGTCGTCCGGCCGTCGAGGACCGCATTGATCTCGAGCGGCAGCTCGAGCTCCTGCCCGGCGCGCTCGACCGTCAGCGTCACGCGTCGGCCGGGCTGCTGCCGGATCAGGCCGGACCACGCTTCGAAGCTATTCACCTGTCGGCCGTCCATCGCGACGACGCGGTCCCCCGGTTCGAGGCCGGCCGCCGCGGCCGCCCCGCCCGGCACCACGTCGCCGGCATCGACGCTGGCCGAGGCGCCAAAGGCCACCACGAGGTCGGCCCCCTTCGCGGCAAAGGCCTTGAGCGCAGCGCCAACGGCGCCGGCGTCATGCGCCGCGCGCGTCGCCTCGCGCTTGGCCAGCGCCACCTGAGCGAGAGCGAACTTCTGCGCCGAGGGCGGGAACGCGTCCCAGTGCTCGCGCGCACCGGCGCGAGCGTCGAGCGCGGCGGCGAGGTCCTCGGGCACGATCAGCGCCTCGACACTGTCCAGCAGGGTCCACGAGCCGTCCGCCTGCGCACGCTCGATGACGGCGCGCCCCGCGGGCTCCATGAGACCCGCCTCCTCGAGCTCGGCGACCCGCGCCTTGTTGGTGGCGGCCCACCCCGACCCGGGCTTGCGCGGCGAGCACCAGCGCATCATGCGGTGCTCGTCGACCTTGCCGGCCTGGCCATCGACCCAGCCGAAGCACAG
Source organism: uncultured Demequina sp. (assembly GCF_913055775.1). GTDB lineage: Bacteria > Actinomycetota > Actinomycetes > Actinomycetales > Demequinaceae > Demequina. The sequence goes on along the minus strand of NZ_CAJXJX010000036.1, from coordinate 20,998 downwards.
GCACGCTCGCACCAGCTCGTCGTACGTCAATTCGGCGCGCGCCGCTGCGGCCTTCCAGGTCACGATCCACGCGCCATCGTGCGTCTCGCCGTGGGCCGCGAGCCAGGCGCGCAGGTCCGCGGCGCTCTCGGGGTGGAGGCGCAGGCGCCCGTCGGGCGCGGGATCGATCGGGTGCACCGCGAATCCGCAGTCAGGCGGGCGCCGCGGTGAGAACGCGGGAGACGTCGACCTCGCCGTCGGCGACGAGCACCGCGGGTCCCTCGAGAACCGTCCGCGAGCCGAGGATCCGCACCGTGACCATGCCGCCGGGCACCTCGATGTCCCACACGGTGGGCGCGTCCTCGCCCGCCCACGTGCGCACCGCGATCGCGACCGCGCACGCGCCGGTTCCGCACGACCGGGTCTCCCCCGAACCACGCTCGTGGACGCGCATGCGCACGCGCCCGCGCTCCACGCCGTCCCGGACCTCGCCACCGCGGGTGACCACGAACTCGACATTCGCGCCTTCCGGCGGCGCCGGCGAGACGCGGGGCGCTCGCGTGAGGTCCAGCGCGTCGAGCTCGGCGACGGAGGACAGTGCGACGACGCGATGCGGGTTGCCCACGTCGACGGACAATGCCGGCCGCGCCGGCGTGAGGCCCTCGGCCTCGACCTCGGCATCGAAGCCGCCTCGCGCGTCGCCGGTGCTGAACTCGCCCATGCCCACGGCATAGCGGCCGTCGCCCAGCGCGGTGAGAGTGCGAGGCCCCCCGCGGGTAGCGATGGTCAGTCCGCCGGAGAGCTCCATGCCCGCCTCGCGCTCGAGGAACGCGGCGAACACCCGTGCCCCATTTCCGCACATCTCCGAGGTTGAGCCGTCGGCGTTCCAGTAGTCCATGAACCACGTGCGCGCATCGTGGCCGCCGCCCGCCGCCAACGCTCCGGCGCGGACCGCGCGGATGACGCCGTCGGCCCCGATCCCGGCGCGGCGGTCGCACAGGTACCGCACCAGCTCGGGGGTGAGGTCGACGTCGCCGCTCTCGTCGAACAGCAGCACGAAGTCGTTCTCCGTCCCGTGTCCCTTGGTGAAGCGCAGCGTGGTCATGCGCTCCAGGCTACCTGGGTCACGCGTCGTCGCTGCCGTCGCTGCCGTCGCCGAAGGCGGCGATCGCGTCGCCTGCCGCCCGCTCGACGTCCGCCGCGTCACGCGGCGCCTCGATCCAGCGCACTCGGCCGTCGGGACGGAACCACTTCGCCTGGCGCCGCGCGAGCCTGCGCGTGCTCTGCGCGATCGTCTCGCGGGTCTGTGCGGCGGTGAGCTCGCCGTCGAGGTGCCGGAGGGTCTCGGCGTACCCGACGGCACGGCGCGCCGTCACTCCGTCCCGCAGCCCCCGCTCCTCCAGGGCGCGCACCTCCTCGACCAGGCCCGCCGCCCACATGGCGTCCACGCGCGCGTCGATGCGCGCGTCGAGCGTCTCGTAGTCGAGCCGCAGGCCAATCTGCACCGCGGGAATCTCGTACTCGTGCGTGGGGAGGCTCGCGGAGAACGGCCGGCCGGTCAGCTCGATCACCTCGAGCGCCCGGACGATGCGCTTGGCGTTCTGAGCGGGAATGCGCGAGGCGGCGACGGGGTCGGCGGCGGCGAGCTCGCGGTGCAGCAGTCCCGGCCCCTCGGACTCCGCGCGGGCCTCCAGGCGCGCACGCACCTCCGGGTCGGTGGGAGGGAACTCGAAGCGGTCCAGCAGCGCGCGCACGTACAGGCCGGACCCGCCCACCACCACCGCACGCCGCCCGCGCGCGTGGATCGCGGCGATGTCGGCCCGCGCGTCGCGCTGGAAGGCCGCGACCGCCGCGTCCTCGGTGACGTCGAGGGTGTCGAGCTGATGGTGCGCGATCCCGCGTCGCTCGTCCACCGGCAGCTTGGCGGTGCCGATGTCCATGCCTCGGTAGAACTGCATCGAGTCCGCGTTGACCACCTCGCCGTCGAGCCGCTCGGCGAGCGCGAGCGACAGGGCGGACTTGCCCGTCGCTGTCGCGCCCACGATCGTGATCGCGGCGGGCGCGTGTGCGTGCCCACGAGCACTGCTGCGGGCCGATGCGGCGGCCGGGCGAGGGGTCACGCTCGCCTCAGGCGAGGGTCGCACTGGGGGCGGGCGTGCTAGGTACGGGCGTGCTGGGCGCGGCCGAGCTGGGCGCGGCCGGCCGGAGGCCGGGCAGGCCGAGGCTGACCGGTCCCCCGGCAGGGGCGCCGGTGCCGCACGAGGTGCCGCAGCCGCCGGAAGCGTGGTCGTGGTCGCCGGCCTGCACGCCATCCCAGGCGTCGCCCGCCCGGGTGGGCCGCACGCTGTAGGCGCCGCCGTCCGTGCCACTGTCGGCGATCAGGAAGTGGGGCGCCGCGCGCGTCACCTCGACGGTGACGAGGTCCCCCGGGCGTGGGCGGTCGGATCCCTCCGGGACGCCGAAGTGCACCAGTCGGTTGTCGGGAGACCTGCCCGACATGCGGGAGCGCTCGGTGTCCTTGCGGCCACCGGCGTCCTTGCCCTCGCTGTCGAGCACGAGGAGCTCGACCGTGCGGCCCACGAGGGCCTGGTTCTCCTCGAGCGAGATGCGCTCCTGGAGCGCGTGCAGGCGCGCGTAGCGCTCCTTCATGACGGCTGCGGGGATCTCGGGCAGCTCGTACGACGGCGTGCCCGGGCGGGGCGAGTACTGGAAGGTGAAGGCGCTCGAGAAGCGCGACTGCTCGACCACGCGCAGGGTGTCCTCGAAGTCCTCGTCGGTCTCGCCGGGGAAGCCCACGATGATGTCCGTCGTGATGGCGGCGTCCGGCATCGCGGCGCGCACCTTGTCGAGGATGCCGAGGAACTTCGCGGAGCGGTACGAGCGGCGCATCGCACGCAGCACCGCATCCGAGCCGGACTGCAGCGGCATGTGAAGACTGGGCATGACGTTGGGCGTGTGCGCCATCGCCTCGATGACGTCGTCGGTGAAAGCCGCCGGATGAGGCGAGGTGAAGCGCACGCGCTCGAGGCCCTCGATCTCTCCACACGCCCGCAGAAGCTTCGCGAAGGCGCCGCGGTCGCCGAACTCGACGCCGTACGAGTTCACGTTCTGGCCGAGCAGCGTGATCTCCACGACGCCCTGCGACACGAGCGCCTCGACCTCGGCGAGGATCTCGCCAGGGCGGCGGTCGCGCTCCTTGCCGCGCAGGCTCGGCACGATGCAGAACGTGCAGGTGTTGTTGCACCCGACCGAGATTGATACCCATCCGCTCGCGATCGCGTCACGGCGGCTCGGCAGGGTCGAGGGGAAGACCTGCAGCGACTCCTCGATCTCGACCTGGGCCTCGGCGTTGTGGCGCGCGCGGTCGAGCAGGGCGGGCAGCACGTCGAGGTTGTGGGTGCCGAAGACGACGTCGACCCACGGGGCCTTTTCGATGATCTCCCCGCGATCCTTCTGCGCGAGGCAGCCGCCCACCGCGATCTGCATGCCCGGCCGCTGGGCCTTCACGGAGGCCAACTGGCCCAGGTTGCCGTACAGGCGGGTCGCGGCGTTCTCGCGGACCGCGCACGTGTTGATCACGACGACATCGGCGACGTCCGCGCCCGCGGGAGCCGCCGCATATCCGGCGCCCTCGAGGAGGCCGGCCATGTGCTCGGAGTCGTGCACGTTCATCTGGCACCCGAGCGTCTTCACCAGATACGTGGGTGCGAGTGCGGTGTCTGTCATGCCTACCCTGCGACGGCGTCCGCGCGAAGTTCTCGGATCACGGTCACCTTGATCTCTCCAGCGAAGCTGAAGTCCTTGCTGATGTGCTCCGCAATTGTACGCGCCAGCTCTCGCGTGCCGTCGTCGTCGATGGCGTCGGGCTCGACCACGACGCGCACCTCGCGTCCGGCTGCCATGGCGACGACCTTCGACACGCCCTCGTGGGAGGCGACGATGTCCTCGAGGCTCGCCATGCGCTCGACGTAGCCGTCCGCGTCCTCGCGGCGCGCGCCGGGGCGGGAGGCTGATAGGGCGTCCGCGACCTGCACGATGACCGCCTCGAGGGTGTCCTGCGGCACCTCGTCGTGATGCGCCGCGATGGCGTTGACGATGGTCGCGGACTCGCCGTGCTCGTGGGCGAACGACGCGCCGAGCGAGGCATGCGTGCCCTCACGGTCGTGGGTGAAGGCCTTCCCGATGTCGTGCAGGAACGCCCCGCGGCGCGCCAGATCGACGTCCGCGCCGATGTCGCGCGCGATGTCCGCGGCGAGGCGCGCAGTCTCGACCAGGTGTGCGAGGACGTTCTGACCGTACGAGGACCGCAGGCGCAGACGGCCGAGCGTCGCGACGATCTCCTCGGGGAAGCCCATGACCCCGGCCTCCTCGATGGCGTCGAGGCCGGCGTCCGCGTGACGGCGCTCCACGCCCGCGACCGCGCGAGCGTAGGCCGCCTCGACGCGCTGGGGCTGGATCCGGCCGTCCTCGATCAGGTCCCGCAGCGTCACCTCGGCGATCTCCCGGCGCTCGACGTCGAAGCTGGACAGCTGGACGGCGTTCATGCCCTCCTCGACCATGACGTTCACGCCCGTGAGCGCCTCGAACGCGCGGATGTTGCGCCCCTCGCGACCGATGATGCGGCCCTTCATCTCCTCGCTGGGCAGTTCGATCCACGTGGTCGACGCCTCGGAGACCACGACGCCCGTCTGGCGTTGCATGGCGCCCACGAGCACCTCGCGCGCGCGGCGCTCGGCCTCGGCCATGGTCGCCTTCTCGATCCGGCGCACCTCGGACCTGGCGAGCTCCTTGGCGGCCGTGGTCTGCTCGCGGATGAGGCGCTCCCTCGCCTCCGCGGGAGTGAGCTCGGCGATCGCCGCCAAGGCGGCCTCCTCGCGCCTGCTCTGCTCATCGCGCGTCGCACTCAGGCGCTTCTCGTCGCGGGCCACGACGGTCGCCCGCTCCTCGAGAGCGCGCGAGAACTGCTGGGAGGCGCGCTGGTCGGCAGCGAGGTCGCGCTCGCGCTGGGCGACGCGCTCCTCGCGGCGCTGCGCCTCGGACAGGAGGTCGCGCGCCTCCTCGCGGATGCCGCGGGTCTCCTCGCTGGTGGACCGGCGGATCTCCGCCGCCTCGCGCCTCGCGAAGTGCACGACGAGCGCGGACGCCAGCAGCAGGACGAGGGTCGCGACCGTGGCGATCAACTGGGTCACTGCCGTACTCCTCGTCGCTTCAAGACATGCTACGTACCTGATCTATCGGCACGTTGGAGCTCCTGCACAAGCCCGTAGGCGAGGCTGGGACCGTAGCCCCGGCGGCCGAGCATCCCGACGACCCGGCGCACCTTCACCTGGTCCTCGAGACCCTCCAGGGACTCCCAACGCTTGGCGGCGAGGATTCGTGCCGCGTCCCGCTCGTCGTCCGACGAGATCTGGTCGAGGGCGTCCTCGATATGGCCCGCCTCGAAGCCCTTGCGCCGCAGCTCCTGCTCGATGGCCCGCCGCGACCGGCCTCGCTCCCGATGTCGGGTGCGCACGATGGACGCCGACAACGCGGCGTCGTCCAGCAGTCCCACCTCGCGGTAGCGCGCGATCACCTCGTCCGCGACCTCGGGATCGACGTCGCGCGAGACGAGACCCTCGCGGAGCTGCGCAGACGACCGCGCCGAGTGCGTGAGGAGCCTCAGCGCGATCTCCCGCGCGTGCTCGGCAGGATCCGCCGGAGTCGTGGTGGCAGAGCCCGACCGAGCACGCGGGGACATTCTCATCGCGACGTCAGAACGTCGCGCTCTCCTTGGCTCCCGAGCCCTTCCGGCGCTGAGCCGTCGCGCTCACGTCGACCTGGTCCTCGGCCCCGATCGCCGGCGACTGGTCCTCCTCGCCCAACGGGACGCCGATGCCGAGCTTGGTCTTGACCTTCTGCTCGATCTCGGTGGCGAGCTCCGGGTTGTCCTTGAGGAACGTGCGCGCGTTCTCCTTGCCCTGGCCCAGCTGGTCGCCCTCGTACGTGTACCAAGCGCCCGACTTCTTCACGAAGCCGTGCTCGACGCCGAGGTCGATGATGCCGCCCTCCTTCGAGATGCCCTGGCCGTAGAGGATGTCGAACTCCGCCTGCTTGAACGGCGGTGCCATCTTGTTCTTGACCACCTTGACGCGGGTGCGGTTGCCGACGGGGTCGGTGCCCTCCTTGAGCGTCTCGATGCGCCGGACGTCGAGCCGCACCGACGAGTAGAACTTGAGCGCCTTGCCGCCCGTGGTGGTCTCGGGCGAGCCGAAGAACACGCCGATCTTCTCGCGCAGCTGGTTGATGAAGATAGCCGTGGTGCCGGTCGTGTTGAGTGCACCGGTGATCTTGCGCAGCGCCTGCGACATCAGTCGGGCCTGTAGTCCCACGTGGCTGTCGCCCATCTCGCCCTCGATCTCCGCCTTGGGCACCAGGGCCGCGACCGAGTCGATCACGAGGATGTCGACGCCACCCGAGCGCACGAGGATGTCCGCGATCTCGAGAGCCTGCTCGCCGGTGTCGGGCTGCGACACGATGAGGTTGTCCGTGTCGACGCCGAGCTTCTTCGCATACTCGGGGTCGAGAGCGTGCTCCGCATCGACGAACGCCGCCGTGCCTCCCGCACGCTGGGCGTTGGCCACGGCGTGGAGCGCGACCGTGGTCTTACCGGAGGACTCGGGACCGTAGATCTCGACGATGCGGCCACGCGGAAGCCCGCCGATGCCGAGCGCGATGTCGAGGGAGATCGATCCCGTGGGGATCGCCTCGACGGCCACCCTCTTCTGCTCGCCCAGACGCATTGCCGAGCCCTTGCCGAACTGTCGATCGATCTGCCCGAGCGCTGCCTCCAGCGCCTTCGAGCGGTCTGCCGCCTGTGCCATGTCGCTTCCCATCGTCATCGGCTTGATGCCGTGCCTGTGATTCCATGAACGACGCTATGACGCGCCTCTGACATCGGCGCGACGTGGTGCCCTCAGCTGTGGAGGGCCGGCGTCGTGCACCGTCCTGTGACCACAGTAATCGAACGCATGTTCGAAGGGAAGGCGGGCGCCCGGCGTGTCGCGGTCACCGCGGCGGCGGGATCATGCGCTCGCGCACTCCCCCGTCACGACGCTCCTGCGGCACGTCCATCTGCTCGCACAGCGCGTGCCACACGTCGCGCGGCGCGACGCCCTCGTCGAGAGCCTCGCGGCACGTGCGGCTGTCGAGGGCATCGAGTGCCAGCTCGCGCGCCAGGGTGGCCGAGTAGGCCTCTCCGAAGACGTCGTCGATCAGCGACCAGAACTCGCTGTGGCGCACTAGCGGGCGCGGGCCTCGGCCAGCAGCTCGGGAACGGTGTCCGGGATCGTGGCCATGACCTGGACGGCGTCGAGCTCCTCGGCGGTCTCGAAGCGGTCGGAGACCTCGCGCAGGATCGCGGACATCGGGACGTCGAGAGCGTCGCAGATCGAGGCCAGCAGCTCCGAGGACGCCTCCTTCTGGCCCCGCTCGACCTCAGAGAGGTAACCGAGGGACACGCGCGCGCCCGAGGAGATGTCCCGCAGCGTCTTGCCCTGCGTCAGGCGGGCATCGCGGAGGACATCGCCGATCTCGTTGCGCAGCACAGGCATGCGGTTCCTCCCCCGGATGGCATTCACGCTAGTCACGTCAGGTCTAACGCAGAGTACCCCAGTCGTGTTCCCGGGGTCCACGATCCCGGCGCCGTCGGGGTTCAGCGGTGAGCGGAAGATCGAGTGATCGCCTCGTGCAGGCCGGCCAGCGCCGCCGCGACCGCCGCATCCCTCACGGCGTCCCGGGAGCCCTCGACGCGGATGGTCCGCGACCAGGCGACGTCCAGACCCACGACGGCCACGCACGCGGTCCCGGGCGCGACCCCGTCATGAGCCTCCGGGCCCGCCACGCCCGTGGTGCCGACTCCGAGCGTCGCCCCCATCACGTGCCGCACTCCGTCCGCCATCGCTCGCGCCACGGGCTCGGACACGACTCCATGCTCGTCGATCAGTCCTGGCTCGACCCCGAGGACGCGCGACTTCAGGTCCCGGTGGTAGGCGACCACGCCGCCGCGGACCACGTCGGAGGCCCCGGGCACCGAGACCAGCGCATCGCACACCGCGCCGCCCGTGAGCGACTCGCCGCACGCGACCGTCAGCCCGGCGAACCGTGCCGCGTCCACGACGTCGGCCGCCACGGCCTCACCGCGCGCCATCGGCTCCCCGCGACGCATCGTGGTCGGTGGGCTCGGGACCCGCACCCTCCCGCTGGCGCCTGACCGCCGCGACGATGCTCCGCGCGTAGTCGACACCGGTCACCACGGCCACCACGACCGCGGCGACAAGGGTCCACCACGCGAGCGTGTCGAGCCACTCCGGCCCGCCGGGCAGCAGGTAGAACCAGATCGCGGCCAGCTGCAGCAGGGTCTTGAGCTTGCCGCCGCGCGACGCGGCGATGACGGTGTCGCTCGCGACGGCCAGCCTGCCCAGGGTGACGCCCACCTCGCGCACCACGAGCACCGCGAGCGGCCACCACGGGACGCCGTCCACCCACACCAGGCACGCGAGGGCTCCGAGCACCAGGGCCTTGTCCGCGATCGGGTCCGCGAGCTTGCCGAACGAGGACACGACGCCCCAGCGTCGCGCCAGGTAGCCATCGAGATAGTCGGTCGCGGCGGCGACCATGAACAGCCCGACCGCCCACCACCGCATCGCGCCGTCGTCGCCGCCGTCGGCGAGCAGCAGCCACACCACGATCGGAACGGCGACCAGCCGGGCGGCGGTCAGCAGGTTGGGGAGGGCTGCACTCACCCGTTCACCCTAGCGGGGGCACGGCCCTGGATCCGCGATAATGGCCGCCATGCCCTCTCGTGCGCCCGCCCACGCCAGCGCGTATCGGCCCGTCGCCAGGTTCGCCGGCATCGCTGCCGCCGCGGCCATCGCGGCGGTCGCCGCGGCGTGGGCGCTCGGCGCCGGGGGCGGCGAGGGAGCCGAGGGCGCGCCCGCCGTCGCCACGTCCGCGTCGGCGACGCCCGGCGCATCGGCTCCCGCTCCCACCGCATCGGCTCCCGAGCCCTCCAGCGCCCCCACGGCGACCGAGCCCGATCCCGATCCCGACGTGGTCTTCACGCTCGTCACGGGAGGTGACGTGCTGACGCACGGGCCCGTGCTCAACTCGGCGCTGCGCGTCGGCGACGGCGAGTACGACTTCGCCCCGCTCATGGCAGGCGTCCGCGACTACGTGGAGGGCGCGGATCTCGCGGTGTGCCACCTCGAGGTTCCCGTGGCGCCGGCGGGCACGCAGCCCTCGGGCTACCCGGTCTTCGGCGCGCCGGCGGCGCTCGTGCAGGCCCTCGACGACGAGGGCTGGGACGGCTGCTCGACCGCATCCAACCACTCGATGGACCGGCGCTACGCGGGACTCGAGGCCACGCTCGACGCGTTCGACGAGGTGCGCCTCGGTCACTCCGGCATGGCGCGCAGCGAGCAGGAGTCGCTTGCCACCCAGACCTACTCGGTGCGCCAGGGCAACCGCACCATCGAGGTCGCCTCGATCTCGTTGACATACGGGCTCAACGGACTGCCCAAGCCCGACGGGATGCCGTGGGCGGTCGACACCTTCGACGCCGACGCCGCGGACGTCCAGCCCATCCTCGACGCCGCACAGCGGGCACGCGACGAGGGCGCGGACGTGGTCGTGGCGTCGGTGCACTGCTGCGTGGAGTACCGGGTCGCGCCGTCCGATGCGCAGCGCAGCATCGTCGAGCAGATCGGCGCGTCGGGCCTGGTCGACCTCTACATCGGCCATCACGCCCACGTGCCCCAGCCCATCGAGCGGGTCTCCGGCGGCGTGAACGGCGACGGCATGTGGGCCGCGTACGGCCATGGCAACTTCCTGTCGAACCAGGACACTCAGTGCTGCGTCGCCGCGACCAACGCGGGCTACATCCTGACGTCCACGATCACGGTGGATCCCGAGGGAGCCGTCGACGTGGGCGTCGAGTGGACCGCCGTCACCGTGGACCGGCTCGACAGTCACACGATGCACGTGCTGCGCGACATCCTCGACACCGGCAGCGCGCGCATCTCCGCGGCCGAGGCGCAGGCACGCTGGCAGCGGGTGGCCGATGCGGTGGGCGACGAGGCGCCCGAGCGCACCACGCCGCCCGAGGCACTGGCCGATGCGGCCTATGCTTCGCTGCGCTGGTGGCAGGCGCCGCAGGGCGACGGCTAGGCAGACACCGCAACCGCGCGGGCGCCGTGCGTCCGCCACACGTACGGCAGCGGCCGTCAGACCATGCGGTCGTCGAGGGACAGCGGGTTGTCGTGCTCCTGCGGCCGCGGATCGATGAGGCTCATCGTAAACTCGGGGTGCGACTCGTTGACGGCGCTCGCGGGCTGAGCGACGCCGAACAGCCAGCCCTGGCCGTAGCGCCACCCGCAGTGCGAGAGGAACTCCGCCTGCGCCTCGGTCTCGATGCCTTCCGCGATGGTGGCCAGGCCCAGCTCGCGCGCGAGCGCCCCCAGGGCGCGCGACACGCGCGCGCCGGCCGGGTCCTCGGGGATGCCCGCGACGAAGGACATGTCGAGCTTCACGCCGGACACGGGCAGGTCGCGCAGGTAGCTCAGCGGCGACACACCGGTGCCGAAGTCGTCCAGCAGGATGGGCACGCCGGCGTTGCGCAGCTCGGTGAGCTCGTGGCGGATGCGCGTGTTGGGGGCGACCAGGGACGCCTCGGTGAGCTCGACCACGAGCCGCTGAGGCGTGAGGTGATAGCGCCCGATCGCGCTCAGCACGCGATCCGCGAACTCCGAGTCGCCCAGCTGGTCCGCCGAGACGTTGAGCGACACCCAGGTGCTCGAGGACTGGCCGTGCGCAAGGAACTCCGCGGCCTGATCGACCAGCGCCGTGCCCAGCGCGACGGACAGGTTCTTGTCCTCGATGAGCGGCAGGAAGCTCTGCGGCAGCAGCAGGCCGCGCGTGGGGTGCTGCCACCGGACGAGCGCCTCGTAGCCCACGATCGTGCGCGTCGAGAGCTCGAGGATGGGCTGGTAGTGCAGCACCAGCTGGCGCGCCTCGATCGCCTCAGCCAGGTCGCGGGCCAGCGACGACTGGGCGTCGGTGGTCGTGCGCATCGAGGGCTCGTAGACCTCGGTGCGGCTCTTGCCCGCGGACTTGGCCCGGTACATCGCGGCATCGGCGGCGCTCAGCAGCGAGGGCGCGCCTCCCGCGATCGTGTCCTCGTCCGCCATCGCGATGCCGAGCGATGCGTGGAGCGTGATCTGATGGCGCTTGACCTGGACGGGACGCTTGAGCCCCTGGTGGACCGCCTTCGCGATCTCGAACAGCGCCTTCGACGCGTCAGGGTCCTGGACCACGATCACGAACTCGTCGCCGCCGATGCGCGCGACGGTGCCGCGCCCCGCGGTCGCCGTGCGCAGCACTCCGGCGACGTGCACCAGCGCGTTGTCGCCCATCGCGTGCCCGAACCGGTCGTTGAGGCCCTTGAAGCCGTCCAGGTCGACCGCGATGACGCCCACGCGCTGGTCGGCATCCGGCTGCTCGAGCACCTTCTGGAGCACGTCCTGCAGCAGGGTGCGGTTCGCGAGTCCGGTGAGGGGATCGTGCATGGCGCGGTGGGCCATGAGCTCCGAGTGCATGCGGTCGTCCGTCGAGTCGCGCACCTGGACCACATAGTGATCCGGCGCGCCGCCGGCGTAGCGCACGAGGCCCACGTCGAGCACCGCCCACACCACGTTGCCGTCAGCCCGCACGTAGCGCTTCTCGACGCTGAAGCGATTGGAGTGGCCGTCGTACAGGCGGCGCAGCTGATCCGTCTCCGCGTGCAGGTCCTGCGGGTGCGACAGCGCGGAGAACGGCGTGCCGCGCAGCACCGAGACGGTCGAGCCCATCATCTCCGCGAACGCGCGGTTGACCTCCATGAGGCGCCACTCGAGGTCGACCAGCGCCATGCCCACGGGTGCGTTCTCCATGGACTTGCGGAACTGCGCGTCCGACCGGTTGAGGGCCTCTGCGGCCTCGCGCAGCCCCGACGTGTCCATCATGGTCACGACCGTCACCGGCGAGCCATCCGGGCCGTCGCTGAGCGCCCGGGCGCTGACCTCGAGCCAGCGCACGTCCTCCGCCCCGCGCCGCCCGGGCACTCCCACGATCCTGGGGCGCTCGTCGGTGGTGCCCAGCCCCAGCGCCTCGCGCACCAGGATGGGGCGCAGCTGATCGTCCAGCGCCCGGAGGTTGAGCCGGCCCACCTGGACTCCCACGGCGTCGGCCTGCGTGACGCCCAGGATGGTGGCTGCCGCGTCGGACAGCAGAGCGATCTCGTCGTTCTCCGCGACGATCATGACGCCGTCGCGGGCGGACGAGAGCACGGCGTCGAACTGCCGGCGCAGGCGCTTCTCGCGGGCGAGGATCTGGTCTCGGGCCGTGCGCGCGCGATACGAGCGCCAGAACGAGAGCAGCGCGAGTCCGGCAAGGGCCAGGACGGCGATGGTCGCGCCCACAGCAACGGCAGGTGTCTCCAATGCCGCTACGAGCTCACCCACGGTTCTCCCTCAGCCTCGTCCTCGACAGCCGGAGACTCCACCGTAGCCGGAGACTCCCCTCGCAGAATAGCGAGGGTGGCCGCAAGTTCGTCTGGAGTGACCAATACCTCACGAGCCTTCGATCCTTGCGACGGCCCCACGATCTCGCGAGTCTCGAGAAGGTCCATGAGCCGTCCTGCCTTCGCGAAGCCCATCTTGAGCTTGCGCTGCAGCATCGAGGTGGAGCCGAGTTGGGTCGTGATCACCAGCTCCGCCGCGGCGATGAGGTCGTCGAGGTCGTCGCCGATGTCCTCCGCGACCGCCGCGCCGCCCGACTGCGCGACTGTGACGTCCTCGCGGTAGACCGGGTTGGCCTGGTCGCGCACGTGGTCGACGGCCGCGTGGATCTCGGACTCCGACACCCACGAGCCCTGGACGCGCATCGGCTTGGACTCCCCCATCGGCAGGAACAGCGCGTCGCCCTGGCCGATGAGCTTCTCCGCACCCGGCATGTCGAGCACCACGCGGGAGTCAGCAAGCGACGACGTCGCGAACGCGAGGCGCGACGGCACGTTGGCCTTGATGGTTCCCGTGATGATGTCGACCGAGGGTCGCTGCGTCGCGAGCACCAGGTGGATGCCGGCCGCGCGCGCGAGCTGCGTGATGCGCTGGATGGACTCGTCGACGTCGCGCGGGGCGACCATCATCAGGTCCGCGAGCTCGTCGACGATCACGAGCAGGTACGGGTAGGTCTTGATCTTGCGCTCAGAGCCTGGCAGCGGCTTCACCTTGCCTGCCCGCACCGCCTTGTTGAAGTCGTCGATGTGCTTGTAGCCGAACATCGCGAGGTCGTCGTACCTGACGTCCATCTCCTTCACGACCCACTCGAGCGCCTGCGCGGCCTTCTTGGGATCGGTGATGATGGGGGTGATGAGGTGCGGGATGCCCTCGTAGATCGACAGCTCGACGCGCTTGGGGTCCACGAGAACCATGCGGACCTCGTCGGGCGTGGCGCGCATGAGGATCGACGTGATCATCGAGTTCACGAAGGACGACTTTCCGGCGCCCGTGGCTCCCGCGACCAGCAGGTGGGGCATCTTCGCGAGGTTCGCGAGCACGAACCCGCCCTCGACGTCCTTGCCGATCCCGATCGCCATGGGGTGGTCGTTCTTGATCGCCGCCTGGGAGCGCAGCACGTCCCCGAGCGACACCGTCTCGCGGTCGATGTTCGGGATCTCGATGCCGATCGCGGATTTGCCCGGGATGGGCGACAGGATGCGCACGTCCGGGCTCGCGACCGCGTAGGCGATGTTCTTGGACAGCTGCGTGATCTTCTCGACCTTGACGCCCTGGCCCAGCTCGACCTCGTAGCGGGTGACGGTCGGGCCACGAGTGAAGCCCGTGACCTCCGCGTTCACGCCGAAGTCCTCGAGCACGCCCTTGAGGGCGTCCACCACGCGGTCATTCGCGGCCGAGCGGGTCTTGTGCGGCGCGCCCTTCGCGAGCACCTCCATCGACGGCAAAACGTACGGCGTGGAGTTCTCGAGCTCGCCCTGCTCGCCCGACGGGACGATGCTCGTGGTGGGCGGGGGCAGCCTGTCGCCCGCCGCATCGGCCGTCTCCATCGCCGCGGTGTCGACGTCCTCGCCCGCCGGCTCGTACGGCGACACGGGCCCGGTGGAGGTGGGCAGCAGCTCGGTGCCGTCCATGGGGGTCGCCGCGCTGGGGGCCGATGCGCCGGCCGGGTCGATGATGTCGTCGAACTCCGTGCGCTCGATGCTGGTCGCGGAGGCGAAGGCCTCGTCCGCCTCGTACGCGTCGAGCTCGGCGTCTCGGGGGGCATCGTCCGAGCGGGCGCGCCCCAGGAAGCTGCGCTTCTTGCGCGGCTTCCGCGCCCCCGCATCGGCGCGCTCGAGCGTCCCATGCTCGGGCAGATCGAGCTCGTCGTCGATGTGGCGGCCGTTCGCGCCGCCAAACTGCATCTTCGCGCGGGCGATGAGCTCGCGCAGCGACATGCCGATGATGATGAGGACCGCCAGGAGTCCCAGCAGGATCAGCACCACGACCGCGAGCGGCGTCGACAGCGCCCACGCGAGCGGCGTGCCGATCGCGAAGCCCAGGATGCCTCCTGCCTCCTGGATGCCCTGCGCTCCAGCGCCGGGTGACGGCTGGCCGGCCTGGATGTGGAGGAGTCCGTCGACCGCCAGGACCAGCAGCAGTCCCCCGAACGTCATGCGGTGATTGGCCTGCTCCTCGCCCGGGGCGCGGAACAGTCGGATGGCCGCGCCCAGGAGCGCGATCGGCATGATCAGGGCAAGTTTGCCGACCAGCCCGGCCGCCGCCCAGTGGATCGCGGTTCCCGCCCAGGACTCGAGGCCCCACCACTCGCGCGCGGCGATGATGATCGCGACGATGATCAGGGAGATGGCGAGCCCATCGCGACGGACCTCGGGGCTGACCTCCTTGGCGCCGCTGCCGATGCGGCGCACACCGCCGCCCACCGCGCCGGAGACGCCCCTGCCCATCGCGGCGGCACCGCGCAGGGCGGCCGGGGGCTGCTTCTTCTGGGGCGCCTTCGACCGCGATGCAGGCGCCTTCGGACGCGTGCCCGTAGAACGTGACTGAGCCATGCCACCGGACGCTACCCGCGCATCGGCCCGATGCACGGATGCCACCCCGCGCACCGGCCCTTTCGAGCGATTACGACTCGATGACGATCGGGATGATCATGGGGCGGCGACGCAGCTTGGTGCCCACGTAGCGGCCCAGAACCCGGCGCATCACCTGCTGCAGCTGGTGCTGGTCGGTCGAGCCGGTGCGGGAGGCTTCCTCGAGCGCCTGCTTGATGTTCGGCAGGACGGCATCGAACACCGAGTCGTCCTCCGCGAGACCCCGCGCGTGGACCTCCGGCCCGGACACGACCTTGCCGTTCGAGGAGTCGATGACCGCGAACACGGAGACGAAGCCCTCCTCCGACAGGATGCGCCTGTCCTTCAGCTCGGTGTCCGTGATCTCGCCCACCGAGGATCCGTCGACGTACACATTGTGGGTCTCGACCGCGCCCACGACCTGCGCGCGGCCGTCCTTCATGTCGACCACGACGCCGTTCTCCGCGAACACGACGTTCTTCTGCGGAACGCCGGTCTTCATCGCGAGCTTGCCGTTGGCGAGCAGGTGACGTACCTCGCCATGGACGGGCATCACGTTCTTGGGCTTGACGATGTTGTAGCAGTACAGCAGCTCGCCGGCGCTTGCGTGGCCGGAGACGTGCACGCGCGCGCTGCCCTGGTGGACCACCGTGGCGCCCAGGCGCATCAGCCCGTTGATGACGCGGAACACGGCGTTCTCGTTGCCGGGGATCAGCGACGACGCGAGGATCACCATGTCGCCGGGACCGACCCTGAGCTTGTGGTCGAGGCTCGCGATCCGACTCAGCGCGGCCATGGGTTCGCCCTGCGAGCCGGTGCACATGTAGACGACCTTCTCGGGCGGCATGTCGTCCGCCTTGCGCGCGTCCACCAGGATGTTCGCGGGAACGTCCAGGTAGCCCATCTCCGCGGCGATGTTCATGTTGCGCACCATCGAGCGGCCCACGAACGCGACGCGGCGGCCGTGCGCGTGCGCGGCGTTGATGACCTGCTGGACGCGGTGCACATGGCTGGAGAAGGACGCGACCACGAGCCGCCCCTCGGCCTGCGCGAACATCTGGTCCAGCACGGGGGTGATCTCGACCTCGGAGGCCGTGAAGCCCGGCGCCTCCGCATTGGTCGAGTCCGTCATGAACAGGTCCACACCGCGCTCGCCCAGCTTGGCGAAAGCACGCAGGTCGGTGATGCGGCCGTCGAGCGGCAGCTGGTCCATCTTGAAGTCGCCCGTGTGAAGCACGGTGCCGGCGTCCGTGGTGATGAACACCGCGAGAGCGTCCGGAATCGAGTGGTTGACGGCCACGAACTCGAGGCCGAACTTCCCCAGCTGCTCCTGCTGCCCCTCCTTCACCGCCAGGGTGATGGGCTTCATCCGGTGCTCCTTGAGCTTGGCCTCGATGAAGGCCAAGGTGAGCTGAGAGCCGATGATCGGGATGTCCTCGCGAAGCCGCAGCAGGTACGGCACGGCGCCGATGTGGTCCTCGTGACCGTGCGTGAGGACGATGGCCTCGACGTCGTCCATCCGGTCCTCGATGTAGCTGAAGTCCGGCAGGATCAGGTCAACGCCCGGCTGGTGGTCCTCGGGGAACAGCACGCCGCAGTCGACGATGAGCAGGCGGCCGTCGATCTCGAAGACCGCCATGTTGCGGCCCACCTCGCCGAGTCCTCCCAGGGGGACGATGCGCAGGGTGCCGGGCAGCAGCGGCTTCGGTTCGGTCAACTCGGGGTGGAAGTTCACAGGGCTCCTAGGGAAGGGCGACCCCCGCTGCACTGAGCGCGGACGCGAGCGAGGCGTACTCGTCGTCGTCGAGCGGCAGGAGCGGCAGACGCATGTGTCGCCCCGGGATGACGCCCAGCAGCTGCATGGCCGCCTTCGCGTTCGCGGCCCCGGGGCCGTTGAAGATGGCGTCGTGGACGGGCAGCAGCCCGTCGTGGAGCGCCTGGGCGCCGGCGGTGTCGCCAGCGTCGTGCGCGGCGATCATCGCCGCGATGCGCTCACCGGCCACGTGGGCGGATACGGAGACCACGCCCACCGCGCCGGCGCGCAGAAAGTCGAGAGTGAGGGGGTCATCGCCCGAGTACCAGGCGAGACCCGTGCGGGCGATGCGATCCTTCGCGGCTTCGACGCCGCCCGTCGCGTCCTTGTTGGCGACGATGGTGTCGAGCTCCGCGAGCGCGTCGAAGGACTCGTCTGTGAGCGCGACGCCGGTCCGGCCGGGGATGTCATAGAGCATCACCGGCAGGTCCGAGGCGTTCGCGACCGCGGTGAGGTGCGCGACGATGCCCTTCTGCGAGGGCTTCGAGTAGTACGGCACCAGGCCCAGGATGCCGTCGACGCCGGCCTCCGCGCCCTGCTCCGCCATGCGGATCGCGTGAGCCGTGTCGTTCGACCCGGCGCCCGTGATGAGCGTGACGTCAGCGCCCACGGCCTCGCGCACGGCGTGGATGAGGTCCACCTTCTCGGGCGCGTGCGTGGTGGGCGCCTCGCCCGTGGTGCCCGACAGCACCAGGCCGTCGGAACCGTGCGCGACCAGGTGCTTCGCGAGCCTGGCGGCGGCGTCGAAGTCGATCTCGCCGTCCTCGCGAAGTGGCGTGACCATGGCGGTCAGCACGGTGCCGAACGGGCGCGAGGTCGTCATGGCCCTAACCTACCGCGACCAGGCCCCTCGCTCCCCCGCGATCCCCGCGGTCGATTCTCACTCGCCCAAGCCCCTAACCGAGCGAAATGGATCCATTTCGCTCGTGTAAGGGCGTTGATGAGTGAGAATCGACCGCCAGGAGGGCCGATGCGCGCGGCAGGGTCGCGCCCGCCTCACCTCTCGCCGCGGGTCGCCACCGTGAGCAGCACGGCGGCATCGGTGACGGCCTCGAGGCCGTGCCGGGCTGGCGGGATCACCAGGTAGTCGCCCGCGCCCATCGCGAGCTCGCGATCGCCCGCGCGGAAGGTCACCTCGCCGCGCAGCACCTGGAGCGTCGCCTCGCCGGGGCTGTCGTGCTCGTGGAGGCTGTTCCCGCCGGCGATCGCGATCAGCGTCTGACGCAGGTCGTGGTCGTGGTCCCCCGCCAGGGTGACCGAGGCGCGTCCGCTCGCGGCGTCATAGGCGAGCGCGAGCTGCTCGTCGATGAGGTCCGCCAGGTCCACGATGGCCATGGCGCCATCATGCCCCGATGCGGAGCGGAGCGCGCGAGATGCGCCCGGGTCAGCCCGCCGCGACGATGCTGTCGACGTCGGTCGCGCTCAGCTCTCCCGAGCCGTCCACGACGAGCGTCGCCTCGGTCGCCTCGAAGGCCGGGATCGCCTCGCCGTCGATGCCGACCGCGGGGAACGTGATCGCGTCCACGCTGGCCTCGGGTTCGGACAGCTCGACGATGACCGAGTGGGTGCCACCCGCATCGGTGCCGACCAGGATCGCGCGAGGGGTGGTGTCGCCGAAGACCGCGTCCCACTGCTGGACCACCTTCGAGATGGGCGCCTCCGAAGCGCCGCGCTCGCCATCGATCGTGAGACCCACGACCACGGACGAGGGATCGATGAGCGTGATCGAGTCCGAGGTCACGGTGGCGCCCTGCGCGGCGATGACCCACAGGTCGCCGTCGGCACGGTCGTTCGAGGCCGCCGAGATCACCCACCCGCCGAACACCCCGATCGCGAGCGCGACGACGGTCACGGCGGCCGTCACCCGGATGCCGGTGCGCCGCGGCTCCTCGGTGACCTTGATCTCCTCGGACCCCTTGCCGGTCTCGCTCACGCTGCACTCTCCCCTGCACTCCGCTGAACTCCTGCCGAGCCTAGTGTGGCGCATCGGCCCGGTCTTCACGGCATCGGCCCGTCTCGCGCCGCCGCGCCGCGGCCAGGCGTACGCTGTCCGCATGCCCACGATCCCCACGCCGTACGAAGACCTCCTGCGCGACGTGCTCGCGACCGGCACGCGCAAGGACGACCGCACGGGCACCGGGACGCTGTCGGTGTTCGGCCGGCAGCTGCGCTTCGATCTGTCGCAGGGCTTCCCGCTGATCACCACCAAGCGCGTGCACGTGCGCTCCGTCGTGGGCGAGCTGCTGTGGTTCCTGCGCGGCGACACCAACGTGCGGTGGCTGCAGGAGCGCGGGATCTCCATCTGGGACGAGTGGGCGGACGACGACGGCGACCTCGGTCCCGTGTACGGCTACCAGTGGCGGTCGTGGCCCGCTCCCGGCGGCGGCCACGTGGACCAGATCGCGAACGTCATCGACTCGATCCGCACCAAGCCCGACTCGCGCCGCCACATCGTGAGTGCCTGGAATCCCGCGCTCGTGGACGAGATGGCGCTGCCGCCGTGCCACGCGCTGTTCCAGTTCTACGTCGCCGACGGCAAGCTCTCGTGCCAGCTGTACCAGCGCAGCGCGGACCTGTTCCTGGGCGTGCCGTTCAACATCGCGTCCTACGCGCTGCTCACCCACATGATCGCCGCGCAGACGGATCTCGCGGTGGGCGACTTCGTGTGGACCGGCGGCGACTGCCACATCTACTCCAACCACCTCGAGCAGGTCGAGCTGCAGCTGAGCCGCGACCCCTACCCGTACCCCACGCTGAAGCTGCCGGCGAAGGACTCGCTGTTCGACTACGACATCGACGATGTCGTGATCGAGAACTATCAGCACCACCCGGGCATCAAGGCCCCGGTCGCGGTCTAACTCGATGCTGAGGGCGATCTGGGCTCAGGCGCGCGATCACGCTGGCCGGCCCGTCATCGGCGCCGCCGGCGACATGCCCTGGCATCTGCCCGAGGACCTCAAGCACTTCTCGTCCCAGACCCGCGGCGGCGCGGTCGTCATGGGCCGGCGCACGTGGGAGTCCTTCCCCGATCGCTTCCGGCCCCTGCCGGGCCGGGTCAACGTGGTCGTCACCTCGGCGGAGTCCCTGGAGGGGGCCGATGCGGTGGTGGGCTCGCTCTCCTCCGCTCTGGAGACGGCGGCTCGGCTCTCGGAGGATGGCAACGTCTGGGTCATCGGCGGCGGACGGGTCTACGGCGCCGCGCTGGAGGCCGTGGACGAGGCGGTCGTCACGGAGATCGATCTCGAAGTCGACGGCGACACCTACGCGCCGGTCCTGGACCCGGCGCAATGGGAGCTCATCGATGCCGGCCCATGGGAGACCTCGACGAGCGGGCTGCGCTACCGCTTCCTGACCTACGCGCGGCGCTGAGCGCGGCCACCTGCCTCCCACGAGGTCCTCAGTGCCCAGAATCGCGCGATCCGGACACTGAAGACCTCACAGCGCGCACGCTCCGTCGGTGGCAGGATGACGGCATGGCGTATCGCGTCCCTCACCGCATCGAGACGAATCGCCTGGTGCTGCGCCGCTACGTCGAGTCGGACGCGGAGGCGCTCGTGGCCGTGGTGGGACACAACACGGAGCACCTGCGCCGCTACATGGAGTGGATCCAGTTCGAGCCGCAGTCCGTGGAGCAGCGGCGCGCCGACTACCATGGCCGCCAGTGCGATGACCGCGGCCAACGACGTCGTCACCCGGTGTTGCCCCTCGGCGACCTGGTACGTGGGGACGACGCCGGTGACGACGAAGGTGAAACCACCCACCAGCAAGATCGCGACGGCGTTGGTGCCGACGGCGACCAGAGCGATCACGGTCCAGAAGATCAGATGCGTGAAGAGATAGCCGCCGGGTACCAGGTCGAGCATCGTCCTGACTCTGCGAAGAAGGATGAAACGGGCGCCCTGAATATGCCCGAGCAGCAGGGCGCTGTCACCCCTCAGGCCTCCAGCCTGCGGATGCGCCGGACGCCCATGCGGAGGGGGAGCCAGACGGCCAACGCCGTGAGGAGCGCCGCGCCCGTGAGGCCCATGAGCAGGGGCACCAAGGAC
>NZ_CAJXJX010000035.1 GCF_913055775.1 uncultured Demequina sp. | reverse complement strand
GTCGGGGCCACCGGAGGCTCCTCGGCGGCGGGCTCGACGTCGGCCGCAGGCATCACCATCGAGCCGCTGGCGAGCATGCCCGCCTGGGCCTCTGCCTCGCGAGCCGAGTCCGCATCGTCGCTCTTGCGGCGCGTCGACGTGATCAGCACGATCGCGACGCCGATGCCGATGCCCATCACGCCCAGGACCACGAGGATGATCCACAGGGGGATGCCGCCGCCGTCCGCGGTGGCGGACCCGCGCGCCTCGAGCTGGTCAGGTGCGTTCAGGAGGTCCCAGGTCACCGTGGTGCCCTCGAGGCTGCCGTTGTGTTCGGACACCTCACCCGGGAACGTGACCGACAGCGTGGCCTCGGCGCCGGTCAGTTCCTCGCCGCCCAGGTCCTCGGACGGGTCGGCCGGGGTTCCGGACACGACGAACTCGTCGCCCTCGCGCGTGAAGGCCATGGTCGAGTCCGAGATGTCGTCGAGCGCGATCGAATCGAAGGTCGTCACGGACCCCACGAAGTCCGGCTCGCCGTCGCCGTCCTCGTCCTCGCTCTCGTAGGGCTCGGTGGTCGATCCCTCGATCTCGTCCGCGCTGAACGCGCTGGTGAACTCCTCCTCGCCCATGAGCGCGGCGACCTCGCTGCTCACCGCCATGACGAACTCGCCGGTGGCGGTGTCGTCCTCGTTGAGGGTGATGCTCATCTCGACGCGCAGGCACCCGGCGAGCACGAGGGCGGACACGACGGACATGGCGGCGATGCGCGCGGCGCTCTTCATGGCTTCACTCTCCCACAGCGCGGGCCCGCCTACCAGGCACCCCGGCGCGTGAGGGCGCTTCCTCGCGCGCGCGTACGCTTGAGCCATGCCAGCCGAGACTCTCGTCACCGCGACGGGCGGCATCCGAGACGTGGCGCTGGCGCTCACCGTCGGCGGCCTCATCGCGATCGCCGCGATCCTCCCGTCGGGGCATCGCGCCGTCGCCCGTGCGGCCGCCGTCGCGCGGTGGTCCTCGGTCGCGTGGGCGGTCGCCGCCGTCGCCTACCTGTTCGCCTCTTACGCGTACATCAGGAACGACGCGGTGCCCGCCGAGCGCTTCATCGAGGAGGTCTGGTCCTTCGCGACCACCATCGACCTGGGCCGTGCGTACCTGCAGATGGCGCTCGCGGCCGTGGTTGCGTCGGTGCTCGCCTCGTTCGTGCGCACCCCCTTGGCGGCGGCGTGGTCGCTGGCGCCGGTCGTGTGGGGCCTGGGGTGGCAGGCGCAGACGGGGCATGCGGCCGGAGCCGCCGACCACCACCTCGCGACGTCGGCGATGTTCATTCACATCGCCGCCTCCGCGCTGTGGCTCGGCGTGATCGCGGTGCTGCTGCTCATGAGAGGGCCGTTGGGGGCCGATGCGAAGGTCGCCGTGAGTCGCGGATCGCGCCTCGCGCTGTGGGGCGCCGTGGGCATCGTGGTCTCGGGAGTCGCGAACGCGTGGGTGCGGATGTCCTCCCTCGACGAGTTCGTCACCACGACCTATGGCCGGCTCCTGCTGCTCAAGATCGCGCTCATGTCGCTGGCGATCGCGCTCGCAGCGTGGCACCGGCGCGCGATGCTCCCACGGCTGTCCGATGCGCACGTGCGCGAGCGCTTCTGGCGAGTGATGACCGTGGATGTCGGGGCGCTCGTCGCCGTGGTGCTGGTGGCGGTCGTGCTGTCCGGGACGGCGCCGCCCGTGCCGATCGAAGCTCTCGAGGACCCCACCCCCGCCTACTACCTGACGGGCTACGAACTCCCGCCCGCCCCGAGCGCCCTCAATTGGATCGCGCAGTGGCGCCTCGAGATCATCTCCGCGTTCGCCCTGGGGGCTGCGGCCGTGATGTATGCGCTGTGGGCGGCACGGCTGCGCCGGCGCGGCGACCGGTGGCCGTGGTACCGCACGGCTTCGTTCATGCTCGGCGTCGCGGCCATGGTGTGGATCACCCAGGGCGCCCCGACGGTCTACGGGATGGTGGCATTCAGCGGCCACATGGTCGAGCACATGCTGCTCGTGATGGCCGCGCCGCTGCCGCTCGCCCTGGGGGCGCCCGTGACCCTCGCGCTCCGGGCGCTGCCTGCCCGTACCGACGGCTCCAGAGGCCCACGCGAGTTCCTCCGCGGCGTTCTCGAGTCGCGGCTGCTGCGCTTCCTCGCGAACCCCATTGTGGCTGCGGTCAACTTCGCCGGATCGCTCGTGGTGTTCTACTACTCGCCGCTGTTCGAGTTCGCGCTCAGCAATCACGTGGGCCACCTCTGGATGCTGGTGCACTTCACGCTCGCGGGCTACTTCTTCGCCAATGCGCTCGTGGGCATCGACCCGGGACCGACGCGACCCAAGTACCCGATGCGGATCGTCCTGCTGTTCGCCACGATGGCTTTCCATGCGTTCTTCGGGGTCTCGCTCATGAGCTCGGAGGTTCTCCTCGCTCCGGAGTGGTTCGGACTGATGGGCCGCGACTGGGGCCCCGACGCCATCACTGATCAGCAGTACGGCGGCCAGTTGGCGTGGGGCATCGGCGAGCTGCCGGTGGTCGTCCTTGCCATCGGAGTCGTGATCGCGTGGCGGCGCGCGGACGAGAAGGAGTCGCGCCGCACTGACCGTCAGGCGGAGCGGGACGACGACGCGGAGCTGCGCGCCTACAACGCGATGCTCGCACAGGTGGCCGAGAGAGATCGAGAGTCCTGATCCCCAGGCTTTTCCACAGCCCGACTTCTCCACAGATTTTGTCCACAGGCATGTGAAGTTCGGGTAAACGCCGTGCAATTCCGGTGGAAAACCCTGTGGGCAAAAAGTGGACAGAAAAAAGTCGCCTGCAGGGCTTGCGCGGCCCCGGAGAGGCGAGTACGACTAGTCCCATCGGAACTTCGGTTCCGCACCTCGGAAGGATCGCAAGGTCCGATCGGGGGCCGTATCCGGCAGGTGGCCGGCTCGGGTCAACCGGGTCGTTCTCCCTGGTAGGGCGGCATATGCGGGAGTGAAGTACCGGGCGCTTCGGACAACGTGAGCTCGCGTCGTCGGAGTCCGCTCACGGGTGGATTGCGACGAACTGTGGGTGACGGCACAGGGGCTTGCGGCCCGTAGCGTCGACCCAGAGGTCATCCCTTTTGGGGGTGTCGCCGCATCGTCAATCGCGGCCGTCGTGGTCGGGGAGTTATCCCCAGGTCACGAGAACTCTGCGGTCATGGCAAGGCCCCCCGCACCCTTAATGCGGGGGGCCTTCGCCTTGCCCGGACCTCTCTGCGAGGCCGTTGTCCACACGGTACGTGGCGCGGGCATCAGACGCGGGGAGGACACGCGGCGGCTTGCGACGCTTGCCGCACGCCTGCACCGCTCTGCTCGCTCCCGGAGGTACCTTGAGCCACGAGGGCGATCCCCTCGCAAGGAGGTGTCATGACCGGCGACAAGACGACCGAACCCGAAGGCTCGGGGACCGATCAGGAAGAGGCTCCGTGGGCCGCAGCGATCGGGTCGCCCAGCGCCGCGAGTGCTCCGTCGACGCCGGATGCTGACGACGAGCCGGCGCCCGATGACGAGGCGACCCAGGTCCTCCCGGCCACCGAGGTCGCCGCTGACGAGACCGCGCCCGCGGATGCGGAGGTCGAGGAGCACCACGAGGCCCCGGCGACCGAGTTCGACCGCGAATGGATGGGCATCGCCGCGTACGCCTCCGCGCTGCTGGCGCTGAGCCCCCTCGCGATCATCCTGGGACACCTCGGGCTGTCTGCAGCCAAGAAGGGCCGGGCCCGGCATCGGTCCTTCGCTCTCGCCGCCGTCATCCTCGGGTGGATCGCTCTGATCGCCACCGCCGTGGGCCTGTGGTTCCTCCTCGATGACACGGTCACGCCCGAGGAGATCGACGTGCAGGCGCAGCAGGACGTGAGCGCGGTGGGCGCCGCCGCTGCGACCCTGGCGGTCGAGACCAACGCGATTCCGGATGTCGCGCAGACCGAGGCGGGGTACGCCGTCGGCGACGGCGAGCTCGAAGCGCACCTCACCACCGCCCACGAGCTGACGTTCACGGGAACTGCGGCTGCGGACTGGTGCCTCGACATCTCTTTCGAGGGCGGCACGGTCAACGCATTCTCGTACACCGCCACGGGAGGCATGGCGGAGGGCGCCTGCGCCGGCTGACCTGAGCGATGCGTCTGCCCAGCGCATAGGCTGGACTTCAGGGCCAGGGCGACCCTGGCCGCGTCGATGGGGAGAAGCGACATGGACATCGCACTCTGGGTCGTACAAGGACTACTGGCGCTCGTGTTCTTTGGCGCCGGCTTCACCAAGCTCAAGGATTCGCGCGAGGTCTACGCGGCGCAGAAGCCGCCCATGACCTCCTATGCCGAACGTATGCCGGTGTGGCTGTTCAAGTTCGTGGGGGCTGCTGAGGTCGCGGCGGCGATCGGGCTGATCCTGCCGTGGGCGCTCGACATCGCGCCCGTGCTGACGCCGCTCGCGGCGGCGGGCCTCGTGGTGGTGATGATCGGGGCTTTCGTCGACCACGCGCGCCACGGCGAGACCAAGTCGCTGCCCGTGAACATCCTGCTGGGAGCCTTGGCCCTCTTCGTGGCGCTCGGCCGGTTCCTCGGCTGGGAGTAGCCGCTGGCGTCAGCCTTCGAGCACCGTGCCGTCGCCGATCGTTCCCGGCGCCCCGCTGTCCTCGAGCGCGGCGTCACCGGTGACCACGACATCGGCCCCGAACGTCCAGTCGCCGCCCACAGTGAGCGATGTCGCCGCCTTGAGTGACGGCGAGCCGTGCGGGAAGCGCGCGTCAAACCTCTCCATGGTCTTGTAGTAGCTCGAGTCGAGGTCCACCAGCGGAGCGGCGTCGACCGCGAGGCGCAGCGCACCGTCCTCGTCGAGGCGGTAGGCGTCCGAACGCAGCAGCAGCAGGTCATTGGTGGTCTTGACCGGGAGGAACCGATCGCGGCCCACGACGATCGCGGTCGCGCCCTCGAAGACCTCGATCGCGGCGCCCATCGCGGACTCGATCTGGAAGACCTCCGTCGACGCCTTGTCCGTGGGGTCCACCGTCTTGGTGTTGCGAATGAGCGGCAGGCCCAGCACCGCACCGCGCTCGGTGAGGGCGGCGTGCAGCTTCTCGAGGTCCCACCACAGGTTGTTGGTGTGGAAGAACGGGTGGTGGTGCTCGTCGGTGAAGTAGTGCATCTCCTCCGGCGCGGTCTGTGCGGTGTCGCGCAGAATCAGCTGGCCGTCGGCCTTGCGGATGGCGAGGTGGCCGCCCTTGCGGTCGGCGGCGGTGCGGGAGCAGAGCTCTGCGGCGTAGGGCGCGCCCGACGCGGCGAACCAGCCGGCGATGCGGGCGCTCGGGACGGCGCCCAGGTTGTCCGAGTTCGAGGCGCTGGCGTACTTGTAGCCCGCGTCTAGAAGCGTCTCGAGCACTCCGGAGGACAGCAGCGCGGTGTAGATGTCGCCGTGGCCGGGCGGGCACCACTCGAGGCTGGGATCCTGGGGCCATTCGACGGGCGTGAGGTCGTCGACGCGGAGCTTGGGCTCGCGATTCTGCAGGAAGTCGAGGGGCAGGCCGTCGACCGCGATGTCCGGGTGAGCCGCAAGCGCCTCGAGGGAGTCGTCGCGGGTGCGGAACGAGTTCATCAGCACCAGTGGCAGCGGCGCGCCGGTGGCCTCACGGGCCTTGCGGACCTGGCCTGCGATGAGGTCGAGGAAGCTCTGGCCGTCGCGGACGGGGAGCAGCGACTTCGCGCGGTCCATGCCCATCGAGGTGCCCAGGCCGCCGTTGAGCTTGATGATGACCGTCTTCGAGAGCGCCTCGCGGGCGGCCTCATCGTTGACGTCGACGTCCTCGAGCCGGTCCGGGTTCGTCAGCGGCTCGATGGTGTCCTCGCGGATCAGGCCGGTCGCGCCTGCCTCGAGCTCTCGGTAGTAGTGACTGAAGACGTCGATCGCGGCGTCGCTGACGCCTCCGTCGCGCATCTTCTGCTGTGCCTGGGCGAGTCCTTCAGCGCTCATGGCCTCAGCCTATAGGGGTGCGGTCCCGGCTGGGACCGGTCACAGAGCGGAGTTCACGCGTTGGTCATGCGCCCATCCACGTCCCGCCCGCACACGCGCCCTCCGTTGGGGCACACCCAAACCCAGGTTGGCTCACACCCAGCCTCCATTGGCGCACACGCAGCCGCGCAGATCGACACTCAGCCTCCACTGTGGCGCTCAGAATCGTGTCCCCCATCTGAGCGCGGTGGTGGAGCGTGGCTGTCGATTCTGCGGCGCGAGCGTCTCCTGGTGGAGCCTGAGCGGTGGCGAACCGCAGGGGCGAGCCGCAGGGGCGAACTGCGGCAGAGGCGGCGCGGGGCCGGAGTGGAGCGGGTGACGGGAATCGAACCCGCGCTGTCAGCTTGGGAAGCTGAAGTTCTACCATTGAACTACACCCGCGTGCGCCGCTCGGGTCGCGCTGACCACCGGCGGTGCAGGCCACCATACTAGCCGCGCTCGTCGGGTGCCTCGGCATCGGCGACAAGCGCCTGCCGGTGCCCCAGCTCCTCGAGCCAGCGCACCAACTGACGGTGCACCGCATCGGCGCCGTACAGGCGCCCCCGCGCGTCGACCAGGTCGCGCCCCACCCGCCACCCGGCCGGGTGCACCAGCAGCGGCCGGGTCTGCCAGCCACCCACGCCGCCGTGGCAGCCCACGAGTTCCTCGAACGCAGCGACCTCGTCCAGCACGGGGTCGTAGGTCGAATTGACGTAGATGTCGGGGGCGTCGGGGAACGCGATGGCACGGGCGTAGTCGGGCGCCGTCTGCTCCGGGAAGCCCGCCAGAGGGTCGGATCCCGTGACCACGCCGGTGTGGAGCTCGCGGCTGCCGTGCTCACCCACCGCGATAGGCCCGTCCGGAGTGCGCACCACGGCGAAGCCGATCGCCGGATGCGCCGCCAGCGCGCCCACCAGGCCCGGATGGGCGGCCTCGATCTCCGCCAGGTCGAGCCCGTGGTCCTCATCGGTGAACCAGATGCCGCCCAGGTTCCCGGAGCCGACCACGGCGAGCGACGGTTCCTCCTCGTCGCCCTGCAGGTCGGCCGAGTCGCGCTCATCCGCGCGCGCGATCGCCCGCTCCGCCGCCCGCGCGGACCGCGACCCGCGCCCGGCCAGCTCGCGGACCAGCAGCTCGGCAGGCGCGCCCGCACCCTCACGATCCCGACCCACGGCGATGGCCCGGCCCCCGGTGCGCGCGGCCACGAACTCCTCGAGCGACACCCCGGCGCGCTGCAGGAACGTCGCGCCCTGGCTCTGGCCGTGGTCCGAGACCAGCACGATGTCGTACTCGCGCGCGGCGATCCCCGACGCGGCGAATCGCTCGAGCGTCGCGAGCACGCCGTCGAGTCCGTACAACGACGCGAGCGACTCGGGTCGCGTGACCCCGGCGTGGTGCGCGATCTCGTCGTAGTCCACGAAGTCCACGTAGACCGACTTCGCGCCCTGCGCCATCGCGCCCACCACGAGCGACACATTGAGGTCGCGAAGCATCACGTTGGTGACCCCGCGCAACAGCACGTACGGTCCGCCACGGTGGACACGCGGCTGCACGTCCCGCCGCTCCTGCCGCCGCGCCTGCGCCAGCTCCTTCAGCATCTCGCCCAAGGTCAGCACCAACGCGCGCGAGAACCCGGCCGGGTGGGCGAAGAACGTCGAGTACGCCTCGGACTGCCCCAGTGCGGTGCCCGCGCCGGTCGACGTGCTCATCGTCAGGTGCGAGCGCGGAGCGTCACCGGTGAACAGGTTAGAGATCGCGACGCCGTCGTCCGCGAGCAGCCCGCGACCGTCGGCCACACGCTCCTCGATGATCGCGGCGTCTGCTGGCCTGTTCGCGACCAGCAACCGGCCCAGCTCGCGGTCCCACCATCGGAACGCGGGGATGTTCTCGTTGGACCCATGCAGGATCCCGGCCTGCGAGACTGGCGTGGTCGAGGGCACGCGAGCGGTCCACTCCGTCCAGGTGTGCGAACCGCCGCGGATCCACCGCGAGATCGTCGGCAGGTTGCCCGCCCGCATCTCCGCCTCGAGCAGCGGCGCCGGCACCCCGTCGAGCTGCACCATGATGACGCCGCGCGCGCCATCGGTGGGAATCTCGGACTCGTCGACGGCCATGCGCGACGCGTGCACCAGCAGGTAGTCATCGGTGCCCACCGAGAACGCCCAGGACATGATGGCCGTGAGAATCGCGAACACCCACGACGCCACCAGCGCCCACCACAGCGAGGCGACCTCGATCCCGGGCGCGAGCGCCAGCGCGACCCCCAGGGTGATCGCCTGCGCGAACAGCGCCATGGCGAGAGCGCCACCCCACCCGAAGCGCCCGGCGACGCTCAGCGTCAGCGGTTGGAGGGCCCACGCGACCACCGCGACGGCCGCGCCGGCGAGCGGGATCGCGTACCACTCCTGCGCAGTGACGCCGGGCGTCACGCCGATCGTGATCGCCAGCACCACCACCTGTGCCGCGACCTCTGCGACGCGGCGCCACGGGCTGCGTGTGGTGCGACTGACGGCTCGGCCGATGCGGCGGTCGCGTTCGGACTGGAAGTGGCGGCGGGCGGCAGGGGTCCAGGCGAGAGTGAGCAGAGCGACGTCGACGCCGATGGCGATCAGGCTCGCCGGAAGGCTCGCCTCCGACCCTCGTGCGACGTCGTAGAGGGCACCGAGCAGCGAGAACGCCACGACGACCGTGAGGATCACGCGGGCGCCATTGATGCGCCTCGCCAGCGCGACGCCTATCCCGACCTGCCCCAGCCCCAGGGCCACGAACACGATGCCCAGCGCCACCGCATCGGCGCTCCGCAGGATGTCTGCGGCATTCGTGGACCCGGCCGCGATCAGCAGCGCCCCGAGCAGGACGAAGAACGCGCCGGCGAGCAGCGTGAGCGCGATGAGCGCGATCACGCTCGGCGGCCGGCGCCGCGCGGCGGCGTGGTGCGATTCGGCCACGCGCACCCCCGTCAGCCGCGTGCGGTCAGGGTGAAGGAGGCGGCACGGGTCTCGCCGGGCTGCGCGAGGAACAGGCCGGTGCCGGGAGTGTGCTGCTCGTCCAGGTTGAACGCGTCGTTGGCGTTCGACACCGGCTCGAAGGCGAAGAAGGGCTGGCCCGGCGGGATGTACAGCACCGCGTGCTCGAGCGCCGCGTCCGCGTCCACGTCCACCGTGAGCGCACCCGGCCACTCGATGGTCGCGAGGCGGTCGCCACGGCGGCCCGCGAAGCAGTCGTCGACGAACTCCTGGCCAAGGGGCCGTGCCTCGCGGAAGTCGGCCGCGGGACGGATCTCGCCAGCCTCCGCGTCAGGCATGCAGTCCACGAGGTCGTAGGCCTTGTCGACCTCGACCTGGAGAACGGCGTCGGGGGAGCCGGCCACCGAGCGCAGGAAGTACGGGTGGTGGCCGTACCCTGCCGGGAAGGTCTCGTGGTCGGTGTTGGTGATCGCGTAGGTCCAGCGGAACTCGGAGCCGTCGAGCTCATACGTGAAGCGCGCGTTGAACGTCCAGGGCCAGTTGACGCCGTACACGTCGCGCGAGGTGAACTCGAGCACGATCCGCGTCGCCGTGCGCTCGGCCACGGTCCAGGGGTAGTCCCAACCGGTGCCGTGAATCGCGGTGCCGTCCGGCCAGTTGACGCGCAGCTGGTACGTGCGGCCCGCCCACGCCAGGCGGCCGTTGCGGATGCGATTGGACCACGGCACCAGCGGGTAGGACGACGTCGCGTTGGGGCCGCTCGGGTCCTCGGGGGTGGGGCGCAGCACGTCGTGCCACTCGCCGCCCACCCGGGCCTGTCCAAAGCGCACGGACCCGCCCATCTCAGGGATGAAGCCGATGCGCCAGTGCTCGTTCTCGATGGTCGGTGTGTCGCTCATGGGGCCATTCTTGCGCACCGCCCGCGGCGGCGCGGGGGACCAGTGTCAGCGATCCTGCAGCGAGTCCAGCGCCACCATCATCGCGAGGATCAAGCGCTCGTCGTAGCGGGTGTCCTTGACCGTCACCTTGTACGAGTCGCGGATGCCGAACTTGCGGAACACGGACGCGGCCTCGTTGCCCTCGGGGTCGCGGAAGATGAAGTCGTAGCGCAGGGGCACGCCGAAGCGGCGCGCGATCGCCTTGCCGTCGGACGCCTCGCGCGCCGTGAGCTCGGGCAGCCCGGGCGCCTCGAGGTACCAGGTCGAGTTGATCAGCGACTTGCCGAAGTCCTTGCGGAAGGTGCCGAGCGACGCGCCCTCGGCATCGAAGACGTCCACCACGGAGTTGATGTCCATGACGTTGCGCGCCTTGAAGGTGAACACGATCGCGGACTTGGTGTCGTCCGTGAAGAAGCGCACCTCCTCCTTGAGCTTCATGCGCTTCTGCTGCGCGAAGGCGAACTGCTCGCCGCCCTCGAAGTCCGCGCCGGTGCGGGCGATCTCGTAGCGGTTCACGCCCAAGGTCAGGCGCTGGCGGATGGCGTAGTACTCGGGTGAGTCGCTCATGACACCACGGTAGCCGCGTCCGGGTCGCGGGTCCAGGCCCGAGGAACGCACTGGTGTGAGCGTCGTCCCTGGCAGATGGCAGATGCGCGGGTCTCCCGGGAATTCGCGGCACCCCGAGGGGGTTGGAACCGGTGCAGGCGCCGCCTGGGGAGAGTCCCCGACAACGCTTCATCCGGCGGCGCCTCCGATGAGGTAAGGAGACCATTCATGGCCATCGGTACCGGCATCTTCCTGATCGCGATCGGCGCGATCCTCGCATTCGCTCTCAACGAGAGCGTGGACGCCATCAACCTGTTCCTCGTGGGCTGGATTCTCATGGGAGCGGGAGCGCTCGCGGTCATCATCTCCCTGATCGTCAACGCTCAGAACCGCAAGCACACCACCGTCACGGAGTCGCGCACGGAGTCGCCTCAGCAGGCGAACGCTCCGCAGCAGCAGGGACGCGTGACTGAGCGCCGCGAGGAGTCGGGTGGCCCTGTCGCCTGACCTGCAGCACCGCTCGCGTGAAGGAGCCGTGTCCCCCCTCGGGGGCGCGGCTCTTTCGTGTGCACGACCCGGCACGCGCATCGGCGCTCCGCACTCGCGGCGCGAGCCTACGGCTGGCTCGTGACGT
This sequence comes from uncultured Demequina sp., assembly GCF_913055775.1. Classification (GTDB taxonomy): domain Bacteria; phylum Actinomycetota; class Actinomycetes; order Actinomycetales; family Demequinaceae; genus Demequina. The sequence continues at coordinate 11,132 of NZ_CAJXJX010000035.1, read as the reverse complement.
CCACGATCTGCTGCGCGCGCAGCCGAACCAGCGCGTCCTCGCGGGTGCGGCGCTCGTCGGGGTAGCGGAACTCCAGGAGGGGCCTGTGCCGGTGGTACGTGACCTCGAGGTTCCAGTGCCGGATGGACCACATGATCGCGCCCCACGCGACCACGATGGAGGCGATCGCGCCCGCCCCGATCGCCCAGCGCGGGCTGACGTGCTCGCCCACCCAGCCGATGATGGGCGACCCGATGGGCGTCGATCCCATGACGACCATCGAGTACAGGGCCATGACGCGCCCGCGCATGTGCGACGGCGTGGTGGTCTGGATGAAGGCGTTGGCGCTCGTGAGCATCGTGAGCGCGGAGAAGCCCACGACCGTGCACGAGATCAGGTACAGCGGGTACGTGGGCATCGCCGCCATGACCCCGCTCGACAGGCCGAACAGCAGCGCCGCTCCCAGGATCAGTCGCAGCCGGATCTCGGTGCGGCGCGCGGCGAGCAGCGCGCCCGACAGCGAGCCGATCGCGAGCACCGAGCCGATGAGGCCGTACTCCTCGGCGCCCCGGCCGAACTCGATGCGCGCCATCATCGCGCTCGTGAGCTGGAAGTTGAGTCCCAGCATCGCGACGGTCGAGACCACGATCATGAGCACCACGAGCTCGGGTCTGCCGCGCACGTAGCGGAACCCTTCGCGGATCTGGCCGGGCGACCGCCGGGCGCGCTTGAACGGGTTGAGCTCGCGCGTGCGCATCAGGGCGAGCGCGACGATGGTCGCGACGTAGGTGAGGCCGTTGATGATGAACACCCAGCCGCTGCCGATGCCCGCCACCGCGAAACCTGCGACGGCCGGGCCGATCAGCCGAGCCGCGTTGAAGGACGCGCTGTTGAGGCCCACGGCGTTGGGCAGCGACTCCTGCGGCACCAAGGCGCTGACGAAGGTCTGACGCACTGGCATGTCGAAGGCGGCGACCACCCCGAGCGCGAGCGCGAAGGCGTACATGTGCCACAGCTCGATTTGGCCCAGCAGCACGATCGCGCCGAGCGAGACCCCCAGGAACGCGGCCGCGGCCTGGGTGACCACCAGCAGGCGGCGCGGAGCGAAGCGGTCGGCGACGACGCCCGCGAAAGGGCCCAGCACCAGGAACGGGAGGAACTGCAGGGCGGTGACGACCCCGACGGCGACGCCGGAGTCCTCGGTGAGGACGGTCAGCACCACCCAGTCCTGGGCGACGCGCTGCATCCACGTGCCCACGTTGGACACGATCGCGCCGGCGAACCACAGGCGGTAGTTGTAGAAGCCCAGCGAGGCGAACGTGCGGCTCATGAGGAAGGGCCGATGCGGGGGCTGGGCATGTCTCCAACCTAAGCCCCGCGGCACTGCCCCTTATTCCGCGAAATGGGCCCAACTCTCTCGCCTAAGGCCTTAGGCGAGCGAAGTGGGCCCATTTCGCTCGTGTTGGGGGGAGGAGGGACGGGTCAGGGGATCGTCAGCACGACCTTGCCCGAGACGTGCTGGGTCTCGAGGCGTGCGAGGGCTTCCGCGTGCTGTTCGAGGGGGTACGCGCGCTCGAGCATCACCTGCACGTCGCCTGCGGCGATCCAGTCCAGAAAGCGGCCCACCTCGGGTGCGGTGTCGTCCTCGCGTGCTGACACGGTGCGCACCGTCTGCGACACCGTCCACCCCGCGACCACCGACCGGTACATCCCCCACGCAGGCCCCAGCAGCGGCCCGCCGCCCACGCCGCCCGCGGGGGCGTAGATCGCGTCGCTCGCCATGATCCGGCGCAGGCGCCGCAGCGGCGTGGTGGTGACCGTGTCGAACACGATGTCGAAGGTCTCGCCACAGTCCAGAACGGACTCGCGGGTGTAGTCGATGACCCGGTCCGCTCCCAGGCTCGTCACCATCGCGGCGTTCCGGCCCGAGCACACCGCCACCACGCGTGCCGCGCCCAGCATCCGCGCGAACTGCACGGCCATGTGGCCCACGCCGCCCGAGGCGCCGATGATCAGCACGCGTGTGCCCTCCACCCCGAGGGGCTCGAGCCCCAGAAGGGCGGTCAGGGCCGGGATGGGCACGGCCGCGGCGGCCTCGTCGCTGACTCCGGCAGGAACCAGGGCGAGCCGGTTCTCCTTGGTGACGACCGCATCGGCCGCTCCGCCGAACCCGACGAAGCCGCACACCCGGTCGCCCACGGCGAGACGCTCGACACCGGCGCCCACGGCGTCCACCACTCCGGCGACATCCGAGCCCACGATCCGCGAACCCGGCGAGCGCAGCCCGAACGCGAAGCGTGCGAGCCACGGGTCGCCGCGGTAGATGTGCCAGTCGTAGGGGTTGAGGCCCACGGCGGCGACCCGCACACGCACCTCGCCCTCGCCCGGTTCGGGGACCTCCACGTCGTGCTCGAGCGTGTGGGTCTCGGGGCCGCCGTAGCGGCTGTACGTCACGGCCCTCATGGCGTCAGCACCACCTTGCCGCGGGCGTGGCCGGAGGCGACCCGCGCCATGGCCTCGGAGCCGCGGTCGAGCGGCAGCACCTCGTCGATGAGCGGCGTGATCTCGCCGCTGACGAGCCCCGCGCCGATCGCCTCGAGCTTCGCCGTCGACGGGCCCGAGTAGAAGCTGCGGTAGCGGCGGCGCAGCAGGTAGCGCCGGGCGTTTGCGCGCAGCACCCGCATCATGGCGCCGCCGTCCGCACCGTCGAGACCGCTGTTGGGCAGCACCACGCCGGTGGGGGTGGTGAGCGCGTGCAGCGACTCCATGGGCACGGCGCCCACGTTGTCGAAGATGACGTCGAACCAGGCCGGGAGATCGGTGACGGACTCGCGGGTGTAGTCGACGATCGCGTCTGCGCCCAGGGCTCGCACCGCGTCCGCGTTGCGACCCGAGGTGACGCCCGTGACGTGGGCGCCTTGGGCCGTCGCCATCTGGACGGCGAACGAGCCGATCCCGCCTGAGGCGCCCACGATGAGGACGCGCGTGCCCTCCGCGCTGGTGTCGGCCGGCATGCCTGCCGCGTCGAGGCCGTCGCGCGCGGCCAGCGCGGCCATCACGGAGGCGGCGGCATCGGTGGCGCTGACGCCGTCCGGGATGCGCGCGATGCGGTCTGCGCTCGCAGTCGCGTACTGCGCCATCGACCCGCTGGCCGCCTCGCCGAACACGCGGTCGCCGCGGCGCCAGTGCTCGACCTTGGCGCCCACCGCGACGATCTCGCCGGCGACGTCCGTGCCGCGCACCTGGACCTTGGGACGGGTGAGGCCGCCGACGAGCCGGAGCATGCGCGGCCGGCCCCGCATCATGAAGACGTCGGCGGGGTTGAGCGCCGCCGCGTCGACGCGGATGAGGACCTGGTCGGGCCCGGGCGTCGGCACTTGCAGCTCGGCGCTGGCGAGCGAGTCGGCCTCGCCGTACGTCGTGTGGCTGATCGCTGTCATGGTCTGGGGAAGCGTCTGCGTTGTCATGTCGGTCTCCTGATTCGGTGGGCCCGGCGCGGCGCGCTCAGGCACGGGTGGGTGACGGGAGGGGTGAGGGGTCGGAGGTCGGCTCTGCGCTTGCGGCGGGCTTGGCCGCGCGCGGCCGGATGCCCTTCACGAGCAGGTAGCCGATCATCCAGAACTCGCCCGCCGTGGCGGGGAGGGCGAGCGACTCGACCAGCCAGGTGGGGGCATCGTGGATGCCGTAGCCGACCAGTCCGGACAGGAGATAGCCGGCACCGCCGGCGATGAGCAGCCAACCCAGCGCCACCGGGAACCGGCGGGTGGTGACGGCGGCCCAGCCCATCGGGATGAGCCACAGGCCAAAGAACAGGGTGCCCATGCCCCAGGACGCCTCGCTCAGGTGAGCGAGCGTGCCCACGGTGCCCGCCGCATCGGCCCCTCCAAGGATGAAGGGGTCTCCGGCCACCGCGACCGCGCTCGCCATGAAGGCGCCCGAGGCCATGATCGCGGCGGCGTTCATGAGGCCGAACGTCGCCGTCGCGAACGCCGCGATCGGGCGGACGTCGCGCAGCAGGCGGTAGAACCAGACCGCGGCGAGGGCCTGCGTCACGACGATGCCCATCTCGAGCAGCACTGCGGTGGCCGCGAGCTCGGGGCGGTCGGCGAGGTTGCCGAGTGTCTCCGCGGCGTCGTCGGTGAACAGCTGCGGGCGGATGAGCAGGAAGCCGAGCGTCCCGGTGACGGCGAGCCCTAGGTAGGCGGCGCCGGTCGCGCGGGCGGTCCGGACGGTGTCGGTGGTGGTCATGGTTGCTCCCTAGGCACCCTGATTGAGGGTGCACTGACTAGAGGTCACGTGCGGTGACCGTGAGAGTGGTGGGGATCGGGTGCTGCGCGGTGCGCTGCCTAGGCCGACTCCTCCTCGGGGTACTGGAAGACGTCATCGAGCGGGACGGCGAACGCCCGCGCGATCTGGAAGGCCATCTCGAGGCTCGGCGAGTACCGGCCCTGCTCGATGGCGATGACCGTCTGGCGGGTGACGCCGATGCGCTCCGCCAGCTCGGCCTGGGTCATCTCCCCTTGGGCGAAACGCAGCGCCCGGATGGAGTTCGTGACCTTGGTGGAGCGGCCCATCAGAAGCCCCTCCGGTACGCGCGAATGCGCACGAACGCGTCGACCAGCGCGCCCACGAAGCCCGCAAGAAATGCGACGTTGCCGATCCAGAAGGTGTCCGCATCGAGCATCGCGAGAGCCAGGACGGTCAGCAGGCCCGTCGACACCACGCCGTACGTGGCGCGGCTGCCGAGGCGGTTGATCTCCTTGTCGCGCTCGTCCGAGCCGAGCTCGACCTCGGGGTCGCGGCCGCGGGCCGCGAGTCCCACAGCGGAGCCGATCGCCGCGACGATCGAGCCGACGATGGTGCCGACGATCGAGATGCCGATCGCCCACAGCATGGGCGCCACCCAGGACACGTCCTCGATGGGCCCCTCGATGGCGCGCGGGATGACGATCGCGAAGTAGGTGATCGACGTGACGAGGAACACCACCAGGTAGACCCAGACGGCGCGCTCCTCCATGGTCATGGGGCCGGGCTCGTCGTCCTCGGGCATCCGCCACTCGTGGTTCTTGGCCGTGTTCATCAGGCCACCCCCTCGCGGTACATGGCGATCGCCGCTGCGGACGAGACCATCGAGCCCAGGAAGCTCATCACAAACAGCACGTGCGCGACCCAGAAGGCGTCTGCGTCGAGCGCCAGCATGATGAGCGCGATCAGTGCGGACAGGCTCACCAGCCCCGCTCCCGCCGCGTCGGACTTGTCGAGGATCTCGCGGTCCCGAGCGTCGGAGACGAGTTGGCGGCGCACGCGCCAGCGCATGGTGCCGTAGACGATCGCGTAGGCACCGCCGCCGATGGCGACGATCAGCAGCATGGGGCCCTGCCAGGCGACCTCGCTGAAGGGGAGATCGTCGCTCGCCGCGCGGGCGATGACGATGACCCAGTAGGCGCCGAACGCCACGAGGCCCAGCACCATGCCGATCACGGCGTTGCGCTCTTCGAAGGACATCTCTTCTCCGATGTTAAGAGTTCTTGACATCACTAAGGTAAGGCAGCTTTGACACCGTGTCAAGAGTGCTTGACATCACACCTCAGTCCTCCCGACACTCCGAACCACCTTTCCCGCGACACGCCGGTGATCCCGGGCCTGCAGCGACCCTGGCACGGCGTGTCGGCTCGGGAGTGGTTCGTACTGTCGGCGGGAGCGCGGGGGCGGGCCCAGGAAACAATCACGTCACTCAGCGGCCGTAGGCTGACGGTCATGATCGGGGTCGACCGCGAGGCGTTGGCCGTCTGGGCCGACGCGGTGCTCCCTCCGGGCACGTGCCCGGGCGCCAGAGAGGCTGGCACAGCCGCGTGCGTGGCCCGCATCCTCGAGACCGACCACCCCGACTGGCCCGCCCGCTTCAACGCCCTCGCCGCGCGGGCGAGTGCCCTCGATCCCACGACCTTCGCAACGGACCCGGACGCCCAGTGGATCGCGCGGCTCATCGCGCAGGTCCACGTCTCGGGCTCCGGGTCGTGGCGCGACCTGGGCTGGACGGCGGCGCGCACGTCGATCCCGGAGGGGTCGGATCTGCCGGACGAGGTGGTCGCGGCGATCGTGCCGCGATCCGAGCTTCGCGGTCACTATGACGCCGTGGTGATCGGCTCCGGTGCCGGCGGCGGCGTCGCGGCGCAGGAGCTGGTCGAGGCCGGCCGCACGGTGCTGGTCATCGAGCGAGGCGACGCCCCGGCGACCGGGGTGCTCGCGACGGACCACCTCCGCAATCCCCGCTCCGACGCCGGTCTCGACGTCCTCACGGGACCACCGCTGGCGGGCAACCCGCGCGTCGCGGGCGACGGCTCCGTGGTGGCGCCCTCCGACCCCCGTTGGGGCAACAACGCCATGACCCTCGGGGGCGGGACCCGCGTGTACGGCGCGCAGGCCTGGCGCTTCAGTCCTGAGGACTTCCGCATGGCCTCCACCTATGGGGTCCCGGACGGGTCCGCGCTCGCGGACTGGCCCTTCACCTACGACGACATCGAGCCCTACTACGCTCACGCGGAGTTCGAGTGGGGAGTCAGCGGCGCCGCGGGCGACGAGCGCTTCGAGGGCCACCGGTCGAGCCCCTTCCCGCTGCCGCCCATGCCGCGGACGGCCGCCGCGCATCGGCTGCGCGCGGGCGCCGATTCGCTCGGGTGGGCGACGCAGTGCGTGCCGCTGCTCATCAACTCGGAGCCCTATCGAGGCCGGCCCGCATGCCTGCGCTGCTCGCAGTGCGTAGGCTTCGCGTGCCCGGTGGGGGCGAAGGCCGGGTCGCACAACACCACGCTGTGGCGGGCGGCGCGCACGGGACGGCTCACGATCGTGTGCGGGGCCCAGGTGGTGCGGCTCGACACCGACGCGGACGGTCGCGTCGTGGGAGTGCTCGTGCGAGGCGACGACGGCGACGGTCCGTGGGAGCGGTCGGTGCTGGCGGAGGAGTTCGCCCTGGCGGCGGGTGCCGTCGAGACCGCGCGGCTGCTGCTGGCGAGCCCGTCGGCGCGCGAGCCTGCCGGACTCGGCAACGGCCAGGACCAGGTGGGCCGGCACCTCCAGGCGCACGTCTATGCGGGCGCGTTCGGCGTGTTCGCGGACCCGGTCGAGGACGGTCAGGGCCCCGGGCCGGCGATCGCCACCAACGCGTTCCGGCACGGCAACCCCGGCCTGGTGGGCGGCGGGATGCTCGCGAACGACTTCGTGCCCACCCCCGCATCGGCCCTGAGCACGCTCCAGGACGCGGGACTCGTGCCGCGATCGGGAGCCGAGCTGCTGCCCCGCCTGCGCGACCTGATGCCGCGCCTGCAGCGCGTGGTCGGTCCGGTTCAGGAGGTGACGACGGCCGATGCGCGGGTCACGCTGGACTCGACCGTCACCGATGCGCGGGGCATGCCCGTGGCCAGGTTCAGCGGAGACGTCCACCGCGAGGATCTGCGGATGCAGGAGTACCTGACCGACCGCGCCGAGGAGTGGCTGCGCGCGTCGGGCGCCGAGACGGTGGTGCGGCTGCCGCTGCGCTCGCCAGGTTCGGGGCCCAGTGTGGGTCAGCACCAGGCCGGCACATGCCGCATGGGCACGTCCCCCGCGACGAGCGTCCTGGACCCGGCGGGTCGCTTGTGGGGCCACGACAACGTGGTGGTCGTGGATGGGTCAGCGCATGTCACCAACGGTGGCGTCAACCCCGTCCTGACCACGGTCGCGAACGCGTACCGCGTCATGGACCACATGGTGCGCGCGGCGGACCCCGACGATGGCTACGCGATCTGACGGGTCTCAGGGAATCCTCGCCAGGTCCGGCTCGTTGGAACCGGCGTGACTGAGACTCCCGCCGCGCCGGCCGCCGTTCGCATCGACACCTGGGCGGACATCGTCTGCCCGTGGTGCTACGTGGGAGAGGCGCGACTGCGCGCCGCGGCTGAGTCCGGCGACGTGCCCGTCGAGCTGGTGGTGCACGCGTTCGAGCTCGATCCCCACCAGGCGGAGCCCGAGCAGGTGCTGGACATGCTGAGCCGGAAGTACGGCGCCTCGCGTGAGCAGGCGCAGCAGATGGAGGATCGCGTCGCGGGGCTCGCGCGCGACCTGGGGCTTCCGTATTCGAGCGAGAGGGTCACGGCGAACACCTTCGACGCGCATCGGCTCATCGCGGCTGCCGCCGAGGAGGGCCTGGGGCTCGCCGTGCGCGAGGGCATCCAGCGCGGCCACTTCGCGGGCTACGTGGACATCTCGAGCCACGAGTCCCTCGCCGATGCGGCCGAATCCGTGGGCTTCGACCGCGACGACGCGCTGGCCGTGCTGGACAGCGAGGACTACGCAGCCTCCGTGCTCGCGGACGAGTCGCAGGCGCGAGAGTTGGGTGCGACCGGCGTGCCGTTCACCGTGGTGGGCGGGCGCCTCGCGATTCCGGGGTGCGTCGAGACGGAGCAGTACGCCCAGGTGATCGAGCGGGTCGCCGCGGGCGCCTAGCCCGGCAGATCGACTCCCGTCGCCGCCGCCGAGTAGCTCCACAGGCGTGCGGCCTCGTCAGGGTCCGTCGCCCAGTCCTCGACCTGGTCGGCCGCGACCACGTCGCAGTCGGCGAGGTACACGCCTCCCAGCCCAGCGAGCTGTGGGGAGGTTGCTGCCCACGTCGCCGTGGCCGCTCCCGCCTCGACGCTCTTGAAGTGGGGATTGATGCCCCGGCCCTGATCATCGATCCAGCCGCGGTCCACCATCTCCTGGCGCGGCAGGTGGCGCTGCAGCGGCGTGAGGATCGCTCCGGGGTGGAGCGCGAACGCCCGGACGCCGTGATCCCGACCCAGCGCATCGAGATGCACGGCCATGAGCACGTTGGCGGTCTTGGACTGCCCGTACGCGTCCCACGGGTCGTAGTCGCTGGTGAAGTGCAGGTCCTCCCAGCGGATGCCACTGCCGTGATGGGCGTCCGACGACACCATGATCACCCGCGCGCCGCCGTCGACCAGGAGGGGCCACAGCCGTGCGACCAGCGCGAAGTGGCCCAGGTGATTGGTCGCGAACTGCGCCTCCCAGCCGGGGCCCACGCGGGTCTCGGGGCAGGCCATGACTCCGGCGTTGGCGATCAGCATGTCGAGGGGCGTGCCTGCCGCAAGCAGGGCGTCGGCGTAGGCCGCCACCGAGTCCTGGTCGCTCAGGTCCATCGCGGCGACCTCCACCGAGCCGGGGCCATCGATGCCGGCCACCGCATCGGCCGCGACATCCACGCGGCGCGCCGGCACCAGCACGCGAGCGCCGGCGCCCACGAGCGCGCGGGTGATCTCGAGGCCCAAGCCGGAGTAGCCGCCGGTGACGACTGCGGTCGAGCCCTTCAGGTCGAGGCCGGCGAGTACCTCCGCGGCGGTGGTGCGCGCGCCGAAGCCGGAGCCGATCGGAGACTGGGTGGTCGTGAAGCTGCGATCCATGCCCATGACGCTAGGTCTTCGAGCGCACTCGAAGTCAAGCGCGCGCCGCGCTCCGGTTGCGGCGGCGCTCGACGCGAGGACACTGGTGAGATGGACGAGAGCCCCGCACTGCTGCCCAAGGATCAAGGTGTCGTCGAGGACGGCGAGCTCCGATTCGAGCGGACCTACGACGTCTCTGTCACGGAGGTCTGGTCCGCGCTGACCGAGAAGGAGCGCACGGGCGCGTGGGCGTTCGCGACCACGTTCGAGCCGCGCGCGGGTGGGACGCTGACCTTCGACTTCGGTGAGGCCGGAGCGGCCACCGGCGAGGTGATCGCCTGGGAGGAGCCCAGCCTGCTCGAGTACGCGTGGGACGGCCCCGGCGGTCGCTGGCACGTGCGCGCGGAGGTCGAGGAGGCTGGCGACAGCGGCGGTGCGGTGCTGACCTTCGCGCACCTGGCGCCGGACCCGCACTCCGCCGAGTACGCGGCGGGCTGGCACTGGCACCTCGACCGGCTGGGACAGCACCTCGCCGGTGAGACACCAGCAGACGTCCCGGAGGACGAGCACTTCCACGAGCTGCTGCGCCTGTACTCCCAGGCCGGCGGCTGAGAGGGCGACAGCAGAGACCTCTTGACGCACGCATCGGCCCGCAGTAATCTACAACCAAATGGTTGTAGATACTGAACTCACCGACGACGAGGTGGACCGGATCTTCCGGGCCCTCGCCGATGCCACTCGCCGCGACATCGTGAGGCGGACCCTCGACACCGAGGCCTCCGTGTCCGAGCTCGCGGCCGAGTACGAGATGTCCTTCGCGGCGGTCCAGAAGCACGTCGCGGTGCTGGAGGGAGCGGGTCTGGTGACCAAGCATCCCCACGGTCGCGAGCGCAAGGTTCGCGGCAACCCCGAGGCGATCCGCCGGGCCCAGGCCCTGCTGGACCGCTACGAACAGATCTGGCGAGCGCGCATCGGCCGTCTCGACGCGCTACTCGCCGAGGATCAGTAGCCCACGAGAGGTCCCCGCCATGCCCATCACATCCGTCACCAAGGATCCAGAAGCGCTCACCATGACCGTGGTCGCCGACTTCACCGCCACCCGCCAGCGTCTGTGGGAGGCCTACACGGACCCCCGCCAGATCGAGAAGTTCTGGGGCCCGGTCGAGTGGCCCGCGACGTTCCACCGCCACGACGTGTTCCCCGGCGGCCGCAGTCACTACACGATGCATGGCCCCAACGGCGAGGCCTCGTCAGGCTTCTGGGAGTTCCTCGCCGTCACGCCGGGCGAGAGCTTCGAGGTGCGCGACGGCTTCGCGTCCGAGGACGGCGAGGAGAACGCCGACATGCCGACCATGCGCATGACGTTCGTGTTCGAGGAGACCGACGGCGGCTCGCGCCTGACCACCACTACGCACTTCGGCTCCGCTGATCAGCTCCAGCAGCTCCTCGAGATGGGCATGGAGGAGGGCATGACCTCCGCGATGAGCCAGATCGACGACGTCCTCGCGGACCTCGAGTCCTTCGCCGCCGGACGCGGCACCGAGCTCCAGATCCTCTCCGACACCCAGATCCGGGTGAGCCGCATCATCCGCGGCAGCGTCGAGCAGGTCTGGCGGGCGCACCACGAGCCCGAGCTGATGAAGCGGTGGCTGCTGGGTCCCGACGGCTGGGTCATGACCGTGGCGGAGGTGGGCACCGAGGTGGGCGCGCCGTTCCGCCAAGCGTGGGAGCCCGTCGAGG
>NZ_CAJXJX010000034.1 GCF_913055775.1 uncultured Demequina sp. | reverse complement strand
CCTTCGTCAACCCGTACGTGCGGGGCGACGTGGTCATCCCCGAGCTCGCCACGGCCTACCTCGACCGCGACTGGGTCCGCGACGGGATGATCGATGATGCCTCGGTGGTCTACCAGGCGTTCACGGATCTGGGCTGGGGTTGGGGCGGCTCCTGGACCGGGCGCGAGGACTGGATGCACTTCTCGGTGACGGGCGGCTGATGGACGCGCCGCCCGCCCTGGATGGTGGCCTGGACCTGCCCTACGTGGTCTACGGAACCCTCCGGCGCGGCGGCTCGAACGCGGCTCTCATCCCTCGCCACGGCGCGCGCTGGGGCGCAACTCTGCTGCTGCCCGGCTACCTGATGCTCGACACGCCCCACGGCTATCCGTACCTCACCCCGCTCGACCCCGCCCGCGCATCGTCCGCCCCGGTGGTCGCGGAGCTGGTCGAGCCTCCCGCCGATCCCGAGGCCCAGGCGCGCCTGCGCCGCGACCTCGACGCCCTCGAGACCTACCGCGGGCCGGGCGGGGACAACGAGTACGACAGGGTCGCCGTCAGGGTCACGACCGACGACGGCGAACAGTGGGCCTGGCTGTACGTGGCGGCCCGTGCGACAGCGGTGGACGGACTCCCGGCGATCGCGCACGGGGACTGGATGGCAAGGGAGACCGCATGACCCGCACGGTGATCGACGGCGCGTACATCGCGACGGTCGACGAGACTGGCTCGGAGCACGACGGCGGTCACGTGGTCGTCGCCGACGGCCGCATCGAGTCCGTGAGTCCCGGCCGCGCGCCCCGCGAGGTGCTGCAGGCGGCCGACGAGGTGATCGCCGGCGGCGGGCTCCTCGTGACTCCCGGCCTCATCAATACGCACCACCACCTCTATCAGTGGCTGACCCGCGGCTTCGCCCAGAACTCGATCCTCTTCGAGTGGCTCGTGTCGCTGTACCCGGCCTGGTCGCGCATCGATGCGGACCTCGTCGGCGACGGCGCGCTGGGGGCGATGGCCGTGCTGGCGCGATCGGGCTGCACCACCGTGGGCGACCACCACTACGTGTTCCCCCGGGGCGGCGGCGACATCGTGGGCTCGATCGTGGACGCGGCGTCGACGCTGGGGCTGCGGCTGCACGCGACGCGCGGCTCGATGGACCTGGGAGCATCCGACGGCGGCCTGCCGCCGGACTTCGCCGTCGAGTCGACCGCCGATGCGCTGGCGGCCTCAGGCGAGGCCGTCGCCAGGTATCACGACGCGTCCTTCGACTCGATGGTGCGGGTCGCGATCGCGCCGTGCTCGCCTTTCTCGGTGACCGCGGACCTGCTGCGCGAGGCCGCCGTGCTGGCGCGGGACCTGAACGTCCGGCTCCACACCCATGGCGCGGAGACGGTCGAGGAGGAGGCGTTCTGCCGTGAGCGCTTCGGGATGGGACCCACCGACTACCTCGAATCGGTGGGATGGCTGGGCGACGACGTCTGGATGGCGCACTGCGTGCACCTGTCGGATGCCGACATCGCGCGCTTCGCGGCGACCGGGACCGGCGTCGCGCACTGCCCGTCGTCAAACGCCCGGCTCGCGGCGGGCATCGCCCCGGTGCGCGGGATGCTCAGCGCGGGCGTGCCCGTGGGGCTCGGGGTGGACGGCGCCGCGTCGAACGAGTCGGGCCAGCTGGGGACCGAGGTGCGCGCGGCGGTGCTGGCCGCGCGGCTGCGCGACGGAGCGGGCGCGATGCCCGTGCGCGACGCGCTGCGCGTCGCCACCATGGGAGGAGCACGGGTGCTGGGCCGCGAGCGCGAGATCGGCTCGATCGAGCCCGGCAAGCTCGCGGACCTTGCGCTGTGGCGCATCGCCGGCATCGAGCACGCGGGCATCGCGGATCCCGTCGCCGCACTGGGGCTCGGCGCGATGCCGCCACTCGAACGGCTGATCGTGCAGGGTGCGACCGTGGTGCAGGACGGCGAGCTCACCCGCGTCGACGCCGCGAGTGTGGCCGCCCGCGTGGCGCGCGCATCCACCGCCCTTGCCGACAGGCTCTGAACGCCGCCTCCTCAGTGCGCGGTTCGGCCCCGCCTCCTAGGCACGTCACGACCACGGGTCCGCCTGCCCGACAGCGAGGAGGCACGTCACGATCACCTCTGCACCGAAGCGGAAGTGGACCTGGCTTGCCTCGTCAGGTCGGAGAGAGCCCGTGATGCAGCCCTGAGTTGCCTCGTTGTGGGGACGGGAGGGGTGGAGAGGACAACCTCTCTAGAACCGCTTGGTCGGATGCATCCCCATGCGCGCGAGCACCGTGTTCTCCAGGATCGCGACCAGGTTGTACAGAATCAGCGACACCGCCGTGACGACCACCACGGACGCCCACATGTCGTTGAACCGCGCCTGAGCGAAGTACCCGTTGATCACGCCGCCGATGCCGCCGCCGGTCGCCAGCCACTCGGCGAGCAGCGCACCCGTGATCGCGCCCGGCACCGAGATGCGCACCGCAGCGAAGAACGCCGGCAACGACGACGGGAAGGCGACCTTGCGGAGCTTCGTGAGCGATCCACCGCCGTACACGGTGGCGACGTCGAGCATCTGCGGGGACGCCGACTTCAGGCCGAACGCGATGTTCACCAGGGCCGGGAACAGCACCACGATGCCGCCCATGACGGCCGTGGTCACGAAGCCGCGGCCGAAGATCAGGATGATCACCGGGGCGAACGCGATCAGCGGCACCGTGCGCAGCAGCAGCGCGATGGGCATCAGAGCGGCCTCGATGCCCTTCGACAGCTGGAACACCACGGCGATGATCAGGGCGATCAGGAGGCCGGCGCAGAAGCCCACGACGGCGTCTCCCATGGTGACCGCGAGGTTCTCGGCGATCTCGGCCCGGTGCTCCGCGGCGTCCTCGTCGGTGACGAGGAAGCGCCAGACATCGACGGGCCCCTTCGCGACGTAGGGCGAGAGCCCGAACACGATGATCGCGCCCTGCCACAGCACCAGCACCGTGACGATGGTGCCGGCGAAGGTGCCGAGTGAGGTCAGCAGCGCCTTGCGGGTCGCGCGCCGGGTCTCCCGGCGCATCGCCTGCGCCAGGTCGGTGGATTCACGCGGCTCCGGCGCTGCGGAGGTCGGAAGGACATCGGTCATGCCGCCGCTCCCTTCGCCCAGGGGGCGCTCATGCGCGTGAGCAGCCCCACCAGCAGGTACGCGACCAGCGCGACAACGCCGGAGGCCAGCGCGATCGCCCACAGGCGCGGGGCGTTGAGCGACTGCTGAGCAATGATCATCGCGGGCCCGATGCCCACCTCGACCTTGCCGAGGTACTCGCCCAGGATCGCGCCCAGGAACGCCGCCGGGACAGCGATCTGCAGAGCGGTCAGCGTCGCCGGCAGCGCCGAGATGAGCCGCACCTTGCGCAGCTGGGTCAGCCGCGAGCCGCCGTACACGGACACCACGTCGAGCGACGCCTCGTCGGCGGACTTGAGGCCCAGCAGCGCTCCCACGACAGTCGTGAAGAACACACTCATTCCGGCCAGGAAGATCGCCGTCGATGAGGGCTCGCCCGGCGTCGGGATGCCCAGGATGAGCAGCAGCAGCGGGCCGATCGCGACGATCGGGATGCAGTACGAGACCACCGCGAGCTGCATGACCACACCCTCGAGGCGCGGCATCACCAGCACCAGCGCGCTCAGCAGCAGCGCGATGCCGTTGCCCCACAGGTAGCCCTGCGCGGCCTCCGCCAGCGTGACGGAGAAGTTGTTCCAGTAGAACTCCCAGCCGGACTCGGCGAAGCTCGCGAACACCTGAGGAGGCGTGGGGATGCCGGCGGCGTCGCCCGACTGCGCCTGAGCCACGGCGCCGACCACCCACCAGACGGCAAGGATGGTGACGGCGCCAGCGAGCCCGGAGACCCAGGCGGGAAGGGGCCGCGGCATCAGTCGTCCTCGGCCGCGCCGCCAGCGCCGAACAGCAGGTCCGAGGCCTGATCCACGTACGCGTGGAACTCGGGCGTGCGCTGGATCTCCGGCGTGCGGGGCCTCGGCAGGTCGATGTCGATGATCTCCTTGACGCGCCCGGGACGCGGGCTCATGACCGCCACCTGGTCCGCGAGGAAGATCGCCTCGGTGATGCCGTGGGTCACCAGCAGCGTGGTCGCCGGCTTCGCGGCGAGGATGCGCATGAGCTCGAGGTTGAGCTTCTGCCGAGTCATGTCGTCGAGCGCGCCGAAAGGCTCGTCGAGGAGGAGCACCGACGGCTTGAGCACCAGCGAGCGCGCGATCGACACGCGCTGGCGCATGCCCCCGGACAGCTGGGCCGGCTTGGCCTTCTCGAAGCCGGTGAGTCCCACGAGCTCGATGAGCTCGGCGATGTAGTCGTGGTCGACCTTCACGCCTGCGATCTCGAACGGCAGCCGGATGTTCTTGTGCACCGAGCGCCACGGGAGCAGCGCCGAGTCCTGGAACGCGATGCCCAGCTCGTTGTACGCGCGCAGGTCCTCGGGCGTGCGCCCGTCGACGCGGATGGTGCCACTCGTGGGCTCCTCGAGCCCGGCGAGGATCCGCAGAATCGTGGACTTGCCACAGCCGGACGGGCCCAGCAGCGCCAGCAGCGAGCCCTGCTCGGTCTGGATGTGGGCGTCCTGCAACGCGGCCACGGAGCCGGACCGCGTCGAGAACACCTTCGAGAGGCCATCGATGTGCAGGCCGGTGCCCAGGGACTCGCCCTGGACACCGGCCTGTGTGGTGCTTGTCATCGTGGTGATGGAGTGAGCGGCGATCAGCCCGCGTAGGCCACCAGCTCGGGGTACTCCTCGTACACCTCGGCCAGCAGGCTCATGTCGAACAGGTCCTCGGCGGTGACGGAGATGCCGGCACCCTCGAGCGAGGCGATCGTCTCGGCCTGCAGAGCCTCCGAGATCGTGAACAGTCCGTTCTCGGCGGTCTCGTCGGACACCACCAGCTCCTCGGACTGCGTGGTCGAGCCCAGGGCCGAGACCTCGGGGTCGAGACCCAGGTCGGCGCCGTACTCCTCGACCGCGAGGCGCGAGCCCTCGGCCGGGTCGTTGACCGCGTCGGTCCAGCCCTTGATCTCCGCAACCAGGAACGCCTTGAGCAGGTCGCGGTCGTTGGCGATCGCGTCGTCCGTCACGGTGAAGGTCTCCGCGACGAACGGGAGGCCGTTGTCCGCGAAGGGCAGGTTGGTCGTGTCGTAGCCCTCGTGCTCGAGGATGAGCGACTCGTTGGTGAGGTACGCGATGAAGCCGTCGACCTCGCCCGACACGAGCGGCGCGGGGTCGTACTGCACGGGCACGATCTCGACGTCGTCATCCGTCAGGCCGTTGGCCGCGAGCAGCGCCATGAACAGCGCCGTGTTGGAGTCCTGGACGCCGATCTTCTTGCCGACCATGTCCTCGGGCGTCATGATGTTGCCGCCGTCAGCCAGCGACAGGACCGTGAACGGGTTCTTCTGGTACGTCGCACCGATGATCTTCAGCGGAGCACCCTCGTTGCCCACACCGGCACCGATCGACACCGCGTCGGAGAGCGCGACGTTGACCTGACCCGAGACGAGCTCGGCGACACCGGTCGACGGGCCGGGCACCAGGTTCACGGTGTCGAAGCCGGCCTCGGTGTAGTAGCCCATCGAGTCCGCGAAGAACTCGCCCGCGAACTCCTCGTTCTTGATCCAGGACAGCTGGACGGTGATGTCGCCGAACGACTCCATCGCCTCCTCGGTCTCCTCGGTCTCGGTCGAGCCGTCGTCGGTGGGCTCGTCCGCGGGGTCATCGCCCGACGAGCAGGCGGACAGCGTGAGCGCTGCGGCGGCGGCCACGGCGACTGCGGCCAGGCCCTTCGCCCTCAGACGCGAGGCAGGTGCGATCAGGGACATGCGTTCTCCATTTCGTGCCGGGTGACGCGCCGCGCAGGGGGTCCCCGGCGGCGCACAAGCGCCCGCCGCCATCAGCAGGCTCCCCCCTCAGTGGGGTTGTCACGTTCGCTGGAGACTACGACCGGCGTGTTTCGGTCACGTCGCCCCTGGTGTTTCCGCAACGTAAATTCCTGACGGTTTGGCGCGGAGCACCAGTCCCGTCGTGGCAGATTCGTGTGACGGGCCGATGCGCGGGTCGGCTTTCGTGCGTGCCACTCAGCCCGGCACGGTGGCACGACGGGCGCGGGAGAGGAAGGCTGGGAGCGTGGACCTGACAGCAGTGCAGACAGTCCGCCAGGCACGCTCGCGCGCAGAGCTGGCGCTCGCACCCGGCGAGCGCTTCCTGGCCGGCGGCACCTGGCTGTTCTCGGAGCCGCAGCCCGACGTGACGGGCCTCGTGGACCTCGCGGCGTTGGGGTGGGACCAGGTAGAGCTCAACGAGGACGGCGACCTGCGCATCGGATCGATGACCGCGATCGGTGCCCTCGAGTCGTGGGCACGCGACTCGTCGCTGCCTGCCGCGCCGCTCGTCATCGACTGTGCCGAGTCCCTGCTCGCGAGCTTCAAGGTCCGCGGATCCGCCACGGTGGGCGGCAACATCGCCCGGTCCTATGCCGCGGGATCGATGATCGCGCTCGGCGCCACGCTCGACGCGGTCGCTCAGATCTGGACGGCATCCGCAGAGCGCACCATGCCGGTCGCCGACCTGCCCGCGGGAAACGGGGAGACGACCCTCGCCCGTGGCGAGGCGCTGCGCGCCATCGTGATCCCCGCATCGGCGCTTGAGGCGAGGACCGCGAGCCGCCGCATCGCGCTCGCCCAGCACGGACGCGCGGGTGCGCTGCTGACGGGCCGGCGCGATGGGGACGGCGGGTGCACGTTCGTGATCACCGCCGCCACCCTGACCCCGACCGTGCTGCGCTACCCCGAGCTCCCGGATGCGGCCGTCCTCGAACGCGATGCGCGCGACGCCCCGGGCTACTACACGGACGCACTGGGAGACGCGGACTGGCGACGCCAGGTCAGCGCGGTGCTGCTCGCCGAGGTTCGCGAGGAGCTCGCATGAGGGTCGACGGCGAGCAGGTCGAGCGCGAGCCCTCGCCCGGGCAGTGCCTGCGCACGTTCCTGCGCGAGACGGGGCACACCGAGGTGAAGAAGGGCTGCGACTCGGGCGACTGCGGGGCGTGCACGGTGCTCGTCGACGGCCGGGCCGTCCACTCGTGCATCACCCCGGCCTTCCGGGCGGCCGATGCGGAGGTCACCACGGCAGGCGGGCTCGCCCCGGGAGATGGGCTGAGTGGGATTCAGCAGTCCTTCGTGGATCACTTCGGCTTCCAGTGCGGCTTCTGCACACCGGGCATGACCGTCACCGCTACCGCGCTGGCGCCGGAGCAGCGCGACGACCTGCCGCGCCAGATGCGCGGGAACGTGTGCCGATGCACCGGCTACCGGCCCATCGAGGACGCGATCCGGCACTGCGGCGAGGACAGCGAGGGGTGCGGGGGGTGCGCCGTTCGCGAGCGCGCCGGGGAAGGCGTCGGAGCGTCCGCGTCGCCTCCGGCAGCTCGCCGCGTGGTGCAGGGCCGCGAGCCCTACACGTTCGACGACGTGCCGGCGCGACTCGCGCACCTGGCCGTCGTGGGCTCGCTGCACGCGCACGCGCGCGTCACGTCCATTGATGCCTCCGCGGCGCTCGCTGTCGACGGCGTGCTCGCGGTCCTCACCCACGAGGACGTGCCCGACATCCTGTTCTCTACCGCGCGCCACGAGCACCGCACCGACGATCCGGACGACACCCGGGTCATCGACTCGGTCATGCGCTTCGTGGGCCAGCGCGTGGCGGTCGTGGTCGCCGAGACCCCAGCGATCGCCGACAGGGCCTCGCGGCTGATCGCGGTCGAGTACGAGGTGCTCCCCGCGGTTCTCGACCCGGAGGCAGCCCGCTCTCCCGGCGCTCCCGTGCTGCACCCCGACCGCACCGCGGCCGACCGCGTCGCGGACGCACCGCGCAACGTCGTCGCCGCGACCCACACGGAGGTCGGAGATGTCGAGGAGGCCCTCGCCGCATCGGCCGTGACCGCGACGGGCACGTGGCGCACGGCGCGCGTCACGCACGCGCAGCTCGAGACGCACGGATCCGTCGCGTGGGTCGCGGACGACGGTCGGCTGACCGTGCGCACCAGCTCGCAGGTGCCGTTCCTGGTGCGCGACGAGCTCGCGCGCATGCTCGGCCGCGACGCCGCCACCGTGCGGGTCTTCACGGGCCGCGTGGGCGGCGGCTTCGGCGGCAAGCAGGAGATGTTCACCGAGGACATCGCCGCGCTCGCGGCCCTCGCCACGGGCAGGCCGGTAGCGTACGAGATGACGCGGGCGGAGGAGTTCCAGCGCACCTCCGTCCGCCACCCCTTCCGCGTGACGGTGCGAGCCGGGGCCGATGCTGAGGGTCGGCTCACCGCACTGCACGTGGATGCGCTGAGCGACACCGGGGCGTACGGCAACCACGCGGCCGGCGTGCTGTTCCACGGCTGCAGCGAGTCCATCGCCGTGTACCGCGCCCCTGCCAAGCGCCTCGACGCGGAGGCCGTGTACACGAACACGGTCCCCTCAGGCGCGTTCCGGGGATACGGGCTGGGGCAGGTGATCTTCGCGATCGAGTCCGCGCTGGACGAGCTGGCGCTCCAGCTGGACCTGGATCCATTTGAGCTGCGGCGCCTCAACGCCGTGCGCCCCGGGGACGGATTCGTGGTCGCGGGCGCGGCGGAGGACGACCTCGTCTTCGGGTCCTACGGCCTCGACGAGTGCCTGGATCTCGCGCGCGCGTCGCTCGCCTCGCCGGACGACGTCCCCGCCCCTGGCGGAGACGCGTGGTCGACGGGCGAGGGCATGGCGGCCTCGATGATCGCGACCATTCCGCCGCGCGGGCACCAGGCCGTCGCGTCGGTGCGGCTGGGGGCGGACGGCGTGGCGCGCGTGGGCATCGGCACCGCCGAGTTCGGCAACGGCACTGTGACGGTCCACACCCAGATCGTCTCCGACGTGCTGGGCATCCCCCGAGCGCGGATCGAGGTCTCGCACTCGGACACGGACGCGACGCGCTACGACACCGGCGCCTTCGGGTCCACGGGCATCACGGTCGCGGGCAAGGCTCTGCACGGGGCGTGCGTCGAGCTGCGCGATGCGCTGGTGACTGCGGGCGCGCGGTTGATGGGGGTCGACGCGGGCGTCTGCTCGCTCGGGCCCGACGGCCTCGTGGGTCCACACGGCCGAACCCTCTCCTGGGGCGACGTCATCGCGGCAACCGAGCCCGCGCATCGGCTGGGCGACGACGCCTGGGCGGAGGCGCACCTGGACGAGCGGGTCCGGTCCGTCGCGTTCAACGTCCAGGCCTTCCGCGTGGCCGTGAACCGGGCCACCGGCGAGGTCCGGATCCTGCGCTCGGTGCAGGCGGCGGACGCCGGGTTCGTCATGAATCCCGAGCAGTGCCGCGGACAGGTTGAGGGCGGCGTCGCGCAGGGCGTGGGGTCGTCGCTGTACGAGGAGGTGCTGATCGCGGAGGACGGCTCGGTCGCCAACGCTGCGTTCCGCCAATACCGGGTGCCGCAGATGGCGGACGTGCCCCGCACCGAGGTGCTGTTTGCGTCCACGTCCGATGACCTGGGCCCGTACGGCGCCAAGTCGATGTCCGAGTCGCCCTACAACCCGGTCGCGCCGGCGCTGGCCAACGCGATCCGGCGTGCGGTGGGAGCGCGACCGTACGAGCTCCCCATGTCCCGCGACCGCGTCTGGCGGCTCACGGCGGATTCGTAGCCCTGCAACCCGAGCGAAGTGGGCCCATTTCGCTCGTCTAGGCGCTTGGGCGAGCGAAGTGGGCCCATTTCGCTCATCTAAGCGCTTGGGCAAGCGAAAAGGATCCATGTCGCGGGAGGGTTGGGGCTCAGGGGTGCTCGACCGGCGCGAGGCCCAGGCCCGGTCGCGCGTGGATCGAGCCCGAGGTCTCGCTCAGGCGGGGCGCATCCGAGGCGCCACGTGCGTCCGCGACGATCTCCGCGACAATCGACACCGCGGTCTCGGCGGGTGTCCCCGCACCCAGGTCGAGCCCGATCGGACTGCGCAGCCGCGCCAGGGCCCGCTCGGCCACCCCGGCCTGGCGCAGCAGCTCGCGCCGCCGCGCGTCCGTGCGTCGAGACCCCATGGCGCCCACGTACGACGCGGGGGTACCGAGAGCGGCCACGAGCGCGGGGACGTCGAAGCGCTCCTCGTGGGTCAGGACGCAGATGGCGTCCTCGGGGCCGATGCGCGTGCCCGCCACGTACTCCCCGGGCTGGGCGCGGATCACCTCGTGCGCGTCCGGGTGGCGCTGCGCGGTGGCGAAGGCCGGCCGGGCGTCGACCACCGTGATCCGGTAGCCGAGCGGCCGGGCCGCGGTCGCGAGCGCGGACGAGAAGTCGACGGCGCCCACGATGACCATCCGCGGCGCCCGGGCTCGGGCGACTCTCAGCCTGCTGGGCACGGGGTCGGCGCTCTCGGAGACCGCGACCGATCCGTCTGACAGCGCGATGTCGACCGCCGCCGCCTCACCCGCTGCCGCGAGAGCGAGCTGCCGCCTGACCCCCGCATCGGCCGGGCTGAGCACGCTCACCACCACCGAGAGGTGCCCGCCGCACGACAGGCTGGCGAGCATCGCGTCGTCGTCCGACAGGCCCAGCGTGGAGCGGGCCCTGACGTCGCCCGCGAGGGCCGCCACCGCCAACTCGTGGGCCTCGGACTCCACGCAGCCGCCGGAGATCGCGCCGATCACCCGCCCGTCGTCGGCGACCGCCATCGCGGAGCCCACGGCACGCGGCGCAGAGCCGTGCACCGCGGCGACGGTGACGACGCCCACGCGGTGCCCCGCCGCGAGCGCCTGCTCGAGTTCGGACGCGATGTCCAGCATTCCTCGAGTCTAGGAGCGCGGTGTTTCGTGTGCATTGCCGCCGATGACACGGGTGGTCACGGTTTCGACACGCGCGCGAAACGCGCGACCCGTACCCTCGCGGCATGAGCGACTTCGACCTGGTGATCCGGGCCGACCGCGTCCTGATCGACGGCCGCTGGAAGAAGGCGGCCGTGGGCGTGAGCGGCGGCATCATCACCCGCATCGGCCCCCGGCACGCGGAGTGGAGCGCGCGCGAGATCGTGTCCGTCCCCCGCGACGAGGTGCTGATCCCCGGCGTCATCGACACCCATGTGCACGTCAACGAGCCCGGCCGCACCGAGTGGGAGGGATTCGCCACCGCGACCCGCGCGGCGGCCGCCGGCGGCGTCACGACCATCATCGACATGCCGCTGAACTCCATTCCCCCCACCACCACGGTGGAGGCGCTCGAGCTCAAGCGCGAGGCCGCTCAGCGGCAGGCGAACGTCGACATCGGCTTCTGGGGCGGGGCCATACCTGCGAGCCTGGGCTCCCTGCGGCCGCTCCACGACGCCGGGGTGTTCGGCTTCAAGGCGTTCCTGTCCCCCTCGGGCGTCGACGAGTTCCCGCACCTGAGCACGGCGCAGCTGCGCGAGGCGCTGGCGGAGACGGCGGCGTTCGGTGGCCGCGTCATCATCCACGCCGAGGACCCGGACCGCCTCGAGCCGTACACGGGCTCGCGCTACTACGACGACTTCGTGGCCTCCCGCCCGGACGCCTCCGAGACCAGTGCGATCGCCACGATCATCTCCGCGGTACGCGCCACGGGCGGCCGCGCGCACATCCTTCACCTGTCCTCGGCCCAGGCGCTCAATCAGATCCGTGGCGCCAAGGCGGAGGGCCTCGACATCACCGTCGAGACATGCCCCCACTACCTGGTGTTCGAGGCCGACGAGATCGCGGACGGCGAGACGCAGTACAAGTGCTGCCCGCCGGTGCGCGACCGCGCGAACCGCGAGGCCCTGTGGGATGCCCTCGAGGACGGGACCATCGACTTCATCGCGTCGGACCACTCCCCCGCGACCGAGGAGCTGAAGGTGGGCGCCGACGGCGACTTCGGGCGCGCGTGGGGCGGCATCTCGGGGCTTCAGGTGATGCTCGCGGCCGTGCTGAGCGGCGCGCGCGACCGAGGGATCAAGCTCGAGGATGCGCTCGCGTGGCTGACCACCGAGCCCGCGGCCTTCGCGGGGCTCGAGGACAAGGGAGCGATCCGGGAGGGCTTCCGCGCGGACCTCGTGAGCTTCGCGCCCGACCGCGCCTGGAACGTGCACGCGCAGGAGCTGGAGCACCGCAACCCGGTGAGCGCGTTCGACGGCCACACGCTCGTGGGCGCCGTGACGCGGACCTGGGTGGGCGGCTCGCAGGCACACCCTCACGTGGATGAGGAGCCGCCAGCCGGACGGCTGCTCACGCGACCGGGGGCCATGATGGAGACCGCGGGCGCTGCCGCCCGCTGACGAGAGGACGCCATGGGCATCACGCTGGGAGACCACCAGTACGGCAAGGCGGAGAATCGCATCGTGCGCATCGTGCGCGACAGCGCTCGCCACGAGATCACCGACGTCAACGTCTCCACGTGCCTGCGAGGCGCGTTCGAAGACGCTCACCTCACCGGAGACCAGGGCGCCGTGCTCCCGACGGACACCCAGAAGCAGACGGCCTACGCCTACGCCAAGACCGTGGGGCTCGATCCGATCGAGGACTACGCGCTCGCCCTGGCCACGCACTTCGTCGATGACGTCGAGCCCGTCGACGGAGCCCGCGTCGAGCTCGAGGAGTTCGCGTGGGCCCGCGTGGACGCCGACGGCACCGGCGACGGTCACGACCACACGTGGGTGCGCTCGGGCCAGGAGGTCCGCGTCGCGGCGGTCACCGTCGAGGGGACGGCCGATGCGCGACGCACGTGGGTGACGGGTGGCCTCAAGGACCTGGTGATCCTCAAGTCCACGGGCAGCGAGTTCCACGGCTTCCTCACGGACGAGTTCACGATCCTCGAGCCCACGGACGACCGCATCATGGCGACGTCCCTGGACGCGCGGTGGCGCTTCGACGGCACGCCCGCCGACTGGAACGGCGCGTACGCGACCATCAAGGCGACGCTCGCGTCGACCTTCGCCGATCACCATTCGCTGGCCCTGCAGCAGACGCTGTACGAGATGGGCAAGGCGGCTCTCGAGGCGGTGCCGGAGCTGGTCGAGGTGCGGCTGTCCGCCCCGAACAAGCACCACTTCGCGTACGACCTCGAGCCCTTCGGGATCGAGAACCACGGCGAGGTCTTCCACGCGGACGACCGCCCCTACGGACTCATCCAGGCCAGCGTCATCCGCGACGACGCCCCCGATGCCGGGCCGGCCTGGCAGCAGTACTCCGGCCTGGTCTGAGAGCCACCCCATGACCCGCGTCTTTCGCGCGCACATCTTCCATGTCAGCGGCTCGCCGCGCCAGGATCAGGTGCCCGATCACCTGGTGTCGATTCCGGACGGCGCGCTCGTGGTGGACGACGATGGGCTCGTCGCGTGGACCGGAGACTGGGCGGAGCTGCCCGACCGGTGGGCCGCTGCGCCCGTCACCCGGGCGGACTACCTCATCCCTGGCTTCGTGGACACCCACGTCCACTACCCGCAGTCCTACGCGACCGCTGCGCACGGCGGAGGGCAGCTCCTCGAGTGGCTCGACCACTGCATCTTCCCCACCGAGTCGCAGTACGAGGACCCCGAGTTCGCCGCCCGCGCGGCGCGGTACTTCACGCGACGGCGCATCGCTGCGGGATCGACCGCGGCGCTGGTCTTCGGATCCGCCTTTCCCGTCGCCCAGGACGCCCTCTACCGCGAGACGCTCACCTCGGGCCTGCGCACCGTGAGCGGCAGGGGCGTGCAGACGGTCGGCCCGGCCGCCGCATCGGCCCTCATCACGAGCGAGGAGCGCGCGATCGACCTGGTCGCGGACGAGATCGACCGCTGGCACGCGGTCGACACCGGCGACCCGCGCACCGCTCGCGTTCAGGTGGGTGTGGTGCCGCGATTCTCGCTGTCCGTGACGCAGACCACGCTCGCGGCGATGGGCGAGCTGTACGACGAGGCCCGCACGCGCGGCGTGTACTTCCACAGCCACCTCAACGAGAACAACCGCAAGGGCGACGGCGAGATCGCCGCCGTGCTGGGGACCTACGGCGTCGAGACGTACCTCGACACCTACGACGGCCGGTTCCTTCCCGGCTCCGAGGAGGGCGGCCGCACGCTGCTGGGGCGGCGCTCGATCCTCGCGCACGCGGTGCACTCGCAGCCGCGCGAGCTGGCGCGCATGGCCGAGACGGGCACGTCGATCGCGCACTGCCCCACGTCGCAGCTGTTCCTGGGCTCGGGCACCATGCCCTGGCGCGCGACCGTCGAAACCGGGGTCAACGTGGCGCTCGGAACCGACGTGGGCGCGGGCGACGAGTGGCTCATCTCCCGCGTCGCGGGCGACTGCTACAAGGTCCACATCTCGGAGGACGGCGATGCGGGCACCGCGCTGCACCCCGCCGAACTCCTGTTCGCGGCCACCCTCGCGGGTGCCCGCGCGCTCGACATGGAGCACGCGTTCGGCAACTTCGACGCCGGCAAGGACGCGGACTTCCTGCTGATCGACAAGAAGCGGTGGGAGCCCCTGGACGGGATGCTGTCGATGGGCATCAGGTCGGAGGACGAGGCCGAGGCGACTCTCGAGGAGCTGTTCACGCTGCTCATGGGACTGCGCCAGCCCGCGATCGCCGGGGTCTACGTGCAGGGCCAGGAGGTCGTGACACCGGGGCTGGATCCGGACTGAGCGGCACCGCGACCGTGGAAGGATCGCCCCATGGCCGTGACCAGTGACCGCATCCGCGAGCGCGCGACCGCCGACTTCGGCCCCCGCGCTTTCCGCATCGTGACGCGGCTCGAGCAGCTCGACGTGTCGCCGGGTGTCGATGCCGAGCGGCTGCACGCGGCGATCCTGATCGCCGCCCGCGCGAACCTCAGCATGATCGACGACGCGTTCGAGCACGCCGCGAGCGACTGGCGGGACCTCCTCGACCGCGCCGGCCTGGCGGGAGACGACTGGCGCGACCAGCTCGACGGGGCACTGGGCCGCGCGTGACCCGGCCCGCGCATCGGCCCGCCCCAAGGTCCCGGTGCCAGCCCGGCCGATGCCCACTAGCCTGGAAGGCGTGAACGCACCTATCGACTGCACCTCCACGTCCGCCTGGGCCGAGCTCGAGGCCCACCACCAGAGCTTCTCCCCCGATCTGCGCGGATGGTTCGCCGCGGATCCCGGCCGCGTCGAGCGGATGAGCCTCCCGCTGGCCGACCTCCACGTCGACCTGTCGAAGAACCTCGTCAGCGATGACGTCCTCGCGTCGCTGGTCAAGCTCGCGGACGAGACCGGCGTCGCGGGCCACTACGCCGCGATGCTCGCCGGCGAGCACATCAACACCACGGAGGACCGCGCCGTCCTGCACACCGCGCTGCGCCGTCCGGCCGGCGCGGAGCCGCCGCTCGTGGTCGACGGTCAGGACGTCGACGGCGACGTGCACGAGGTCCTGGGCCGCATCAACGAGTTCGCCGAGCGCGTGCGCTCCGGCGAGTGGGTCGGCGTCACCGGCAAGCAGGTCACACACATCGTCAACATCGGCATCGGCGGCTCGGACCTGGGTCCCGTCATGGTCTACGAGGCCCTCGAGCCCTATGCCAACGCCGGCATTTCTGCGCGCTTCGTGTCGAACATCGACCCCACGGACATGGGCCAGAAGGTCAAGGGCCTCGACCCCGAGACCACGCTGTTCATCGTCGCGTCCAAGACCTTCACCACGCTCGAGACGCTGACGAACGCGCGCCTCGCACGCCAGTGGCTGTGGGACTCGCTGGCGGAGGCGGGCATCTCCGTCGCCACTGACGAGGAGAAGGCCGATGCGGTGGCGCACCACTTCGTCGCCGTCTCCACCGCGCTGGACAAGGTCGCTGCCTTCGGCATCGACACGAACAACGCGTTCGGGTTCTGGGACTGGGTGGGCGGCCGCTACAGCGTCGACTCAGCGATCGGGCTGTCCCTCGCGATCGCGCTCGGCCCGGACGTCTTCGGCGAGCTGCTCGACGGCTTCCACCAGGTGGACGTGCACGTGGCCGAGACGCCGTTGGAGAAGAACGTGCCCGTCCTCATGGGCCTGCTCAACATCTGGTACGTCAACTTCCTGGGCGCCCAGTCGCACGCCGTGCTGCCGTACGCGCAGCAGCTCCACCGCTTCCCGGCGTATCTGCAGCAGCTCACCATGGAGTCCAACGGCAAGTCGGTGCGCTGGGACGGCACCCCGGTGACCACCGAGACCGGTGAGATCTTCTGGGGCGAGCCGGGTACGAACGGCCAGCACGCGTTCTACCAGCTCATTCACCAGGGCACGAAGCTGATCCCCGCCGACTTCATCTCGGTCGCCAACCCCGCCTACCCGCTCAAGGACGGCGAGCAGGACGTTCACAACCTGTTCCTCGCGAACTTCCTGGCGCAGACCAAGGCGCTCGCCTTCGGCAAGACGGCCGAGGAGGTCGAGGCCGAGGGCACCACAGGCGCCCTTGTCGCCGCGCGCACCTTCGCGGGCAACAAGCCCACGACGTCGGTCTTCGCGCCTGCTCTGACGCCGTCCGTCCTGGGTCAGCTGATCGCGCTGTACGAGCACATCACGTTCGTCCAGGGAGTGGTCTGGGGCATCAACAGCTTCGACCAGTGGGGCGTCGAGCTGGGCAAGAAGCTCGCGCTCGAGATCGCCCCCGCCATCGAGGGCGACGACGATGCGCTGGCCGCCCAGGACGCGTCCACCCAGGCACTGATCGCCTACTACCGGGCGAACCGCACGTAAGTCACAGCCCACCGGTCCCCGCCTAAGCGCCGCAGTGGAGCACCACCGACGGTTCTGGCGCGCCCGCGTCTCCTGATGGAGTCTGGGCGACGACTAGCGCGCGAGCGCACCCAGAGCGATGGACACCATCGCTTCGAAGGTCTTCTCACGCTGCTCGGAGTCGAGCTCCTCGCTGCGCACCACGTGGTCGGAGATGGTCGCAATCATGAGCGCCTCGACTCCCTCGGCAGCGGCGACCGCGTAGAGCCCCGCCGCCTCCATCTCGACCGCGAGCGTGCCGTACTCCATCAGCCGCGGCACCAGGGTCGGGTCCGGGTGGTAGAACGCGTCCGAGGTCAGCACCGGCCCCACGCGAAGCGGGGTTCCTGCGGCGTCCGCGTGGTCAGCGGCCGCGCGCAGCAGCGAGAACGCGGGCGCGTGCGAGTAGTGCACGCCGGGCAGCCGGTGAGCCGTCATCGCCGAGTCGGTGTGCGCTGCGGAGGCCGCGATCACGTCACCCAGCTGCAGGTCCGGATGGAAGCCCCCGGCGGTGCCCACGCGCACCAGACGCTTCACGCCATAGTGGCGGATCAGCTCGGTCGCGTAGATGGTCGCGGACGGCATGCCCATGCCGGTCGCCATGACCGAGATCGGTCGCCCCTGGTAGGTGCCGGTGTAACCCAGGATGCCGCGCACCTCGGTGACGAGCTGCGCATCGTCCAGGAAGACGTCGGCGATGCGGGTGGCGCGGCGAGGGTCGCCAGGAAGAAGGATGTCGGGCGCGAAGGCACTCTCGGGCGCTGAGATATGCGGAGTAGGCATGCGCCCGAGACTAGACCCGCCGTGTTACACGCGATCGAACGTGTCCGGGTTCGGGCCCTGACGGCCCGCCTCGCCCTGGTCGAGCGCGTCGATGCGCGCCATCTGCTCGTCCGAAAGCTCGAAGTCGAAGATCTGCAGGTTCTCCTCCATGCGCTCGCGGTGCATCGACTTCGGGAACACGATGTCGCCGCGCTGGATGTGCCAGCGCAGGGTGACCTGCGACGGCTGACGGCCCAGTGAGGACGCGATCTCCTGGATGGTCGCGTCCTTGACGGCCTCGCCCTTGGCGAGCGGCCCCCACGCCTCGACCGCGATCGCGTGCTCGTGCGAGGCCGCGCGCGCGACGTCGTTGCGGAAGAACGGGTGCGCCTCGATCTGGTTGACGACGGGAGCGACGCCGGTGGCGTCGATGATCTGGCGCAGGTGGTCGGGCTGGAAGTTCGAGACTCCCACCGAGGTGACGCGCCCGGACTCGAGCAGCTCGAGCATGACCTTCCAGGTCGACACGAAGTCGCCGTCATACTTGGTCGGCAGCGGCCAGTGGATGAGGAACAGATCCAGCCGGTCGAGCGCCAGCTTGTCCATGGTCTCGTCGAACGACCGCAGGGCGTCGTCGCGCTCGTGCATCGAGTTGGTGAGCTTGGAGGTCACGTAGATCTCGTCGCGCGGGATGCCCGAGGCGGCGAGCGCCTGACCGACACCCTGCTCGTTCTGGTAGCCCTGCGCGGTGTCGATGTGGCGGTAGCCGGCGGCGAGCGCCTCTCCCACCGTCGCCGCGGTCTCCTCGGGCGGCACCTGGAAGGTGCCGAAGCCCAGCTGAGGGATGGTGGTGCCGTCGTTGAGCGTCACTGAAGCAGTCATGGTCAGGCCAACCCGCGCATCGGCCCCCGCATTCCGCGGCGCCTTGCCGAGGGCCGATGCGGTGGTTCAGGACCGTCCGAGGTATCCGTCGAGCACGGGGCCGAGCTGGTCGAGGAGCACGTCGCGGGGCATGGTGGCGAGCGCCGGGAGCTCCACCACGTATCGCGCCACGGCCACGCCGAGCATGTGGGAGCCCACGAGCGCGAGCCCGGTGTCGGCGGGATCGCCAGAGAACTCTCGGTCCATCACTCCCCCGCCTATCGCGCGGCGCACCGCGGCGGGCACGGCCGAGTCGGTGACGCTCGAGCGGACCAGCGCCATGAGGATCGGACCGGCATCCGCGTCCTCCCAGAGGTCGAGGTAGGCGGACGCGAGCCGGCGCCCGCGTCCGGGCGACGTGTCAGCGATCACCGCGGACAGGCGGCTCACCACCGGTGTGCGGTCCAGCACGGTCGCGGCGAACAGGCCCTGCTTGTCGCCGAACCAGTGACGGATCATCCCGGTGTCGACTCCAGCGGCCAGCGCGATCGATCGCATGGACGCGCCGTCGTAGCCTCGCTCAGCGAACGCAGCGCGAGCCGCGTCGAGGATCGCTTCACGCGTGTCAGTGTCACCCGGACGGCGCCCGCGGCGCTGCGGCGACTGACCCGGCGGAGACCTGTCCATTCCGGCATGCTAGCCGTAGCGGTTGCATATTTCCACAGGTGTGGAGTTAACTGGAACTCGTCGCACCGTCCAGCCAGGAGAGGCCACCCCATGACCGAGCAGCCCACCGTGATCGACGTCCAGGGACTGACCAAGTCCTACGGCAGGTTCAAGGCCCTCAACGGCGTCGACCTCACGGTCGCGCAGGGTGAGGTTCACGGCTTCCTGGGCCCCAACGGCGCGGGCAAGTCCACCACGATCCGCGTCCTGCTGGGACTGCTCAAGGCGGACGGCGGCACCGTGTCGCTGCTGGGCGGCGACCCGTGGAAGGACGTGGTCGAGCTGCACCGCCGCATCGCCTACGTGCCAGGCGACGTGTCGCTGTGGCCCAGCATGACCGGCGGCGAGGCGATCGACCTGCTCGGGAGCCTGCGCGGCAGTCTCGACGAGGGCCGCCGCAAGGACCTGGTCGAGCGCTTCGAGCTCGACACCTCCAAGCGCGGCCGCCAGTACTCGAAGGGCAACAAGCAGAAAGTCGCGCTGGTCGCCGCGCTGGCCTCCGACGCAGAGCTGCTGATCCTCGACGAGCCCACCTCGGGCCTGGACCCCCTGATGGAGCAGGTCTTCCAGGAGACCGTGCGCGAGGCCAAGGATCGCGGCGTCTCCGTCCTGCTCAGCAGCCACATCATGTCCGAGGTCGAGACCCTCACCGACCGGCTCAGCATCATCCGCGACGGCGTGATCGTCCAGACCGGCACGCTGGACGATCTCCGCACAGACACCCAGACCTCGATCGACGTGACGCTCGAGCGGGTCCCCGACACGAGCGCGCTCGCTCCCCTCGAGGGCGTCGCTCTCAATGGCCACCACCTCACCGCGACCGTGGACCCGGAGAAGGTCGGAGAGGCGATGAATGTCCTCGCTCCGTACGGCATGTCCAGGCTCGCCGTAGAACCCGCGAGCCTCGAGAGTCTTTTCCTCAAGCTCTACGAAGAGGCGCACGCGTGAGCGCCAGCCCAGCCACCGCATCGGCCCCCCGTGCGGGTCGCCGCGAAAGCGCGACCACCGGCGCTCCACTGCTGCTGCGCACGTCCCTCAAGCACGACGGCCGCCTGATGGCTCCGTGGGTGCTGCTCGTCACGGTGCTGTCGGTGTCCTCAGTCATCGCGTACCCGCTGGTGTTTCCCGACCAGGCCGACCGCATGGGCCTCCAGCAGGCCGTCGAGGCCAACCCCGCGATCGGGCTGATCTTCGGCCCGCCCACCGACCTGCTCACCACGGACGGCTTCAACGCGTGGCGCACGCTCGCGCTGGGCGGTTTCCTGGCCGCGATGGGGGCAATCTTCACGGTGACGCGCGCGACGCGCGTGCAGGAGGACTCCGGTCAGGCGGAGCTGCTGGCGTCGGGAGTGCTCGGGCGCTCGTCGCGCCTGCTCACCGGCGTCGCCATGGCGCTGATCGCGGGCGTCGTCACCGGCGTGGTCGCGGCCTCTCTCACGGTGCTGTTCGGCGGCACCGCCGAGGCGTCGTGGCTGCTCGCGGGCACGTGGACAGTGACCGGATGGGTGTTCGCCGGGATCGCAGCCGTGGCCGCGCAGATCGGGGCCGATGCACGCACGTCGACCGCCCTCTCGATCTCGACGCTCGGCACGCTGTTCATCCTGCGCGGCTTCGCGTACTCGGTCGAGGCGCCCGAGTGGACCATCTGGATCAACCCCCTGGGCTGGATGCAGGAGCCGCAGCCCGCCGCTGACAACCTGTGGTGGCCGCTCGCGCTCGGCGTGGCGCTCACGGTGGTGCTCCTCGCGGTCGCCTTCAAGCTCGAGGGCTCGCGCGACTTCGGTCAGGGCCTGATCAAGCCGGGCCCTGGCCCCGATCGCGGACGCGCGCGCAGCCCGTGGGGGCTCGCGTGGCGGCTGTCGAAGGGTTCGGCGATGACCTGGACCATCGCGTTCGTGATGCTGGGCTTCGTGTTCGGGTACTTCGCGACATCCATCGTCGACCTCATCGACCCCGACAGCCCCATGGCGGCGGCGCTCGCCGGCGGCAGCGGCTCTGCGGACGTGCTCGTCGCATCGTTCCTCGTGATGATCCTGTCCATGATCGGCATCTTCGCCGCCATCCCGAGCGTCCAGGTGATGCTGCGGGTGCGGTCCGAGGAGATGGAGGACCGCGTCGAGCCCGTCATGGCCGGCGCCGTCGCACGCCCTCGGTACTACGGCGCGAACGTGCTGCTCGCGTTCGCCCTGCCGGTGCTCTACATGGCCGTCGCGGGCGTGATCGTGGCCTTCCTCGCGTCGCGGTCCGACCTCGGAGTGGAGTTCGGCGAGGTCGGGTTCCAGGCGATGACGATCGTCCCCGCCATCTGGACGCTCATTGCCGTGTCCATCTTCGTGGTGGGCGCGCGGCCCAAGGTCGCCGTCGCTGCCTGGGCGGGCGTGGTCGTCACGTTCGTGCTGACCCTCCTGGGGCCGTCGTTCGGCCTCGACGACTGGGTGCTCGGCATCTCCCCGGTGTGGCACGTGCCGGACATCCTGCTGCCGGATCCCGACTGGACCGGCCTCATGTGGGTGTCGCTCTTCACCCTGGGCTTCACCGCGATCGGCTTCGCCGGGTTCCGGCGGCGCGATCTCGCCGTCGAGTAGGGCCGATGCGGTCGCTGAGTGCCGGACAGCGCGCGCTCAGTCGCGCGAGGGGTCGGTGAGCGCCGGACGAGGCTGGCAGTCGCCGATCAGGAGCCCCGGTACGTCGAGTAGGCGAACGGGCTGAGCAGCAGCGGCACGTGGTAGTGGTCGCCGCCCGTGATCTCGAAGGTGATGAGCACCTCGGGGTAGAACGTGGCGACGTTGAGCGTGCGGAAGTACATGCCAGTGTCGAAGCGGACGCGGTAGACGCCCGGCTCCAGCACGTCTGGGCCCAGGTCACCGATGCGCCCGTCGGCGTCGGTGACGCCCGAGGCCACCGTCTCCCACCCGCTCCCCTGGCGCGCGGACAGCGTGACGGCGATGCCACTCGCCGGAGTGCCGGTGACGGAGTCGAGGACGTGGGTCGTGACGTGGCTCATGCGGTCTCCCAGATCTGTCGCAGGCGCAGCGCGGCGATCTGCCGCAGCTGCTCGGCGGTCTCGGCGAGCTCCGCCTCGGGGTCGTTGTCCATGCGGCGCTCGAGCTCCGCGAGGATCTCGATCCGCGACCGCCCGGCGGCCCGGATCAGGAACACGCGGCCGAAGCGCCGCTCGTAGGCCTCGTTGCCGTCGCGCAGGCGCAGCTCGAGGCCTGCATCCGGGTCCTGGCTCGCGGCCTGCTCCACCCGTGAGAATCGTGCCTCCGCGCCCCCACCCTTCGCCCGATCCCCGATGCGCGGGTGGGCGGCCAAGGCCTCGTCGACCTCGGCTTCTGTCAGGGGGGTCGCGGCGGCGATTCCCGCAGCTGCCAGG
>NZ_CAJXJX010000033.1 GCF_913055775.1 uncultured Demequina sp. | reverse complement strand
CCGACCGCGATGGCGAGGGTGAGGCTGGGTTACGGCAGAACCTGGGTCACGGTGAGCGCGCCGTCAGCGGGCAGCGTGGCCGTGAGGTTGTCGTACGCGTTGTCGCCGCTCACGTTGTCAGCGGGGGCCGATCCAAACGGCCACGCGATGGTCCAGCTGACCTCGATCTCGGCGGCGTTGCCGCCGTTCGCGGTCACGCTGTACACGTCCAGCGCTCCGGTGTCGTCGTGCAGAGCGACGTCGCTGCCCGTGACGTCGACGTCGGACACCAGGGCACCGCTCGACAGCGCGGCGGCGAGGGGGCCCGCGATCGCCGAGGACGACGCCTCGACCGTGAAGTACAGGTCATCGCCCACAGCGGTGACGTCGAAGGTCTCCGTGTAGCGCAAGGTGTTTCCCGGCACGATCCGGAAGTCCGCGACCGAACCGGTCAGAGCCGAGAAGTCGGCGTCCGTCGCGGCACCGCTCGTGAGAGCGGACTCCCACGCGGCGGACGCGGCCACCGGCACCACGTCGAGCTGGCCGGCCGTGATGGTCGTGCCGCCCGAGCTCAGGAGCTCGGAGTCGTTCCAGTAGGCGAGCGAAGCCGCGCCGCCCATCAGCAGGATCACACCGGCACCGGTGGCGATCGAAGCCTTGGTCATCTTGTTCATGTCAATCCCTCATTGCCATTCTCGAAGTGTTGTGAGAGCGCCTCCGCGACACCGCGTTCGACGCCTGGGAACCAGGAGGATTGCTTCTCCGGGATACCCGCACGGGTAAGTTATCCATGGCTCGCGCGATTGCGCCAGAGGCGCGCGGGTGGCGTTGATCACATCGGCGAGGCCGCGTGTGGGGCCGTGTGAGGTTTCCGCCAGGCGGGACGTCAGCCTTCGGCGGGCGGACGGAAGCCGCGCACCGGCGCGGTGCGCGTCGGACGCTCCGGCGCGGGCTCGTGCAGCGAGACCTGCGACTGACGCAGTTCGACCACATCAGCCATGCGTGCCCGCTCACTCAGCTCGGGCGTGTGATCGACCGAGGCGGGCACGGCATCGGCGATCGAGTCGAGCCGGCGCACGGCGACTGAGCGCACCTCATCCTTGCGGTGGAACGCGAGCTTCTCGACGATGGCGCTGGGCACCACGGGGTTGCCGATGACGGCCTGGAGCACCGCGACATTCCGGTCATCTGCCAGGCGTTCCAGGATCGGCTCGGTCGCGCGGGGGTTGCCCGCGATCGCTGCGCGCACCTCCGCCGAGCGATCATGCGCCAACCCCACCATGGTGCCCAGAGGCAGGTCGCCGCGACCGGCGATCCTCTCTCGCACGACGGGGTTCTTGCCGCCCGCGAGCGACTGGATCTGGGCGCGCGAGAGCTCTGCTCGTGACGCCAGCTCGACATCGTCACTCGCCCCGGGTGCGTAGTTGAAACCGCGTGCCATCGCTCTACCTCTCACGGGTGCTGCGTGGGCGCTGGAGCGCCTCACGGCCCCCAAGGTACGCGCGCGGCTTTGCCGCGCCGCGTCATTCGCGTAAACGTCTCGTTACCTGGTGTGACGAGGTCCACACGGTACACAGCGGCGGGTGCCGGCTGGTCAGCGGATCAGGCGAGGGGAACCGGGGACACGCCGAACTCGCGCAGGCCCTCCGCGCCGCCGTCCGCGGCGGTGAGAACCCAGATGCCGTCGTCGTGCACCGCGATCGAGTGCTCCCAATGAGCACCCCGCGAGCCATCGGCGGAGACCACGGTCCAGTCATCGGCGAGCACCTCGGACTCCGAGGTGCCGATCACGTTCATGGGCTCGATGGCGACGCACAGCCCCGGGCGCACCTTGGCCAGCCGGCCACGAGTGCGATAGTTCATGACCTCGGGCGGCTGGTGCATCGCGGTGCCGATGCCGTGGCCGACGTATCCCACGAGGGGGTGGAGCCCGGCGCGCTCAGTCTCGTCCTCGATGGCCGCTGCGACGTCCTCGAGCCGCTTGGCGGTCGCGAGCGCGGCGATGCCGGCCCACAGGGCCCGGCGCGTGCCCTCGACCAGGTCGACGTCCGCCTGCGCGAGCGGCTCGCCCACGATCAGTGTCCTCGCCGAGTCCCCGTGCCAGCCATCGACGATGGCGCCGCAGTCGATCGACACGACGTCGCCGGCTTCGAGCACGCGATCCCCGGGGATCCCGTGGACGATCTCCTCGTTGACGGAGACGCACGCCGTCGCGGGGAACCCGTGGTAGCCCAGGAAGTTCGACGTCGCGCCCGCATCGGCGATGACCGCTGCCGCGGCCGCGTCCACGTCGCGGGTGGTGGCGCCCGCCACGGCCGCCGCGGAGGCTGCGGCGAGCGCGCGCTCGACGATCACGCCTGCGCGGGCCATGACCCGCATCTGCTCCCGGGTCTTGAGCTCGACGCGCTCAGGCACGCGTCAGCGCGCCTCGGCGGCGGCGACGATGCGGTCCGTGACCTCGGCGATCTCGCCCAGGCCATCGATCTGCACGAGCAGGCCCCGGCCGCCGTAGTACGCGGAGACCGGCGCCGTCTGGACGGCGTAGACCTCGAGGCGCTTGCGGATCACGGGCTCGCTGTCGTCGACGCGACCCTCGATCTCTGCGCGCTTCAGCAGACGTGCGGTCACCGCATCGGCGTCCGCGGTGATCTCGATGGCGACGTCGAGCTGCACGCCCAGGTCAGCGAGCATCGACTCGAGCTCCACCGCCTGATCGGGGTTGCGCGGGTAGCCGTCGAGGAGGAAGCCCTCCGCGACGTCGTCCTGCGCGAGGCGGTCGCGCACCATCGCGTTGGTGACCTCGTCGGGCACCAGCGCGCCGGCGTTCATGAACTCCTGCGCCCGGCGGCCCAGCTCGGTGTTGCCCTGCACGTTGGCGCGGAAGATGTCGCCCGTCGAGATGGCGGGGATGCCCCAGCGCTCCGCGAGGCGCGCGGCCTGCGTGCCCTTGCCGGCTCCGGGGGGTCCGAGGAGAACGGTGCGCATTACTTGAGGAACCCTTCGTAGTTGCGCTGCTCCAGCTGAGACTGGATGCGCTTGACGGTGTCGAGGCCCACACCCACGAGGATCAGGATGGAGGCTCCACCGAACGGAATCGACGTGCTGAGACCCAGCACGACGAACGTGATGGTCGGGATCAGCGCGACGGCCGCGAGGTACAGCGAGCCGGCCGCCGTGATGCGCGACAGCACGTACGACAGGAAGTCAGCGGTGGGCTGGCCCGGACGGATGCCGGGAATGAACCCGCCGTACTTCTTCATGTTGTCCGCGACGTCGTTCGGGTTGAACGTGATCGCCGTGTAGAAGTACGCGAAGAAGATGATGAGCAGCACATACAGGCTGATGTTGATGGGCGACGCGGGGTTCGCGACGTTGTCGCGCAGCCACAGCGCCCAATCACCGGCATCATCGCCCGTGAACTGGACGATCACCTGCGGAAGCATCAGCAGCGACGAGGCGAAGATCACCGGGATGATGCCGGCCATGTTGATCTTGATCGGGATGTAGGTCGACGATCCCCCGAGCATGCGGCGTCCGACCATGCGCTTGGCGTACTGCACGGGGATGCGGCGCTGCGACTGCTCGACGAACACGACGGCGGCGATGACCAGCAGCACGATGATGCCGACGATGATCGAGTTCGAGACACCGTTCGACGAGTTCCAGATCGCGGAGGCGACGCCCGGGAAGGACGCGGCGATCGAGGTGAAGATCAGCAGCGACATGCCGTTGCCGACTCCGCGCTCGGTGATGCGCTCGCCCAGCCACATGATGAGCACGGTGCCCGCCGTCATGGTGAGCACCATCGTGGCGATGGTGTACCAGGAGTCGTCGGGGACCACCGGCAGCTCGCAGCCGGGGAAGAAGACGTTGTTGCGCGCCATCGTGATGTACGAGGCGGACTGCAGTGCGGCGAACCCGACGGTGATGTAGCGGGTGTACTGCGTGAGCTTCGCCTGGCCCTCCTGGCCCTCCTTGTAGAGGGCCTCGAAGCGCGGGATCAGCACGCGCAGGAGCTGCACCATGATCGACGCCGTGATGTACGGCATGATGCCGAGCGCGAAGATCGACAGCTGCAGGAGCGCGCCGCCGGAGAAGAGGTTCAGGACCTCGAAGGCGGCGTTGGTGCCGGTGTTGTTGACCGGCGCGGCGCAGTACTGGACCGCGCTGTAGTCGACGCCCGGAGTGGGGATGGAGACACCCAGGCGGTAGATCGCGAGGATCCCCAGGGTGAAGAGCAGCTTGTTGCGCAGGTCAGGGGTGCGGAAAGCGCTCAGGAAGCCACTCAGCATTGATCCTCCATGGGTGCGGGCTCACAGACGAAAGTGCGTCGGAGCGGGCCGCACTGTGCTGTGCGGCCCGCCCTCGACTCTAGCTCTCGTTGACCGAGCCGCCCGCAGCCTCGATCTTGGTCTTCGCCGACTGCGAAACCTTGTCGGCGTCGACGATGGTCACCTTCACTTCGATGTCGCCCTCGCCCAGCACCTTGACGGGCTGGTTCTTGCGCACGGCGCCCTTGGCGACGAGGTCAGCCTTGGTGACCTCTCCGCCCTTCGGGAACAGCTGCGCGATCTGCGAGACGTTCACCACCTGATAGGTGACCTTGAACGGGTTCTTGAAGCCGGGAAGCTTCGGAATCCGCATGTGGATCGGGGTCTGGCCGCCCTCGAAGCGCTCGGGCACCTGGTAGCGGGCGCCCGTGCCCTTGGTGCCTCGACCGGCCGTCTTGCCCTTCGACGCCTCACCGCGACCCACGCGGGTCTTGCGGGTGTGGGCGCCCTCGGCGGGACGAAGGTGGTGCATCTTGAGGGTGCTCACCTTGGTCTCGGCGGTCTCCGCCTTCTTGGCAGGAGCCTTCTTCGCGGCAGGCTTCTTGTCAGCCGATGCGTCGGTCGCCTTGGCGGCCGATGCGGCGGCGGCCTTCGAAGCAGCCGGCTTCTTGGCAGCAGGCTTCTTCTCGGCAGCAGCCTTGTCAGCCGTGGCGGCCTTCGAAGCCGCAGGCTTCTTGGCAGCGGGCTTCTTGGCGGCCGGCTTGTCCTCGGTGGCCTTCTTGTCCTCGGCCATCACTCAACCTCCTCGACGGCGACCAGGTGGTCCACCGCCTTGACCATCCCGCGAATCTCGGGACGGTCCTCCTTGACGACGATGTCGCCGATGCGCTTCAGACCGAGCGACCGCAGGGTCTCGCGGTGCTGCGGCTTCACGCCGATCGTCGACTTCTTCTGCTGAACCTTGAGGCGAGCCATCACTTCACCCCCGCTGCCTGCGCGCGGAGCATCGCGGCCGGAGCCACGTCCTCCACCGGCTTGCCGCGGCGAGCCGCGACGGCCTCGGGCCGCTCGAGCGACTTCAGGGCGTCGACGGTCGCGTGAACGATGTTGATCGCGTTGGACGAGCCCAGCGACTTCGACAGGATGTCGTGGACGCCGGCGCACTCGAGCACGGCGCGCACCGGACCACCGGCGATCACACCGGTACCGGGAGCAGCCGGGCGCAGGTAGACGACGCCAGCGGCGGCCTCACCCTGCACGACGTGAGGGATGGTGCCCTGGATGCGGGGCACGCGGAAGAAGTTCCGCTTCGCCTCCTCGACGCCCTTCGAGATCGCTGCGGGGACCTCCTTGGCCTTGCCGTAGCCCACGCCCACGTTGCCCTCGCCGTCACCCACGACGACCAGCGCCGTGAAGCTGAAGCGGCGGCCGCCCTTGACGACCTTGGACACGCGGTTGATGGTCACCACGCGCTCGATGAACTTGTTGTCAGGCTCATTGCCGCGACGG
This sequence comes from uncultured Demequina sp., assembly GCF_913055775.1. Lineage (GTDB taxonomy): Bacteria > Actinomycetota > Actinomycetes > Actinomycetales > Demequinaceae > Demequina. The sequence continues at coordinate 17,589 of NZ_CAJXJX010000033.1, read as the reverse complement.
TTGTCGCGGCGGTTGTTGTCAGCCATGCGTAATCCTTTCGTGGTCCCGGCCTACAGAGCCAGGCCACCCTCTCGGGCGCCGTCTGCGACCGCGGCCACACGACCGTGGTACTTGTTGCCTCCGCGGTCGAACACCACGGTGTCGATGCCAGCGGCCTTGGCGCGCTCGGCGACGAGCTCGCCGACCTTGGTCGCCTTGGCGGTCTTGTCGCCGTCCAGCGAGCGGACATCGGCCTCGAGCGTGGAGGCCGACGCGAGGGTCTTGCCCACGGAGTCGTCCACGATCTGCGCGACCATGTGGCGGGACGAACGGGTCACGACCAGGCGGGGACGCGCGGTCGTGCCGGAGATCTTCTTGCGCAGGCGGAAGTGGCGACGCTTGCGCGCGACCGTCTTCCCCTTGCCCTTGATGGTGATGCTGCTCATGGCTTACTTACCCGTCTTTCCTGCCTTGCGGCGCACCTGCTCGCCGGCGTAGCGCACGCCCTTGCCCTTGTAGGGCTCCGGCGGGCGCACCTTGCGGATGTTCGCGGCGGTCTCGCCGACCTGCTGCTTGTCGATGCCGGCGACCGAGAACTTGGTCGGGCCCTCGACAGCGAAGGTGATGCCCTCGGGCGGCGTGATGACCACGGGGTGGGAGAAGCCGAGCGCGAACTCGAGGTCCTTGCCCTTGAGTGCGACACGGTAGCCCGTGCCGACGATCTCCAGCTTCTTCTCGTACCCGCTGGTGACGCCCTCCACCATGTTGGCGATGAGCGTGCGGGTCAGACCGTGCAGCGACTTCGAGACGCGCTCGTCGTTCGGACGCTTGACGGCCACGCCCTCATCGCCCTTCTCCACGGTGATGGGCGAGGCGACCGTGTGCGTCAGGGTGCCCTTGGGGCCCTTGACCGTGACGACGGCGCCATCGATGGTGACGTCCACACCCGAGGGGATGGAGACGGGGTACTTGCCGATGCGTGACATGTGCTCTCTCCTCCCTTACCAGACGAACGCGACGACCTCGCCGCCGACGCCCTTCTTCTCGGCCTCGCGGTCGGTCAGGAGACCGGAGGAGGTGGACAGGATTGCGACGCCCAGGCCGCCGAGAACCTTCGGGAGGTTCGTCGACTTCGCGTACACGCGAAGGCCGGGCTTCGAGACGCGGCGCACGCCCGCGAGCGAACGCTCGCGGTTGGGGCCGTACTTCAGGGTCAGGGTGAGGGTCTTGCCCACCTCGGCGTCGGCGGTCTCCGAGCCGGTGATGTAGCCCTCCTGCTCCAGGATCGAGGCGATGTTCGCCTTGAGCTTGGAGTGCGGCATCGACACGGTCTCGTGGTACGCCGCGTTGGCGTTGCGCAGACGCGTCAGCATGTCTGCGATGGGGTCAGTCATCGTCATGAGTGTTGAACTCTTCCTCGCCGTGGTTTCCTCATGAGGAGGACCTGTGGCGTTGTGGTTTTACCAGCTGCTCTTGGTGATTCCGGGGAGCTCACCTGCGTGAGCCATCTCGCGGAAGCACACGCGGCAGAGGCCGAACTTGCGGTACACCGAGTGCGGGCGTCCGCACTTCTGGCACCGGGTGTAGGCGCGGACGGCGAACTTCTGCTTGCCGGCGGCCTTGTTCTTCAGCGCGGTCTTGGCCATGTCACTTCTCCTTGAACGGGAAGCCCAGCTGCTTGAGCAGCGAGCGGCCCTCGTCGTCCGTGGTAGCGGTGGTCACCACGGTGATGTCCATGCCGCGCACGCGGTCGATCTTGTCCTGGTCGATCTCGTGGAACATCGACTGCTCCGTGAGACCGAAGGTGTAGTTGCCGTTGCCGTCGAACTGCTTGGGGCTCAGGCCACGGAAGTCGCGGATGCGCGGGAGGGCGATCGACAGCAGACGGTCGAGGAACTCCCACATGCGGTCGCCACGCAGGGTGACGTGCGCGCCGATGGGCTGTCCCTCACGCAGCTTGAACTGCGCGATCGACTTCTTCGCCTTGGTGACCTGCGGCTTCTGGCCGGTGATCGCGGTGAGATCCGCAATCGCGCCCTCGATGAGCTTCGAGTCCTTGGCGGCGTCGCCCACACCCATGTTCACGACGATCTTGGTGAGACCGGCGACCTGGTTCACGTTGGTGTGGCCGAACTCCTCCTGGAGCTTGGCGATGATCTCGCCGCGGTACTTCTCCTTGAGCCGCGGCTGAGCGGTGGCGGTGCTCATTCGACGTCCTTACCCGAGCGCTTGGCGACACGCACGCGCTTGGTGCGCGTACGGCCGTCCTGCTCGACCTCCTCCGTGCGGAAGCCCACACGGGTGCCCTTCTTGGTCTCCGGGTCCACCAGCATCACGTTGGAGATGTGCAGCGACGCCTCGGCGGTGACGATGCCACCCTCCTGGTTGTCGCGGCGGGTGCCCGGCTTGATGTGCTTGGTGACGCGCTGCACGCCCTCGACGATGACGCGGTCGTTGTCCGTGTCGATGTCGAGGATGCGGCCCTCCTGGCCGCGGTCGCGTCCGGCGATGACGACCACGAGGTCGCCCTTCTTGATCTTCGCCATCAGATGACCTCCGGTGCCAGCGAGATGATCTTCATGAACTTCTTGTCACGCAACTCGCGGCCCACAGGGCCGAAGATGCGCGTGCCGCGCGGCTCGCCGCTCTCGGCGCCCTTGAGGATCACCGCAGCGTTCTCATCGAACTTGATGTACGAACCGTCGGGACGGCGGCGCTCCTTCGAGGTCCGCACGATGACGGCCTTGACGACGTCGCCCTTCTTGACGTTGCCGCCGGGGATCGCGTCCTTGACGGTGGCGACGATGGTGTCGCCGATGCCGGCGTAGCGGCGCTTGGAGCCACCGAGCACGCGAATGACAAGGATCTCCTTGGCACCCGTGTTGTCGGCGACTCGAAGCCGCGACTCCTGCTGAATCATGTCTGTCTCCTGTCGTCTGGTTCTCTCGTGGCGCTGCCCCGAGAGCCTGGTCGAACGCTAGTTACTTGGCCTTCTCGACGATCTCGACCAGTCGCCACCGCTTGGAAGCGGACAGCGGACGGGTCTCCATGACGACCACGAGGTCGCCGATGCCGGCGGTGTTGAGCTCGTCGTGCGCCTTGATCTTGCTGGAGCGGCGCACGACCTTGCCGTAGAGGGGGTGCTTGACGCGGTCCTCGACCTCGACGGTGATCGTCTTGTTCATCTTGTCGCTGACGACGTAGCCGCGGCGCGTCTTGCGATACGCGCGGTGGTCGGCCGTGGCCGTCGCGTGCTTCTTACTCGACATAGTCAGTCTTCCTTACTCGGCCGACGCCGTGGGCGCCGTCCGGATGCCGAGCTCGCGCTCGCGCAGGATCGTGTAGATGCGGGCGATGTCGCGCTTGACAGCCTTGAGACGACCGTGGTTCTCGAGCTGTCCGGTAGCGGCCTGGAAGCGCAGGTTGAACAGCTCCTCCTTGGCCTTCTTGAGCTCCTCGGCGAGGCGCTCGTTCTCCATGGCGTCCAGCTCGGACGGCATCAGGGACTTGGTACCGATGGCCATCAGATGTCACCACCCTCACGGGTCACGAAACGGGTCTTCATGGGCAGCTTGTGCTGAGCGCGGCGGAGCGCCTCGCGAGCCAGGGGCTCGTCGACGCCGGCCAGCTCGAACATCACGCGGCCCGGCTTGATGTTGGCAACCCACCACTCGGGCGAACCCTTACCGGAGCCCATGCGGACCTCGGCAGGCTTCTTGGTGAGCGGACGGTCGGGGTAGATGTTGATCCACACCTTTCCGCCACGCTTGATGTGGCGGGTCATCGCGATACGAGCGGCCTCGATCTGGCGGTTCGTGACGTAGGCGGGCTCGAGAGCCTGGATGCCGAAGTCGCCGAACGACACCTGGGTGCCGCCCTTCGCAGCGCCCGAACGCTTCGGGTGGTGCTGCTTGCGGTGCTTCACTCGACGGGGAATGAGCATGGTCTTTAGCCTTCCTTCCCTGCGTCGGCCTGGGGGGCCTCGGCAGCGGCAGGCGCATCGGCCTTGGGGGCCTCAGCGGACTGACGGGGGGCGCCGTCACGACGGGGGCCGCGGTCACCGCGGTCGCCACGACCACGGCCACGCTGCGGACGGGGGGCCTTGGCCTGCTCGGCCGCCCACTCCTTCTCCGTCATGTCGCCCTTGTAGATCCACACCTTCACGCCGATGATGCCGAAGGTGGTGCGGGACTCGAAGAATCCGTAGTCGATGTTCGCGCGCAGGGTGTGCAGCGGCACGCGACCCTCGCGGTAGAACTCCGAGCGCGACATCTCCGCGCCGCCGAGGCGGCCCGAGCACTGCACACGGATGCCCTTCGCACCGGCGCGCAGCGCGGACTGGATGCCCTTGCGCATGGCGCGACGGAACGAGACGCGCGACGCGAGCTGCTCAGCGATGCCCTGGGCGACGAGCTGAGCGTCGACCTCGGCGTTCTTCACCTCGAGGATGTTCAGCTGGACCTGCTTGCCCGTGAGCTTCTCGAGGTTCGAGCGGAGCTTGTCCGCCTCGGCGCCGCGGCGACCAATGACGATGCCCGGGCGCGCCGTGTGGAGGTCCACACGCACGCGCTCACGGGTGCGCTCGATCTCGACCTTCGAGACGCCTGCGCGCTCGAGGCCCTGCGACATCAGCTTGCGGATCTTGACGTCCTCGTCCACGTAGTCGCGGTAGCGCTCGCCCGGCTTGGTCGAGTCCGCGAACCAGCGGCTGCGGTGGTCGGTGGTGATACCCAGGCGGTAGCCGTGCGGGTTGATCTTCTGACCCATGAGTTAGGCCCCTTCCTTCACGGCGACCTCAGGCGTCGCCACCGTCACGCTGATGTGGCTCGTGCGCTTGAGAATGCGGTTCGCGCGGCCCTGGGCACGCGGCTGGATGCGCTTCATGGTCGGGCCCTCGTCGACCGTGATCGCGGAGATCACGAGCTCGGACTCGTCGAAGCGCTCACCTGCTGCGTCAGCCTTCACACGCGCGTTGGCGACGGCCGACTCGATGAGCTTGCGCACATCAGTGGCCACTGCCTGCGGCTGGAACTTGAGCGAGGCGATCGCCTCGGTGGCGTTCTGCCCACGGACCAGGTTCACGACGCGGCGAGCCTTCTGGGCGGTCACGCGAACGTATCGCGTCTGCGCCTTGGCTTCCATCTGTAACTCCTCTTACCTACGCCCGGGCGCCTTAGCGGCGGCCCTTGCGGTCGTCCTTCACGTGGCCCTTGAACGTGCGCGTGGGCGCGAACTCGCCCAGCTTGTGGCCGACCATCGCCTCGGTGACGAACACCGGGACGTGCTTGCGGCCGTCGTGCACGGCAAAGGTGTGACCCAGGAAGTCGGGGGTGATGACCGACCGACGGGACCAGGTCTTGATGACGTTCTTCGTACCCGCCTCGTTCTGGGCGTCCACCTTCTTCTGCAGGTGGTCGTCGACGAAGGGGCCCTTCTTCAGACTGCGTGGCATTCTTCAGGCTCCTTAGCGCTTCTTGCCAGTACGACGGCGGCGGACGATGAGCTTGTCGGACTCCTTGCCCGGCTTGCGGGTGCGGCCCTCGGGCTTGCCCCACGGCGAGACGGGGTGGCGACCACCGGACGTCTTGCCCTCACCACCACCGTGCGGGTGGTCGACCGGGTTCATGACGACGCCGCGGACGGTCGGGCGCTTGCCCTTCCAGCGCGAGCGGCCGGCCTTGCCCCAGTTGATGTTGGACTGCTCGGCGTTGCCCACCTCGCCGACGGTCGCGCGGCAGCGCGCGTCGACGTTGCGGATCTCGCCGGAGGGCATGCGCAGCTGCGCGAAGCGGCCCTCCTTGGCGACCAGCTGCACCGAGGTGCCAGCCGAACGCGCGATCTTGGCGCCGCCACCCGGCTTGAGCTCGATCGCGTGAACGACCGTACCCACGGGGATGTTGCGCAGCGGCAGGTTGTTGCCCGGCTTGATGTCGGCGTTGGCGCCGGCCTCGATCGGGGCACCCTGCGTGAGCTTGTCGGGCGCGATGATGTAGCGCTTCTCGCCGTCCGCGTAGTGCAGCAGCGCGATGCGAGCGGTGCGGTTGGGGTCGTACTCGATGTGAGCGACCGTGGCCGGCACGCCGTCCTTGTCGTGACGACGGAAGTCGATCACGCGGTAGGCGCGCTTGTGGCCACCGCCCTGGTGACGGGTGGTGATGCGGCCGGTGTTGTTGCGGCCGCCCTTCTTGTGCAGCGGACGCGTCAGCGACTTCTCGGGCTCCGAACGGGTGACCTCGACGAAGTCGGCGACGGACGAGCCACGGCGGCCCGGCGTCGTCGGCTTGTACTTGCGAATAGCCATGAGATTCCTGTTCCTTGCTTAACCGACGTGGCCGGAGAAGACGTCCAGCGCCTCGCCGCCACCGACGGTGACGATCGCGCGCTTGACGTCCTTGCGCTTGCCCATGCCGAAGCGGGTGCGGCGCGTCTTGCCCTTGCGGTTGATGGTGTTGACGGAGGTGACCTTGACGCCGAAGATCTGCTCGACCGCGATCTTGATCTCGGTCTTGTTGGCGCGAGGGTCGACCTCGAAGGTGTACTTGCCCTCATCCATGAGCGAGTAGCTCTTCTCCGACACGATGGGCCGGATCAGGATGTCACGGGGGTTCTTGTTCAGCGTGGTCACGTCAGTTCTCCTCCGCCTCGGACTCGGTCGCGACGGCGGTCGCCGACTTGCCGGTGGCGGGTCCCGCGAGGAACGCGTCGAGCGCGCCCTTCGTGAAGACCGTGTCGTCGCTCACGAGCACGTCGTAGGTGTTGAGCTGGTCCACCGCGAGCACGTGGACGGACGCGGCGTTGCGCAGCGACTTCCACGCGATCGAGTCCGAACGCTCGAGCACCACGAGGGCGCTGCGGCCCTCGGTGAGCGCGGCGAGCGAGGCGATCGCGGTCTTGGTGGAGGGGGCGTCACCCTCGACGAGGGCCTTCACCACGTGCACGCGGCCCGCACGAGCGCGGTCCGACAGAGCACCGCGGAGAGCGGCGGCCTTCATCTTCTTGGGGGTGCGCTGCGAGTAGTCGCGCGGCTGCGGGCCGTGGACGGTGCCACCGCCGGCGAACTGGGGCGCACGGATCGAGCCCTGACGAGCGCGGCCGGTGCCCTTCTGCTTGTAGGGCTTGCGGCCACCGCCCGCGACGTCGCCGCGGGTCTTGGTGGCGTGGGTGCCCTGGCGGGCGGCGGCGCGCTGGGCGACGACGACCTGGTGGATCAGCGGGACGTTGGTGACGACGTCGAAGACCTCGGCGGGAAGCTCGGCGGTGCCGGCCTTCTTGCCCTTGGCGTCGACCACGTCGACGGTCTGTGCATCAGCCATGGTGTCACGCACCCTTCACGGCGGAGCGGATGAGGACGACCCCGCCCTTGTTGCCGGGAACCGCGCCCTTGACGAGCAGCAGACCCTTCTCGGCATCGACCGAGTGGACGGTGAGGTTCTGGACGGTCTTGCGGGCGTTACCCATGCGACCGGCCATCTTGAGGCCGCGGAACACGCGCGACGGCGTCGAGGCGCCGCCGATCGAACCGGGCTTGCGGTGGTTGCGGTGCGCACCGTGGGAGGCGCCCACACCGGCAAAGCCGTGGCGCTTCATGACACCGGCGGTGCCCTTTCCCTTGGTGGTGCCGGTCACGTCGACCTTCTGGCCGCCCTCGAACACCTCGGCGGTGAGCTCCTGGCCCAGCGAGTACTCGGCGGCGTCAGCGGTGCGGACCTCGGCCACGTGGCGGCGCGGCGTGACGCCGGCGGCCTCGAAGTGGCCCTTCAGGGGGTCCGTCACGCGACGGGGGTCGACGGCGCCGAACGCGAGCTGGACGGCCTCGTAGCCATCCTTGTCAGCGCTGCGCACCTGGGTCACGACGTTGGTGTCGACCTGAACGACGGTCACGGGGATGACCCGGCCCTCGTCGTCCCACACCTGCGTCATGCCCAGCTTCGTACCCAGGAGCGCACGGACGGTGCGCTGGGCATTGGAAGTCGTAGTCATGGTGCTTGGTTTCCTTTACGTCAGCTCTAGAGCTTGATCTCGATGTTCACGTCCGCGGGCAGGTCGAGACGCATGAGCGAGTCGACAGCCTTGGGCGTGGGGTCCACGATGTCGATGAGGCGCTTGTGGGTGCGCATCTCGAAGTGCTCGCGGGAGTCCTTGTACTTGTGCGGCGAACGGATCACACAGAACACGTTCTTCTCCGTCGGGAGCGGCACGGGGCCGACAACCGAGGCGCCGGCGCGCGTGACCGTCTCGACGATCTTGCGGGCGGAGGAGTCGATGACCTCGTGGTCATAGCTCTTCAGCCGAATGCGGATCTTCTGTCCCGCCATGGCGTTGTTCTGCCTTTTCTCTCGGACGACTGTGGTCTCTCACCCCCGACCCCCGCGCTCGGGCGTGTCGCTCATCTGCGACGCACTGGCGCGCTGCTCGATTTCTCGAGTCGTCGTGGGTGAGTGTGCGGCTGCCCGCAATAGGCAACCTGAATATTGTGCCAGATCAGGAGGTCGCTCGCAACACGGCGCCAGCTGCCCGGACGGCTTCCCAGGGTATCGTGGATCGCACCGCCAGTCGCGCCGTGAGACCAGGTCCGGGCGATGCAGTCGAGGAGGCCCGCTGTTGACCGAGATCATCGCCGCTCCCCCGCGCATCGTTCCTGGTAGGGCCGATGCCGTGCGCAGTTGGGCGCGTCCCGTCGCCGCAGGTGCGGCGACGGTGGGAGCGACCGCCCTCGCCGCGTGGCTGCACCCCGTCGCCGGCGTGGTCGTGCTCGGCGCCGCGGGTGCCTTGAGCTGGCGGCTGCGCGGCACCTCGCTGTCCCCGTGGCGACCGCGGCGTGCCGACCTGTTCCCGGTCGCCGCGTCGGCCCCCCGTGCGCGGGCCTTCGCCGCCGGGCTGCGCTGGCGGTGGGACGACGCGTGCGTCAACGCCGGGCTGGGAGCGTTCGTCGATGATCGGTACTCCTATCGCGGCACCGCGCTCGTCGGCGCCTCCGAGCACCCCGAGGGCGTGATCGCCCACGTCGAGCTCGCGCCCGGTCAGGATCGCGCGCTCGTCGAGGACCGTGTCGCCGCGCTGAGCGCCGGGCTCGAGGCGGCGTCGGCTCGGGTCCTGGGCGGCGACCAGCGCACGCTCGCGATCCTGGTCGTGCCTCCGGCAGAGACCGACGGCTGGACCTGACGCGTCAGCGGGCCTGCGCCGACCACCATGCCTGGAGGGCGTCGGCGTCGACCTCGCCGGAGTCGCGGAAGGGATCGCCGAGCCCGAACGCCTCGAGGACACGGCGCGCCGCGACCGCCTGCTCGGGGTCGATCCTCGCCACCCACGCCAGGGGGTCCTTGCCGGCGTGGGCATTCGATCCCTTGGCGTGGCTCATGCTCGACGGCCGGTCGAGGTGGGACAGGTGCGCGGGGTCGATGTCGAGCTCCGTCGCTCCGGGATTCAGCGCTGCGGGGTCGGCGACCGCCAGGTCGTAGCTCACCAGGGCCGCACGCTCGCCGCCGTAGGTGCGCGCCGCCACGGTGTTCTCCACCGCCCAGCGCGCCACCAGCGCCGTCGCGGGGTCATCGATACGGAGGTCACGCACCGGGACGTCCTGGAGGAGTCCGTCCATCAGCAGCGGCTGGCTGAGCATGTAGTGGAAGCGCTCGGGAGACCACCCGAGCACGCTCTGGCTCGACAGCGTCGCGAGCGGGTGACGGATCACGTGGACTATCCGCAGTTCGGGATGCCGAGCCGCGAGCCAGCCCGCGAACATCGGGAAGCGGATCTCCTTGATCAGCCGACCCCGGTAGGGATTCAGCGGGTTGAGCGTGGCCTGCTGGTCGGCCCACGGATGCCGGTAGCGACCGGTGAGGATGTCGTCGACGACCTCCTCGCCCGGCAGGTGCGGAGCGTCGGCCGGGACGTAGCGGCCCGGCCGCAGGCCCTCGAGGCGCGGCTCGAGGTCGGGGCGGATGGGCTCGAACACCGGTCGTAGCCGCCCCGCGCGCGCGTAGGCCTCGAGGAGCCACGTCGTCCCCGAGCGACCGGATCCGCTGAGCAGCGCCGCATGCGCCACGTCCTGGTGGGGGTCCCACGCGGCCATCGACCGGAACGTGCGCTCGACGCGGCTGGGGATTCCTCTCACGCCGCCACGCTAGCACCGGGGAGGCGCGGATCCGCTCTGCGGGGGCGGGTGCCCGTGGGGCCCCGGGAACGACGAAGCGGGGGCCCGGCCTGAGCCGGACCCCCGCTTGCGCGAAGAAGCAGTGAGCTTACTTCAGGATCTTGGTGACGGTGCCGGAGCCAACCGTGCGGCCACCCTCGCGGATCGCGAAGCCCTGACCCTCCTCGAGGGCGATCGGCTGGATCAGCTCGACCGTCATCTCGGTGGTGTCACCCGGCATGACCATGTCGGTGCCCTCGGGCAGCGAGATGACGCCGGTCACGTCCGTGGTGCGGATGTAGAACTGCGGGCGGTAGTTCGTGTAGAAGGGGTTGTGGCGGCCACCCTCGTCCTTGTTGAGGATGTAGCACTTGCCCTCGAACGAGGTGTGCGGGGTGGTGGTGCCGGGGGCAACCACGACCTGGCCGCGCTCGACGTCCTCACGCTTGGTACCGCGGAGCAGGAGGCCACAGTTCTCGCCGGCCCACGCCTCGTCCATCTGCTTGTGGAACATCTCGATACCGGTGACGGTCGTCTTCTGCGCCTCACGGATGCCGAGGATCTCGACGTCCGAGTTGATGGCGAGCTTGCCGCGCTCCACCTTGCCGGTGACGACGGTGCCACGACCGGTGATCGTGAAGACGTCCTCGATCGGCATGAGGAAGGGCTTGTCCATGTCGCGGACGGGCTCCGGGACGTTCTCGTCCACGGCGGCCATGAGCTCCTGGACCGAGGCGACCCACTTCTCGTCGCCCTCGAGCGCCTTGAGCGCCGAGACCTGGATGACGGGCGCGTTGTCGCCGTCGAAGCCCTGCGACGACAGCAGCTCGCGGACCTCCATCTCGACGAGGTCGAGGATCTCCTCGTCGTCGACCATGTCGGACTTGTTGAGCGCGACCAGCAGGTAGGGAACGCCGACCTGCTTCGCGAGCAGGACGTGCTCACGGGTCTGGGCCATCGGACCGTCGGTCGCGGCGACCACGAGGATCGCGCCGTCCATCTGGGCGGCACCGGTGATCATGTTCTTGATGTAGTCAGCGTGACCCGGGGCGTCAACGTGCGCGTAGTGACGAGCCTCGGTCTCGTACTCGATGTGCGCGATGTTGATCGTGATGCCGCGCTCGCGCTCCTCCGGCGCCTTGTCGATGTCCTCGAACGGCGTGAAGGGGTTGAGGTCCGGGTACTGGTCGTGCAGGACCTTCGAGATGGCAGCGGTCAGCGTCGTCTTACCGTGGTCGACGTGACCGATGGTGCCGATGTTGACGTGCGGCTTCTTCCGCTCGAACTTGGCCTTGGCCATGAGGTATTCCTCCTGATTAATGAGACTCGGGTAAAGATGCTAGTCCGTCTGGTGGCTCGAGGCCATCTGGGGCTTCATCCCTACTGGTCGTTGTATTTCTTGAGTTATTTCAACCGGTGGGGACTACTCGCCCCGGGTCTTGGCGATGATCTCGTCGGCGACTGCCTTCGGGACCTCCGCGTAGCTGTCGAACACCATCGAGTAGACGGCGCGACCCGAGGTCTTGGACCGCAGGTCACCGACGTATCCGAACATCTCGGACAGCGGCACGAGCGCGTCGACGACCTTGACGCCTGCGGCGTCGGTCATCTGGCGGATCTGGCCGCGGCGCGAGTTGATGTCGCCGATGACGTCGCCCATGTACTCCTCGGGAGTACGGACCTCGACGGCGAACATCGGCTCGAGCAGCACGGGCTTCGCGAGACGCGCGGCCTCCTTGAAGGCCATCGAGCCGGCGATCTTGAACGCCATCTCCGAGGAGTCGACGTCGTGGTACTGGCCGTCCAGCAGCGTGGCCTTCACACCCACGACGGGGTATCCGGCCTGGATGCCGAGCTCCATCGCGGACTGGATTCCAGCGTCCACCGACGGGATGTACTCGCGCGGGACGCGACCACCCGTGACGGCGTTCGCGAACTCGTACTGGACCTCGGAGTCGGCCTCGAGGGGCTCGATCGAGATCTGGACCTTCGCGAACTGGCCGGAGCCACCGGTCTGCTTCTTGTGCGTGTAGTCGTACTTCTCGACCGTCTTGCGGATGGTCTCGCGGTACGCGACCTGCGGCTTGCCGACGTTCGCGTCGACCTTGAACTCGCGCTTCATGCGGTCGACCAGGATGTCGAGGTGGAGCTCGCCCATACCGCCGATGACGGTCTGGCCGGTCTCCTCGTCCAGGCGCACGCGGAAGGTCGGGTCCTCCTCGGCGAGCTTCTGGATCGCGGTCGACAGCTTCTCCTGGTCACCCTTGGTCTTGGGCTCGATGGCCACGTCGATCACGGGCTCGGGGAACGTCATCGACTCGAGGACGACCTGGTGGTCCGGGTTGCACAGGGTGTCGCCCGTGGTCGTGTCCTTGAGGCCGATGACCGCGTAGATGTGGCCCGCCTGGATGGTCTCGACCGGGTTCTCCTTGTTGGCGTGCATCTGGAACAGCTTGCCGATGCGCTCCTTCTTGCCCTTGGTCGAGTTCACGATCGCGGCGCCGGTCTCGAGGTGACCCGAGTAGACGCGCACGTAGGTGAGGCGGCCGAAGAACGGGTGCGACACCACCTTGAACGCGAGGGCCGAGAACGGCTCGTTGGCGTCCGCGTGGCGCTCGATCTCGACCTCGGGGTCCTTGGCGTCGTGGCCCTTGATGGCGGGCACGTCGGCGGGGCCGGGGAGGTAGTCGATGACAGCGTCGAGCATGGGCTGCACGCCGCGGTTCTTGAAGGCCGAGCCGCACAGGACGGGGTAGAGCTCCGAGGCGATCGTGAGCTTGCGGATCGCGCCCTTGATCTCTGCGGTGGTCAGCTCCTCGCCGCCCAGGTACTTCTCGAGCAGCTCCTCGTCGGACTCGGCGACCGCCTCGAGCAGGGCCGCGCGGTACTCCTCGGCCTTGTCCGCGAGGTCCGCCGGGATCTCCGTGGTCTCGTACTCGGCACCCATGGTCACGTCGCCCTTGGCGTCGCCGGGCCACACCTTGGCGTTCATCTCGACCAGGTCGACGATGCCGACGAAGTCGTTCTCCGCACCGATGGGCAGCTGGATGACCAGCGGCTTGGCGCCCAGGCGCTTCACGATGGTGTCGACCGTGAAGTAGAAGTCAGCGCCCAGCTTGTCCATCTTGTTGACGAAGCAGATGCGGGGGACGTCGTACTTGTCGGCCTGGCGCCACACGTTCTCCGACTGGGGCTCCACGCCCTCCTTGCCGTCGAACACCGCGACCGCGCCGTCGAGGACGCGCAGCGAGCGCTCCACCTCGACGGTGAAGTCCACGTGACCCGGGGTGTCGATGATGTTGATCTGGTTGTTGTCCCAGAAGCAGGTCACCGCGGCCGAGGTGATCGTGATGCCGCGCTCCTGCTCCTGCTCCATCCAGTCAGTGGTCGACGCACCGTCGTGGGTCTCACCGATCTTGTAGTTCACACCCGTGTAGAACAGGATGCGCTCAGTGGTGGTGGTCTTGCCGGCATCGATGTGCGCCATGATGCCGATGTTGCGGACCTTGGTGAGGTCCGTGAGCACGTCCTGTGCCACGAGTGGTTCTCCTTGGGGTTTCCGTCGAACGCGGTGTCGCGACTACCAGCGGTAGTGCGCGAACGCCTTGTTCGACTCGGCCATCTTGTGCATGTCCTCGCGGCGCTTCACCGCGGCGCCGAGGCCGTTCGAAGCGTCGAGGATCTCGTTCATGAGGCGCTCGGTCATGGTCTTCTCGCGACGGGCGCGCGAGAAGTCGACGAGCCAGCGCAGCGCGAGCGTGGTCGAGCGGGTCGGACGCACGTCCACCGGCACCTGGTAGGTCGCGCCACCGACGCGGCGGCTGCGGACCTCGAGGGCGGGACGGATGTTGTCGAGCGCGCGCTTGAGCACGGTCACGGGGTCCTGGCCGGACTTCTCGCGGACACCCTCGAGGGCGCCGTAGACGATCGCCTCGGCGGTCGACTTCTTGCCGTCGAGCAGCACCTTGTTGATCAGCTGGGTGACGACGGGGGCGCCGTACACCGGGTCATTGATGAGCGGCCGCTTGGGGGCCGGTCCCTTGCGAGGCATTACTTCTTCTCCCTCTTGGCGCCGTAGCGGCTGCGGGCCTGCTGGCGGCCCTTGACACCCTGGGTGTCGAGCGAGCCGCGGACGATCTTGTAGCGGACACCGGGCAGGTCCTTCACACGGCCACCGCGCACGAGCACGATCGAGTGCTCCTGCAGGTTGTGGCCCTCGCCCGGAATGTAGGCCGTGACCTCGATGCCGCTGGACAGGCGCACGCGAGCGACCTTGCGGAGAGCCGAGTTCGGCTTCTTGGGGGTGGTGGTGTACACACGCGTGCACACACCGCGACGCTGCGGGCTCGCCTTGAGCGCCGGGGTCTTGGTCTTACCCGGCTTGTCCTGGCGGCCCTTCCTGACCAGCTGCTGAATCGTAGGCACTACATCTCCGTCTGTTCTGTGTTGCGAAACTCGTGGCGGTCCGACCCCCGCGCCCGGGCGTGTCGTTCCAGTGGTGGGCGCGCCCGACAGGGCGCGCGTGGGGGCCCGACGACGCGGGCACGAGTATCAACGATACCCGTGACCCGCGCCATCGTCAAAGCGAAGCAGGCGCGCTCCGCGGCCCGGACAGCGCTACTCGCGCGGGAGGTCGAACTCCTCGAGCGGCACGGCCTCGCCGGTGCCCTCCGAGAAGTACTGACCGTCCCACTCTTCGTAGCCGAAGGTCGGGAACAGGTTCGCCTTGGCCTCCTCGGTCGGGTCGACCGTGGCGGTGGCGTACTGGTGCAGGCCGGTGCCTGCCGGGATCAGCTTTCCGAGGATGACGTTCTCCTTGAGTCCCACCAGCGGGTCGGACTTGCCGGACATCGCTGCCTCGGTGAGGACGCGCGTGGTCTCCTGGAAGGAGGCCGCGGACAGCCACGAGTCCGTCGCCAGCGACGCCTTGGTGATGCCCATGAGCTCCGGGCGGGCCGATGCCGGCTTGCCGCCCTTCGTCACGGTCTCACGGTTGGCGGTCTCGAAGCGAGCGCGCTCGACCAGCTCGCCCGGCAGCAGCGGGGCATCGCCGGCCTCGAGGATCGTCACGCGACGCAGCATCTGCCTCACGATGACCTCGATGTGCTTGTCGTGGATCTCCACGCCCTGCGAGCGGTAGACCTCCTGGACCTCGTCCACCAGGTGCTTCTGGGTGGCGCGGGGGCCGAGGATGCGCAGCACGCTCTTCGGGTCGACGGCACCGGCGACGAGCTGCTGGCCCACCTCCACGTGCTCGCCGTCCTGGACCAGGAGGCGCGAACGCTTGGTGACCGGGTACTCGAAGACGTCGTCGCCGTTGTCGGGCGTGACCACGAGGCGACGGGTCGCCTCGGAGTCGTCGACCTTCAGAGTTCCGGCGACCTCGGTGATCGGGGCCTCACCCTTGGGGGTGCGGGCCTCGAACAGCTCCTGGACACGCGGCAGACCCTGCGTGATGTCGTCAGCGGACGCCACACCACCGGTGTGGAACGTACGCATCGTCAGCTGGGTACCGGGCTCACCGATGGACTGGGCTGCGACGATGCCGACGGCCTCGCCGATGTCGACGAGCTCACGGGTCGCGAGCGAGCGGCCGTAGCACTTGGCGCACGTGCCGACCTTGGACTCGCAGGTCAGGACCGAGCGGACCTTGACCTCCTCGACGCCCTTCTCGATCAGCGCGTCGATGAGCACATCGCCCACGTCCGCACCGGCCTTGGCGACCACATCGCCGCCGGCGTCCACGACATCGGTCGCCAGCGTGCGGGCGAAGACCGAGGTCTCCACACGCTCATGCTTGACCTTGTCCCCGCCGGCCGTGGTCTCCACGATCGGCATCGACAGGCCCCGCTCGGTGCCACAGTCGGCCTCGCGGACGATGACGTCCTGCGACACGTCCACCAGACGACGGGTCAGGTAGCCCGAGTCGGCGGTGCGCAGCGCGGTGTCGGCGAGGCCCTTGCGGGCACCGTGGGTCGCGATGAAGTACTCGAGGACGGACAGGCCCTCGCGGTAGTTCGACTTGATCGGACGCGGGATGATCTCGCCCTTCGGGTTGGCCACCAGGCCGCGCATACCGGCGATCTGACGGACCTGCATCCAGTTTCCGCGAGCACCCGAGCCGACCATGGTGTGGACGGTGTTGTGCTGGGGGAAGGACTCCCGCATGGACTTGTCGACTTCGTTCGTGGCCTGGGTCCAGATCTCGATGAGCTCCTGACGGCGCTCGTCGTCGGTGATCAGACCGGTCTCGAACTGCTCCTGGACCTTGACGGCCTGAGCCTCGTAGCGCTCGAGGATGTCCTGCTTGTTGGCAGGAGTCGCGACGTCACCGATACCGATGGTGACGCCCGAGCGCGTGGCCCAGTGGAAGCCGGCGGACTTGAGCGCGTCGAGCGAGGCAGCGACCTCGACCTTCGGGTAGCGCTCCGCGAGCTCGTTGACGATGTTGCCGAGCACCTTCTTGTCGACGTCGCGGTTGACGTAAGGGAAGGACACGGGCAGCAGCTCGTTGAACAGCGCGCGGCCCAGCGTGGTGGTGAGCGTGAACGGCGCACCCTCCACGACGTCCTCGCCCAGCTCGACGCCCAGCGGCGGCACGGTGTCGCCGTCCACGCGCAGCGCGATCTCCGCGTTGAGCGAGATGTCGCCGGCGTCGAAGGCCATGCGAGCCTCGGCCACCGAGGTGAACGAGCGGCCCTCGCCCTTCTCGCCCTCCTTGTGGAGGGAGAGGTGGTACAGGCCGATGATCATGTCCTGCGAGGGCATGGTCACGGGGCGGCCGTCCGAGGGCTTGAGGATGTTGTTCGAGGACAGCATCAGCACTCGCGCCTCGGCCTGGGCCTCGGCGGACAGCGGCAGGTGGACCGCCATCTGGTCACCGTCGAAGTCGGCGTTGAACGCGCCGCAGACGAGCGGGTGCAGGTGGATGGCCTTGCCCTCGACCAGCTGCGGCTCGAACGCCTGGATTCCCAGACGGTGCAGCGTGGGCGCACGGTTCAGCAGCACCGGGTGCTCGGTGATGACCTCCTCGAGCACGTCCCAGACCTCGGGACGCGAACGCTCGACCATCCGCTTGGCGGACTTGATGTTCTGCGCGTGGTTGAGCTCCACGAGGCGCTTCATCACGAACGGCTTGAACAGCTCGAGCGCCATCTGCTTGGGCAGGCCGCACTGGTGCAGCTTGAGCTGCGGGCCGACCACGATGACCGAACGGCCCGAGTAGTCGACGCGCTTGCCCAGCAGGTTCTGGCGGAAGCGGCCCTGCTTGCCCTTGAGCATGTCCGAGATGGACTTGAGGGGGCGGTTGCCGGGACCCGTCACCGGGCGACCACGGCGGCCGTTGTCGAACAGCGCGTCCACGGCCTCCTGCAGCATGCGCTTCTCGTTGTTCACGATGATCTCGGGGGCCCCGAGGTCGAGCAGGCGCTTGAGGCGGTTGTTGCGGTTGATGACGCGGCGGTACAGGTCGTTGAGGTCGG
>NZ_CAJXJX010000032.1 GCF_913055775.1 uncultured Demequina sp. | reverse complement strand
CTCCAGAAGGCCGTCGCGGACGGCGACGTGGCGATCGTCGCCGGCTTCCAGGGCCTCCACCCGGAGACCCAGGACGTCACCACGCTGGGCCGCGGCGGCTCGGACACCACTGCCGTCGCGCTCGCAGCGGCGCTCGCCGCCGACGTCTGCGAGATCTATACGGACGTGGACGGCGTCTTCACTGCCGACCCCCGCATCGTCCCAACCGCCCGGCGCCTCGACCGCGTGTCGTACGAGGAGATGCTCGACCTCGCCGCCTCGGGCGCGAAGGTCCTCAACCCGCGCTGCGTCGAGTACGCGCGGCGCTTCGACGTGCCTATCCATGTGCGCTCGTCCTTCTCAGGTCTTGAAGGGACCTGGGTCACGGGCGACACTGAAGAGGGAGAAGAGATGGAAGACCCGATCATCGCAGGAGTCGCGCACGACCGCTCCGAGGCCAAGATCACGGTCATCGGCGTGCCCGACGTGCCCGGATCCGCCGCGCGCCTGTTCGAGGCGGTCGCCAAGGCCGACGTCAACATCGACATGATCGTCCAGAACGTCTCGGCGACCGTGACCGGCGTCACCGACATCTCCTTCACCCTGCCCACGGACGCGATCCCGCGCGCCACCGCCGCGATCGAGGCCGCCCACGAGGCGATCGGCTACGCCGAGCTGCGCACCGACGACACCATCGGCAAGATCTCGCTGATCGGCGCCGGCATGCGCTCCAACTCGGGCGTCTCCGCCAAGTTCTTCGCGGCCCTGCGCGACGCGGGCGTCAACATCGAGATGATCTCGACCTCAGACATCCGCATCTCTGTGGTGACCCGCTCGGAGAAGCTCGACGACGCCGTGCGCGCCGTCCACACCGCCTTCGAGCTCGACTCCGTCGAGGGCGAGGCCGTGGTCTACGGAGGTACCGGACGATGACTCTCACTCTTGCCGTTGTAGGCGCCACCGGTCAGGTGGGCACCGTCATGCGCGAGCTGGTCGCGGACCGCTTCCCCGAGGCGAACGTGCGCTTCTTCGCGTCGTCGCGCTCGGCTGGCACCGTGCTGCCGCACCTGGGCGCTGACATCACCGTCGAGGACATCGCCTCGGGCGACTACGCCGGGATCGACATCGCGATCTTCTCCGCGGGCGGCGGGCCGTCGCGCGAGTATGCGCCGAAGTTCGCGGCCGCGGGCGCAGTCGTGGTCGACAACTCCTCCGCGTGGCGCATGGACCCCGAGGTTCCCCTCGTCGTGTCCGAGGTGAACCCGGACGCGCTCGACGAGATCCCGAAGGGCATCGTCGCGAACCCCAACTGCACCACCATGGCCGCGATGCCCACGCTCAAGGCGCTGCACGAGGAGGCCGGGCTGGTCCGCCTCGTGGTCTCGACCTACCAGGCCGTGTCCGGCTCGGGCGTGGCCGGCGTCGCCGAGCTGGGCGGTCAGGTGCGCGCAGTCGCCGGGGAGGCCGATGCGCTGGCTCGGGACGGCGGCGCCGTCCCGATCCCGTCGCCTCAGGTGTACGTCGAGCCCATCGCCTTCAACGTCCTGCCGTTCGCGGGCGACCTCGTGGGCGACGACTCGAACGAGACCGTCGAGGAGCGCAAGCTGGTCGACGAGTCGCGCAAGATCCTGGGGCTTCCCGAGCTGCGCGTGTCCGGCACCTGCGTGCGCGTGCCCGTGTACTCGGGCCACTCGCTGTCCGTGAACGCGGAGTTCGCCTCGCCGATGTCGCCTGCGCGTGCGTACGAGATTCTGGCCTCCGCGCCGGGCGTCGTGGTGGACGAGATCCCCACGCCTCTCAAGGGCGCCGGGAAGGACGAGACCTTCGTGGGCCGCATCCGTCAGGACCAGGGCGTGGACGACGGTCGCGGCCTCGCGCTGTTCATCGTGGGCGACAACCTGCGCAAGGGTGCGGCGCTCAACGCGGTGCAGATCGCGGAGCTGGTCGCGGAGCGCATCGAGGCCCGGGTGGCCGCCGCCTCACCGCAACTGGGAGCGTAACCCGGCCCGCGCATCGGCCCTCCTGGCGGTGCGATTTCGCTCGTCTAAGCCCTGAGGCGAGCGAAATGGGCCCGACTCGCTCGTCTACGGGCCGAGATGAGCGAAATGGATCCACTTCGCTCGCGCAACGCGGTCAGACGATCAGCCAGGCCATCGCGCCGATGATCGCCAGGCACACGGCCGCGACGGGGAGCGCACGATTGAGCACCTCGCCCTCGCGGCCCGACAGCCCCACCGTGGCTGCGGCGGCGACCACGTTGTGCGGGCAGATGATGTTGCCGATCGCGGCGCCCGCTCCCTGAGCACCCAGCAGCGGCAACGGGTCCAGGTCCGCGGACAGCGCGGTCTGATCCTGGAACTCGGTGAAGAGGATGTTCGACGCGGTCGCGGATCCGGTCATGAATGTGCCGAGCGCGCCCACGAAGGGGCTCAGCACCGGCCACAGCCCGCCCGTGGCGGCCGCGGCGACGGCGAGCTCCGTGGTCATGCCGGACTCCGACATGGTGAACGCAACGGTCACCATCGCGACCAGCGCCACGAACACCGGCACCACCTGGAACGTCGCCTTCTCGAAGGCCCGGCCCACGTCCTTGAGCGGAGCGCGCTGCCAGATGCCGCCGGCGACGAACGCGACGGCCAGCAGTAGGCCCGGGTGGTACAGCGGCTCGATGTGCTCCGAGAAGTGGTCGAACAGCTCCCAACTGATGGTCCAGGACTGCGTCGCCTCCTTGACCGGGGGCACCAGGCGCGTCACCAGGACCAGGACCACCAGCACCAGGTACGGCGCGGTGGCGGCGAGGAAGCTCATCGGGGGTGCGTCGGGCGCGTGGCGCTCCTCGCGGTCCGCCTCGATCGTCTCCTCGGCGGCCTCGTGCACCCGCTCCTCGGCCGCGAGCTCCTCGGGGCTCATGAGGTCCTCGCCGGCGGCCACCCGTGCGCGCAGGCGGCGGTTGACCACCCACCGGACGACCCCGATGAACATCGCCGCGCCGCCGATGGCGCCCACGAGGGACGGCAGCTCCGGGCCCACGAAGCGCGCGATCAGCAGGTTGGGGACGAAGAACGCGAGGTACGCGACGCCCATCCACTTCCACGGCGGCCCGGCCGTGGGCAGGAGGGTGCCGACCAGCCGCGCGACCATGAACGCGAGCACCAGACCCACGACGGCCGTGTACGGAGCGACTGCCCACGACAGCTCGAGGGGCTCGTAGTCGACGATCGCGAGCTGAGCGAGGGTGGGCGTGCCGACGGCGGCGAAGGGCACGGCCGATGCGTGTCCGAGCATGGCGGCCACGACGGCGGTGACGGGTTTGAAGCCCGCCGCGACGAGGAAGGGAGCGGCGAGCGCGACCGGCGTGCCGAAGCCGGCGGCCCCCTCGATCAGCAGGCAGAAGAACCACACGATGAGGAGAGCGGCCACGCGCGGATCCGGAGTAATGCGCGACAGCCCCGCCTCGAGCGCCCGAGTCGCGCCCGTGCGCTGCTGGAGGTGGTGAATGCCGAGCGCTGGGCCGATGATCAGCATCACGGTGAGCGCCACGAAGCCGGCGCGCGCCAGCACCCCGACGATGCCCTCCACGGGTCCGAACGGGTCATCGTCGCCGCCGAACTCGAAGGCGGTGAGCGCGAGCACCATCGCGCCGAGGGCCGCCGTGCCGCCAGCGAGAGCCGCAGACCACTTCGCCACGACCATGAGCAGCAGGATCGCCGCGATGGGAAGGACGGCGAGCACCGTCAGCATGGGCGGTCACCTGCGGGTGAGAGACACGCGTCGCTGCTCATGCGCCCAGCCTGCCACGGTCCGGCGCATCGTGTCTGCTAGACGGGCTCAGGACGGGGTCGGCACCTCGGCGCCCAAGGGGTCAGCGAGCAGGTCGGCGAACGCGAGCTCCGCGGCGCCCACCATGAGCAGTTCGTCGCCGAGCTCGGCTCGCACGATCTCGAGCCGCTCGCCGAGCGGCGCGAACACTGCCTCACCCAGCGCCTCGGCGAAGCGCGCCGGCTGGCGTGCCTGAAGCGCGCTGAGGAAGCCTCCGAGCAGCACCGCCTCCGGGTTGAAGATCGAGACGAAGGATCCGGTCGCGAGGGCGAGGGTGTCGATCTGGTGCTCGACCTCCGCCGCGAGCTCGTCGGACCCGCTCCCCAAGGACGCCGAGACGTGGGCGTGGTCGATGCCCGCCTCACCGGCGGCACGCTCGAGGCGCTGCAGATTGACCTCGGTCTCGAGGCAGCCGACGCGCCCGCAGTGGCACTGCTCGCCATCGGGCCGGACGAGGGTGTGTCCCAGCTCGCCCGCGAAGCCGTCGGCACCGCGCACGACGGTGCCATCCGTCAGGATGCTCCCGCCGATGCCGGACACTGAGCCATTGAGATAGATCACGTCGCGACGGCCCCTGGCCGCGCCGAACAGCGTCTCGGCGACCAAAGCCGCGTTCGCGTCGTTGTCGACTGCGACGGGGACGCCCAGGGCCGCCTCGAGGGGCGCTGCCACGGCCTCCCCGCTCCACAGCAGGTGCGGAGCGCGAGCGACCGCTCCCTCGCGGGCGCGCACCAGTCCGGGCACAGCGACGCCGGCGCCCACCACGCGCCACGAGCGCCCCTGAGTGAGGACGCTCACCGCGGCAGCCACGGCGGCCACCACCTCGTCGACGCTGGGGATCGCGTCCTGCTCCACGCGCGTCGTGGCGTGAACCACTCCGCCCAGGCCGACGATCCCCACGACGACCGCGTCGACGTCGGGGTTGATCGCGACGGCGACCACGTCCGGATCGGGGACGACGATCGGGCTCGGGCGACCGACGGACCCCGTGGCCGGCGCGCTCTCCGCGACGAGACCCGCCGCCACCAGATCGGCGACCAGCAGGCCGATGGTGGAGCGGTTGAGGCCGGTGGTCCGCGTCAGGTCGGCGCGCGACACCCCGTTGCCGTGGTGGACGAGGGAGAGCAGGGTGGACAGGTTGTGTCGACGGGTCGCCTCGTTGCGGCTCCCGCGTCCGGCGACGAAGGGTCGTCCGGCGACGTGCTCGACCATGGGTGCGGTGTCTCCTCACTGGTGCGGGTCCCCACATTTTGACAGGTGCGCCCCAGGGACTTATGTTGTAGCCAGCAACCTAACAGATCGATGAGGATCGGAGCCCCATCATGTCACCCACCCCCACGCGCGAGGACAAGTTCACCTTCGGACTGTGGACCATCGGCTGGAACGCGCAGGACCCCTTCGGGTCGGCGACTCGAGGCCCCGTCGACGCCGTCGACGCCATCCACAAGCTCTCGGAGCTGGGTGCGTACGGCATGACGTTCCACGACGACGACCTGTTCCCGTTCGGGTCGCCCGACGCCGAGCGCCAGGCCGCGATCGACGCCCTCAAGAAGGCGTGCGAGGACACCGGCATGGTGATCCCGATGATCACCACCAACACCTTCAGCCACCCGGTGTTCAAGGACGGTGGCGTCACCTCGAACGACCGCGCTGTGCGCCGCTTCACGCTGCGCAAGATCCTGCGCAACATCGACCTCGCCGCAGAGCTGGGCGCGAAGACCTTCGTCATGTGGGGCGGCCGCGAGGGCGCCGAGTACGACTTCTCCAAGGACACCCGCGTCGCCCTCGAGCGTTACCGCGAGGCGGCGAACATCTTCGGCCAGTACGTGCTCGACAAGGGCTACGACATCAAGTTCGCCATCGAGCCCAAGCCCAACGAGCCCCGCGGCGACATCCTGCTGCCGACGGTGGGCCACGCCCTGGGCTTCATCGAGACGCTCGACCACCCGGAGCTGGTGGGCCTGAACCCCGAGGTGGGCCACGAGCAGATGGCCGGCCTGAACTTCACCGCAGGCATCGCCCAGGCGCTGTTCCAGGGCAAGCTGTTCCACATCGACCTCAACGGCCAGCGCGGGATCAAGTACGACCAGGACATGGTGTTCGGCCACGGCGACCTGATCAACGCGTTCTCGCTGGTGGATCTGCTGGAGAACGGCGGGCCCGACGGCGGTCAGGCCTACACCGGCCCGCGCCACTTCGACTACAAGCCCTCGCGCACCGAGGACATCACCGGCGTCTGGGAGTCCGCGGCGGCCAACATGCGCACCTACCTGCTGCTCAAGGAGCGCGCCGCGGCCTTCCGTGCCGACCCGGAGGTTCAGGAGGCGCTGGTCGCCGCGAAGAACGACCAGCTCGCTCAGACCACGCTGGCGGCCGGCGAGAGCACCGCTGACCTCCTCACGGACGCGAGCGCCTACGAGAACTTCGACCCCGAGGTGTACTTCGACGGCGAGGGGTTCGGCTACGTCCGCATCCAGCAACTCGCCATCGAGCACCTCATGGGTGCCCGCTGATCCCTCCCCCACGCCCCGCCCCTTGCCGCGTCCTCCTTCGCGGCGAAGGGCGGGGCACCTTTCACGACTGACCAGGAAGGACGCGCGATGACGCTCGTCGCAGGCATCGACTCATCGACCCAGAGCTGCAAGGTGGTCGTGCGCGACCTCGACACGGGCGCGGTGGTGCGCACGGGCCGTGCCAGCCACCCCGACGGCACGTCCGTGCCTCCTGCGGCCTGGTGGAGCGCGCTGCGCGAGGCGCTCGACGGCGCGGGCGGGCTGGCCGACGTCGCCGCCGTGTCGATCGGCGGCCAGCAGCACGGCATGGTCGCTCTCGACGCGGCGGGGCGCGTCATCCGCGACGCCCTGCTGTGGAACGATACCCGCTCGGCGGCCGCGGCCCAGGACCTGGTCTCCGAGTTCGGCGCGGACGCGCTCGCCGAGCGCACCGGCCTGGTCCCGGTCGCGTCCTTCACCTCCACCAAGCTGCGCTGGCTGCGCGACGCCGAGCCCGACAACGCGGCACGCGTCGCGGCCGTGGCCCTGCCCCACGACTGGCTGACGTGGCGCCTGCGCGGGTTCGGGCCCGCCGACGAGTCGCCGCTCGGTCCCGTGCTCGACGAGCTCACGACGGACCGTTCCGACGCCTCCGGCACCGGCTACTGGAGCCCGGTGACCGACGAGTACGACCGCGAACTCTTGGTCGCAGCGCTCGGCCACGACGCCGTGCTGCCGCGCGTCCTGGGCCCGGGCGAGGCCGCGGGCCGCGGCGTCGCCGGGTATGACGCGACAGCCGATGCGGTGGTCGGGCCGGGTGCAGGCGACAACGCGGGTGCGGCGCTGGGACTTGGGGCGGGCGAGGGCGACGCGATCGTGTCGATCGGCACGTCCGGCACCGTCTTCGCCGTGACCCCTGTGCCGGCGCGCGACGTCAGCGGCGCCGTCGCCGGGTTCGCGGACGCCTCCGGGCAGTTCCTCCCGCTCGTCGCGACCCTCAACGCCGCGCGCGTGCTCGATGCGTTCACGCGCGTGCTGGGCATCTCGCACGACGAACTCGGCGAGCTCGCGCTGGACGCCGAGCCCGGCGCAGGCGGTGCCGTGCTCGTCCCATATTTCGAAGGAGAGCGCACTCCCAACCTGCCGGACGCATCGGCCTCCCTGACCGGACTCACACTGGCCTCCACCACCCGCGAGAATCTCGCGCGCGCCGCGATCGAGGGGATGCTGTGCGCGCTCGCCGATGGCCTCGCGGCCGTGCGCGCCCAGGGGCTGTCGCCGCGCAGGCTGCTGCTCGTGGGTGGCGCGGCGCAGAACCCCGCGGTGCAGCAGATCGCCGCACAGGTGTTCGACGCTCCCGTCGAGATCCCCGAACCGGCCGAGTACGTGGCGCTGGGGGCGTCAGTGCAGGCCGCGTGGGCGCTCACGGGCGAGCGGCCGTCGTGGCCCGTCGAGACGGTCGCGACGCCCGCGCCGGACTACCGCCCCGAGATTCAGGCGCAGTACGCGGCGGCCGCGGCGGCGTACACGAACTGACCGGCTCGACCGGGCGCGGTGTCTACGATGGATGCATGAGCCACCGCATCTTCGCCATGCCCGTGTCCGAGGTGTACCCGCACTACGTGACGAAGGTTGAGAAGAAGGGGCACACGGTCGCCGAGCTCGACCAGGTGATCGAGTGGCTCACCGGCTTCGACAAGGCCGCGCTCGACGGTCATCTCGAGGCGGGCACGACGTTCGAGGACTTCTTCGATGAGGCGTCCCTCAATCCGAATGCCGAGCTCATCACGGGCGTGATCTGCGGAGTCCGGGTCGAGGAGATCGAGGACCCGCTCATGCAGAAGATCCGGTACATGGACAAGCTGGTGGACGAGGTCGCGCGCGGCAAGCGCATGGAGTCCATCCTGCGACACTGACGGGCCCGCGCGGGTCGGCCTACCTCGCCCGTGGTCTCGCGGTCGCCCCGGGCCGTCCGTGCGCCCCGCCAGCCTCCACTGGGAGACAAGCGCGCTCCAGAATCGACACTGAGCCTCCACTGGCGCGCTCAGAAAACCGGCCTCGAACCTGAGCGCGGTGATGGAGCCTCAGTGTGGATCTGACCGCGGCGCGTGATCCTGGTGGAAGACCAGCGCGGGCGCAGCGGCCGGACATGACGAAGGGGCCCGGCACACGCCAGGCCCCTTCGTCAGCAGATGGTCGGGGTGACAGGATTTGAACCTGCGACCTCCTCGTCCCGAACGAGGCGCGCTACCAAGCTGCGCCACACCCCGAATTGAAGCCGTGCCAGCATACCTGAGAACAGGCACCTGAACCTAACTGGCGCTACGCCCTCCTGGGCAGCAGCGTCAGCATGGTCGCCTCGGGCCGGCACGCCACGCGAATGGGCGTGTACGGCGACGTCCCGACACCCGCCGAGACGTGCAGCCACACGCTGTCCTCGCCGCCCGGCTGGTCCGGCCGAGCGCCCGGCCAGCCGTGCAGTCCCTTGGCGCGCGACGTGTCCAGGTCGCAGTTGGTCACGAGCGCGCCGTAGCCGGGCACGCAGACCTGACCGCCGTGGGTGTGGCCCGCGAGAATCACCGATGCACCGTCTGCCGCAAGCGCCTCGAGCGCGTGCGCATAGGGCGCGTGCGCGACGCCGATGCGCAGGTCGCCACGGTCCGTGTCCGGCGCTGGCATCGCGTCGCGGCCCAGGTGAGGATCGTCGAGTCCGGCGAAGGTCACGCGCGAACCCGCGACCTCGAGAGTGCCGCGCGCGTTGTTGAGGTCGAGCCAGCCGCGCCCGGTCAGCCCGGACGTCAGAGCGGCGTGATCGAGCTCGACGGCGTCGCCCCGCAGCCGGGTGGGCGAGACCAGGTAGGTCAACGGGTTCTTGGGGCGCGGACCGAAGTAGTCGTTGGACCCGTGCACGAACACCCCGGGGAAGTCCAGCAGCGGCTCGAGGGCCTCGAGCGCAGCGGGTGCGGCGTCCACGTGAGCGAGGTTGTCACCGGTGTCGACCACGAGGTCGGGTCGGAAGCGCGCGAGAGAGCGCACCCACGCGATCTTGCCGCGCTGGGACGGCGTGACGTGCAGGTCGGACAGGTGCAGGATGCGCAGCGGTCGCGAGCCGGGGTCGAGGACCGGCGCGGCGACCTGACGCACGGCGTACGACCGCGCCTCGACGAGGCTCCAGGCGAGCACGCCCGCGCCCACGACGGTCGTCGCGCCTGCGGCGCGCGTCAATGCTCCCATCGGCGTCAGTCGTCGCCGCCGCCGCGGCCGCCTCGGCCACCGCCGCCCCGGCCCCCGTCGTCGTCATCGTCGTCGATCGGGTCGCCGTCGTTGTCGAATCCAGGACACGGCTGGTTGGTGTCCTCGTTCCAGTTGTCGTCGCCCTCGCACTGCTGGACCCAGCCGTTGGGCGGGTTCGACGCGAATGACGACGGGGGCCACGAGTCACCCCACCAATCGCTGGGGGCCTCGTTGCGGTCCCAGCCGCTGGGCCAGTTGTACCACCAGTCCGGGTAGGAGTCCGTCGCGAGGTAGAGCGTGATCGTGCTGCCGGGCGTCATCTTGCCGCCGGAGCTCGGGCTCTGGGCCGCCACCGAGCCCACGGCCACCGAGTTGGAGAAGACGCGCGTGTCCGAGACCTGCACCCGGAACCCGGCCTCGGCGGCCAGGTACCGCGCGGTGGACTCGGAACGGCCCGTGAGGTCGGGCACGACCACGGGCACGCCGTTGAGCATCTCGTCCGAGACGGACGGGAAGCCCAGCACCTCGGCTCCCTCGAGGGCGCGCTCCATGAACGCCTCCCACGTGGGTGCCGCGAGCGTCGAGCCGTAGAAGAAGTTCTCGTAGCGGCCGCCGATGGTCTTGAACTGCTGCGGGTCGTCCTCGTCGGGGTTGCCCAGCCAGAACACCGAGACCAGCTGCGGGGTGAAGCCCGCGAACCAGGTGTGCGCGTTCTTCTGCGACGTACCGGTCTTGCCCGCGGACGGCCGGCCGTCGAGCTGCGTGAAGCGACCCGATCCGTCGGTCATGACTCCCTGCATCGCGTAGGTGACGCCGGCGGCGACCTCGGCGGAGATGGCCTGGCGGCAGTCCTGCTGGGGCACGGGGACCTCGGTGCCGTCGGGACGCGTGATCGACAGGATCGCGAGGGGCTCGCAGTGGATGCCCTCGTTGGCGAACGTCTGCATCACGGACGCCATGGTCAGCGGCGACGCGTTCTGCGTGCCGAGTGTCGCGGACGGCACCTTCTCGAACGGCGCTCCGTCGGCCCGCTGGAATCCGAGCGTCTCCGCCATGTCCGCGATGCCGCACAGGTCGAGCTGGCTCGCCATCGCCACGTACGCGGTGTTGACCGAGTTCGCGGTCGCCTGGAGCACGCTCTGCGCGCTCGCGCTCGTGTTGCCGGTGTTGCCCGGCTTCCACGCGCGGCCGTAGAAGTTCACGGGGCCTTCGCACGAGTCGACCCAGTCGCCGTCGTCGTACTCGGTGATGCTTCCCGGGACGATCTGCCGCAGGCCGTGGCCGGTGTTGAGCCACTCCGCGAGGATGATGGGCTTGAACGTCGAGCCGGGGCTGAACCCGCGGGATCCGCCGTACGCGCGGTCGGTCGAGTAGTTGATCGACGTCGAGTTGGGCGCCTCCGCGGCGGGGTCGAAGTCACGGTTCTGCGCCATGGTCAGGATCTCGCCCGTGTCGGGATCGAGCGCGACCGTCGCCATCGCGTACCCGGACTCGTCGTCCTCGGGGAGCGTGTTGCGCAGCTCCTGATTCGCGATCTTCTGCTTCTTGACGTCGAGCGTGGTCACGATGTCCAGGCCACCGGTCCACAGCAGGTCGGTGCCGCTCACCTCGTCCGTGTTGAAGACCTCGTGCTCGGCGATGATCTTCGTGACGTAGTCGCAGAAGAAGGGAGCGATCTCGGACGCGGAGCAGGAGAACTTGGGCTGCGACACGTTGAGGGTCTCCTCGACGGGGATCGCCTCCCACTCGTCGAACTCGGCCTGCGTGATCATCCCCTCCTCGAGCATCGCCCCCAGCACCGTGTCGCGGCGGATCTCGGCGTTCTCGTAGTTGTCGACCGGGCCATCGTCGGTGGTGTAGACGCGGGTCGGGTCCCACTTCGAGGGGTTCTGGGTGATGCCCGCGATGGTCGCGGCCTCGAGCGCCGTCAGCTCGGAGGCCGGCTTCGAGAAGTAGTACGTCGCGGCGGACTCGACGCCGTAGATGTTCAGGCCGAACTGCGCGATGTTGAGGTACTGCTGGAGGATCTCCTCCTTGCCGCAGTCCACCCCGGGGTCCTCGCCGCTGCAGTTGGTGCCGTAGGTGGTGTCGAGCTGGTCCTCGAACGCGAGGGCGAGACGCCATTCGCGGATCTTTCGCGGGATGGAGGCCTCGGTGGCGGACGCGATGGCCTCGGTGTCGTCATCGCTGACCGCGCGCTGCAGAATGCGGTTCTTGATGAGCTGCTGCGTGAGCGTCGAGGCACCGGCGTTGGAGTCCTCCGACACGTTGCGGTAGACGGCGGAGAGGATGCCCTCGCCGTCGACGCCGTGGTGCTGCCAGAAGCGGCGGTCCTCGACGGCGACCACGGCCTTCTGCATCCAGGGAGAGATCTCCTCGAGCGGCACGACGACGCGGTTCTGGCTGTAGAACGTGGCCAGCAGCGTCTTGCCGTCGCGGGCGTAGATGTTGGACTGCTGCGGGAGGGTCGGATCCACCAGATCGTCCGGAAGCTCCTCGAAGAGCTCGACCGAACCGCTGACCGCGGAGCCGGCGACCGTCACGGCCGGGAGCGCGATGCCCGCGAGCAGGAAGCCGCCGATCACCGCGAACGCGACGAACGCGACCAGCGAGACCAGCAGCTGCACCACCGTCACGTGGCCATCACGGCGCGCGCGGCGAGAAGTGAACAAACCCATGTACCAACCTAACGTTCTGGCCCCGGTGAGCCACCCTGGTGCCCAACGAGTCGCGCCGGTGAACGGTTCCTGCGCGCGCGATAGTCTCGTCACATGACTCAGTGGGAATATGCGACTGTACCTCTCATCGACCATGTGACCAAGCAGATCCTCGATCAGTGGGGCGAGGACGGCTGGGAGCTGGTGCAGGTCGTGACCGGCCCCACGGGCGGTCTCGTGGCCTACCTGAAGCGCCCCAAGTCATGAGCGCGTCGTCGCGCCTGGCGGACCTGGGGATCACGCTGCCGGAGGTCGCGATCCCCGTGGGCACCTACGCGCCCGCGCGCAGGCACGGCGACCTGATCTACACTTCCGGTCAGCTGCCGCTGGTCGACGGCGAGCTGGTCGCGACGGGCCTCGTGGGCTCCCGGGCCGGCGACGTGGGCCCCGAGCGCGCCGTCGAGTGCGCTCGCGCCGCAGTGCTCAACGCCCTCGCCGCGGTCGCCGGGGTCGCCGGAGGCATCGACTCGGTGCTCGGCATCGTGCGCATGACGGGCTACATCGCCTCGGCCCCGGGCTTCACCGGCCAGCCGGCGGTGCTCAACGGCGCGAGCGGGATCCTCGCGGACGTCTTCGGCGAGCCGGGACGCCACGCGCGGTCGGCGGTCGGCGTCGCGTCGCTCCCCCTGGGCGCACCGGTCGAGATCGAGCTCGTCGCCGAGCTGCGCCCCTTCTGACGCTCCTGGCGGTCGATTCACGCTCACCTACGGCCTGAGGCGAGCGACATGGGCCCATTTCGCTCGGGTCGGGGTGAGGGGAGCGCGCATGCACCGCGGGGAGGGCCGATGCGGGTGGTGCGTGCCGTACGCGCGGCGACCCGCGCATCGGCCGGGCGGGCGCTAGCGCGAGCGAGCGCGCAGCCGCTCGGGCTCGTAGACCTCGACCGAGCCGATGTGGACATCGATCCAGCCGCGTGACGCGAAGTCCGCGAGCGCCTTGTTGACCGTCTCGCGCGAGGCGCCCACGAGCTGGGCCAGCTCCTCCTGCGTGAGCCCATGGCGCACCGTCACGTGGCCGCGCTCCATGCGGCCGAACCGGTGCCCCAGGTCGAGGATCGCCTTGGCGACGCGTCCGGGGACGTCCGAGAACACGAGGTCGGCCATGGTGTTCGAGATGCGCCGGATGCGCTGCGCGAGCGCGCGCAGCAGGTGACGGGACATCTCCAGGTGGTCGTCGAGCCACGCGTCGAGCACCGCCTTGGGGAGCTCGTAGATGATCGAGTCCTCGACGGCGTGCGCGCGCGACAGGCGCGGACCCGGGTCGAACACGGACAGCTCGCCGAGCATGTCGCCCACGCCCAGCAGGCCCAGCAGATTCTCGCGGCCGTCGCGCGCGGTGCGCGCCATCTTGACCTTGCCCTTGACGACCACGTAGAGCGCCTGGCCCTCGTCGCCCTCGTTGAAGATCACGTCGCCCTTGGCGAGCTCGCGACGCGTCATCATCGCGATCAGCGAGCGTGCGTTGGCGCCGTCCATGCCCCCGAACAGCGGGGAGGAGCGCAGGAGCTGCTCTTCGCGCGGCGATTCACCCACGGTCGCCTCCCGGGGGAAGGGGGTTCATGCGGCGCTGCTGGCCCAGTGCTCTCACCATCTGCGCAGTCACCATCTCCAGATTGTCGCCAACACGGTCTTCGTATGACTTTAGCCGTGCGTCGAGCGATACGAGGGCCTCCACACTGGACGGCGTCGCAACTTCCCCGTGCGGCCACACTGCATCGCTGAGCTCGTTGGAGGTGGGCGCATCGGCCGCGAGGGCCTCCCACGCGTCATCGACCCCGAGCTGCTCGAGGTCCTGCGCGTCGGTCAGCTGCGCGATCGCGAGATCCTTGCGGGCGGCGACCAGGCGGCGCCACCAGCGCACGCGCGCGAGCTCGCGCCTGATCTCCCGCCTGCGGTGACGCAGCTCCGTGACCTGAGCCGTGACGTCCGACGTGGCCACTTCCACCTCCGAGCTGTCGATGCGTCGGGGGCAGCGCCTCCGACTCCCTGTGTATCGGCCGCCCCGTGGCCGCCCTTGAGGGTCCGCTCTCGCGGTCGATCTAGAGTGGTGGATCATGGCCAGCCGCACTCCCCTGACCGTCGCGACGCCCGACATGGAGTCGCCGCCCGTCGCACTCACCCGGCGCGCGCGAGCCGTCAACCGCGCCCTCGCGGAGGTCTACCCCGACGCCCATTGCGAGCTCGACTACGAGACCCCGTTCCAACTGCTGGTCGCCACCGTGCTGAGCGCGCAGTGCACGGACGTCCGCGTGAACCAGGTGACGCCGGGGCTGTTCGCGGTCTACCCGGATCCGGCCGCGATGGCCGGCGCGGACCGGGACCGGCTCGAGGCGCTCATCAAGCCCACGGGCTTCTACCGCGCGAAGGCAGAGTCGCTGCTGGGGCTGAGCCGCGACATCGTCGAGCGCTACGACGGCGACGTGCCGGGGCGGCTGCGCGACCTGACCACACTGCGCGGGGTGGGCAGGAAGACGGCGAACGTGGTGCTGGGCAACGCGTTCGGAGTGCCGGGAATCACCGTGGACACCCATATGGGCAGGCTCGCCCGCCGGCTCGGCCTGACCGTCAACGAGGACCCCGTCGTCGTGGAACGCGAGCTGATGGCGCTGATCGAGCGCCCCGAGTGGACACTGTGGTCGCACCGGGTGATCTTCCACGGGCGCCGGCGCTGCAAGGCGCGCAAGCCCGAGTGCGGCGCGTGCGAGATCGCGGCGCTGTGCCCGTCGGCGCCCGGCGCCAAGGTGCGCGCACCCGCGTGACCCCGCCCGCGCATCGGCCCTAAGACCGATGCGCGTCGCCCGTCAGTGCTTGCCGGGGCCGGAGTCCTCGGCGTCAGGCGCGGGCAGCTCGTCCACGTCGACGTCCTCGCGAGCGCCGAGCGCGCCGTAGCGCTGCGCCACGATCCGGGACTCCTCAATGGGGGTCGAGCGCCGCTCGTAGATCCGGCGGTAGTGGCGATCGCGCCACGTGAGGAGCGCAGCGCCCAGGATCGCGGCCGTGACCGACCCGAACAGCACCGACATCTTGACCTCTTGGATGACCGCGCCCTCGCCCTCGAACGCGAGGTCGCCGATGAGCAGCGAGACGGTGAAGCCGATACCGGCGACGAATCCCACGGAGCCCACGTCCCACCACGACAGGCCACGATCGAGCCCTTGCTTGAGCACCTTGGCCGCGATGAAGGTGAACACCAGGATGCCGAGCGGCTTGCCGATCACCAGACCCAGGAAGATTCCCTGGGCGATCGGGTCGCCAGCGGCCTCGGCGACGCGCTCCGCGCTGATCGCGACGCCGGCCGCGAACAGCGCGAACACCGGCACCGCGACGCCCGCGCTGACGGGCCGCCACACGTGCTCCCAGTGCTCAGCGAGCGACGACCGCTCGCCCTTGCGCGCGACCGCGGGCACCACCATGCCGAGCGCGACGCCGGCGATGGTCGCGTGGACTCCGGCGGCGTGCATGGTGCCCCACGCCACGAGGGCGATCGGGATGAGGATCCACCAGTGCGTGATGCCCTTGCGCGCCAGGAAGCCGAACGCGGCGATCGCGACCGCGGACGCCGCCAGCCACTCGAAGTGCAGATCATCGGAGAAGAAGGCCGCGATGATGATGATCGCGAGGAGGTCGTCGACCACGGCCAGCGTGAGCAGGAAGGCGCGCAGCGCGTTCGGCAGCCACTTGCCGACCACCGCGAGGACGGCGATCGCGAACGCGATGTCCGTCGCCGTGGGCACCGCCCACCCGTCGATCGAGCCGCCGTTCTGCATGACGTTGACCGCAACATAGATGCCCGCGGGCACGGCCATGCCACCCACCGCGGCGACGATCGGCACGATCGCGGTCGCGGGCTTGCGCAGCTCACCCGCGACGATCTCGCGCTTGAGCTCGAGGCCGACCACGAAGAAGAAGATCGCCAGCAGGCCGTCCTTGGCCCACCCCTCGACGGACAGGTGCAGGTGCAGCGCCTCGGGCCCGAACTCGAACGCCTTGATGGACTCGTAGGACTCCGCCCACGCAGAGTTCGCCCAGATCAGCGCGATCACCGTGGCGGCCAGCAGCAGGATGCCGCCGGTGCGCTCGGCGCGCAGGACGTCGGCGAGCGTCCGCTCGGTCGACGGCGTGAGACGCGAGAACAGGCGAGTGCGGGGCTGGGCCATCAGGCCTCCTGAAGGAGCGAAGCGGGGCGGGGGATCGGGTCCCAGCCTACCGAGCGGACTCCGAGTCCTTCACCACGGCGGACGGCTTGGGCTGCGGGGGGTCGAACCGGTAGCCCACGTTGCGCACCGTGCCGATCAGGTGCTCGTGCTCGGCGCCCAGCTTCGCCCGCAGGCGGCGCACGTGCACGTCGACGGTGCGCGTGCCGCCGTAGTAGTCGAAGCCCCAGACCTCCTGCAGCAGCTGGTCGCGGGTGTAGACGCGGCCCGGGTGCTGCATCAGGTACTTGAGGAGCTCGAACTCCTTGTACGTGAGGTCGAGTGGCACACCCTTGAGCCGCGCGGTGTAGCCACCCACGTCGACCGTGAGGTCGCCCGAGGAGAACTCCGCCGCCTTCTCCAGGGGGTCCTCCGTGCTGGCGCGGCCCACGACCAGCCGGATCCGCGCCTCGACCTCGGCGGGAGAGGCATCGGCGAGGACCACGTCATCGGCTCCCCAGTCGGCATTCACGATCGACAGGCCGCCGTCGCGCAGCACGAGCAGGAGCGGCACGGAGACGCCGGTCACCTGGACCAGCTTGCAGTTGTTGCGGGCCTCAGCGAGGTCGTGGCGGCCGTCGACGATCACGACGTCGGCGTCCAGCGCGTCGAGCATCGCGGACGGCTCGGGGGGCAGGACGCGCGTGCGGTGGGACAGCAGTCCGAGCGCGGGCAGGACGTCGGCCGGCCCGTCGCCGGACGGTGTCAGCACCAGCAGGTCAGCCATCCCTACCTCCGTTCGGGCTTAACTGTAGCGGCGAGTCGCATGGGAGACTAACCTCCATGAATCCCACCACCCGGGCGACGATCACCGCTGTCGCCGCATCGGTGATCGCGGGAACCGGGATCTTCGGGACGCGCTATCTGGCGCTCGGGGTGTTCGTGGTGATGGCCGGCTTCGCGGTCGGCTGGCCCGTGCTGACACGAGTGTCCCGCCGCTGGATCAGCACCGGGATCATCGGGGTCGGCTCGATCGTGGGTCTGGGCGCCGTGGTCCTTGGCAGGGACGAGCCGTATCTGCGCTACATGGCTGTAGCCATCGCGGGCATCGTGGTCGTGGCGCTCGTGTCCGAGGTGTTCTTCCCGTCCGCACCCGGCAGGGCGGTCACCTCGGTGGCCGCGACCGCGTCCGGAGGGGCCATCGCCGCATCGGGCGCCGCGTGGGTGGCGTCGAACCGCACGGTGGGGGCCGAGGACCTGGTGGTCGCCGGTGCGGCTGCCCTCGCGATCGCCGCCGTGGCGTCCGTCCTCACGCACCATGCCACCGTCAACACCGTGCTGGCGCTCGTGCTGGGGGCAGGATCGGGCGCGCTGACGGGGTGGCTGTTCGACTCGATCACCTGGTACGGCGGCATCCTCGTGGGGCTCGCGGCCGGGATCTCGGTCGTGCTGCTCGCGGAGATGTACCGGCGGGAGCCGCGCCCCCACTCGGTGTGGGCGGGAATAGCCTCGGGCGTCACGCCTGTTCTGGTCGCGGGAGTGCTGGTCTATCTGGGCGGCCGGCTGCTGATCGGCTGAACCCGTCCGGGCAGCGCCGATGCGCGTCCGCGGGCGCGCGCGTGAGATAGAGAGTTTCGAGGAGTCTGAGGGCCGATGCTGGAACGAGTGATCATCGTCGTGGCCGTGCTCGCCGTGGCGAGCATCGCGTACTGGTGGTGGCAGCGACGTCAGGGCCGCGTCCGCGCCGCGAGCGCGGACGTCGAGCTGAGCGCCGAGGACCTGGGCGCGCCCCGAGGGGCGCACGCCACGTTCGTGCAGTTCTCGACGCCCATGTGCTCGAAGTGCCCCGGCACGGCCCGACTGCTGAAGTCCGTCGCGGCCGAGCAGGTGGGGGTGACGCACCTCGAGATCGACGCGTCCGAGCGTCTCGACCTGGCCAGGCAGCACCAGATCATGCGCACCCCGACCACGCTGGTGCTCGACGGCACCGGCGCCATCGCGGCGCGGATGGATGGCGCCCCCACCCCCGACCAGGCGCGCGAGGCGCTCGTGGCGGTGGCGAACCGCGCGACCGGCTGGTCCATCTAGACTCGTCGCCCAGGAGGAGACCATGAACGACGATATTCAGATCGATCCGCGCGGGTACCGCTTCGGCGCCGGCGTGACGCTGGTGGTCGCCGCGCTCGCGCTCGTGCTGGGTGCCGGCACCGCAGGACTGATCCTCATGGCCGTGCTCGTAGCGATGTTCCTCCCCGGCGCCCTGATCGGCCCACAGGCCACCGTGCAGTCGGCGATCTTCAAGCGCCTGATCCGTCCCCGCATCGGCCCGCCGTCGGAGACCGAGTCCTTCCGTCCCCCGCGCTTCGCGCAGCAGATGGGCCTGGGCATGTCGATCGCCGCGCTCGTGCTCGGCGCGCTGGGGCTCACGTGGGGATTCTGGCTGTTCGGCGCGTTCGTGACCGCCGCGTCGTTCCTCAACTCCGTGTTCGGCTTCTGCCTCGGATGCGAGATCTATCTGCTGCTCAAGCGCGCGGGAACGCGCACGGCCTAGATGCAGCCTGGACACCACGCAGAGCCGCGTGGGTAGGATCGGAGAATCATGACTGGACTCGAGATCGCCTTCACCGGCCTGGCCATCGCCGCCTTCGGCGCGACCGCCTGGATCACCGGGATCATCGGCTGGCGCATGCTGAAGGGCCCGCGTCGGTGACGTTCGTCCTTCCCGAGGGCCTCGCGCCTGAGGTCTACCCGCTCGCGTGGCTCGTGGGCCGGTGGGCCGGAACAGGGGAGGTCGCGTACCCGGGCGTGCCGCGCGCGCCCATCACGCAGGAGGTCATGTTCGACCACGACGGCGGCCCGTACCTGACGTACTCGGCCACCACGTCGATCGCGGGCGACGGCGACGAGCCCGGCCAGGTGTGGGCCGTCGAGTCCGGGTTCTGGCGGGTCGCCCCCGAGACTCCCGAGGGCATGGAGCTGGCCGAGCATCAGCACCCGCTCGAGGTGGTGCTCTCGGACGCCTCCGGGCTCCTCACCTGCTACATGGGTGCGACGGGCAACGGCCGCGTCGATCTGGCGACGCGCTTCGCCGCCGCCACCGAGTCCGGTCCCGAGGTCCGCGGCGCCACCCGCATGTACGGCAACGTCCACGGGCGGCTCATGTGGGCGTGGGACCTGGCGGCATTCGGTCAGGACCTGCAGTCGTACATGAGCGCCGAGCTGACGAGGGTGGACGACCCCGACGGCGCGCCCGCCGCCGACGCCTGAGACCGTGGAATCCGATACGCCCGCCGCGCGTTCCTCAGCCATGACCTCCTCACCGCTCCTGTCCCGGCACGGCGCCGTCGACGACACCGGTCCCGATGCCGGCGTCGCGTGGCACTACGGCGACCCCACCGCCGAGCAACGCGCGCTCGAGGCCGGCCGCGCCGTCGCGGACCAGTCGCACCTGGGCGTCGTGGCCGTGACGGGCCCCGACCGGCTGTCGTGGTTGGACTCGCTGTCGACGCAGGCCGTCGGGGAGCTGGCTCCCGGACAGTCGACCGAGCTGATGATCCTGTCGCCGCAGGGCCGCATCGAGCACGTCGCGGCCGTGACCGACGACGGCGAGACCACGTGGCTCATCACCGAGACCCCCGAGGGTCTCGCCGCGTTCCTCGACCGCATGCGCTTCATGCTGCGGGTCGAGGTGGCCGATGCGACCGCCGACTGGGCGGCGATCGGCGAGGCCGTGGGCGCCCCCGCCGCGGCAGGCGAACCCGTGACCTGGGTCGACCCGTGGCCCGGCATCACTGCGGGCGGCACCACGTACGCGCAGGCGCCCGAGCAGCCGCACCCCGGCGCGGAGCGCGCGTGGCGGCTGGTGCTCGTCCCTCGCGCCGACCTGGAACGTGAGATCGAGGCGCGCATCGAGGCCGGCTGGACCCTCGTGGGCACGTGGGCGACCGAGGCCGCCCGCATCGCCGCTCATCGGCCACGCGCCGGCCATGAGGTCGACGAGACCACGCTGCCGCACGAGCTGGACTGGCTGCGCACCGCCGTCCACCTGCACAAGGGCTGCTACCGGGGCCAGGAGACCGTCGCGAAGGTGCACAACGTGGGGCGCCCGCCGCGCCGCCTCACGATGCTCCATCTCGACGGCTCCGGACATGCTCTCCCTGAGCTCGGAGCGCCCGTGATGAGCGGGCACGGCGACGAGGCGCGCCCGGTGGGCCGCGTCACCTCCGTGGCCCGCCACCACGAGCTGGGCCCCGTCGCGCTGGCGATGGTCAAGCGCTCGGTGGACCCCGCGACCGTGCTCACCGTTCCGTCCGAGGGCGGACCCATGGCGGCGAGCCAGGAGCTGATCGTGAACGCGGACGGCTTCTCCGCGGATCGCCCCGACAAGCCCGGCCCCACCATGAAGGGGCTGCTGATGGGCAAGGGCTGCGCGGCGGACGGCGGCGACCTGCCCGAGTAGGCCGCGCGCCCCCCGCGCGCGCCGCGTGTCCCGGAGTACGGTGACAGTCGTGGAGATCTCAGTGAGCGAGCTGCGCAAGGGCCTGACCACGGCCCTGGCCGCCGCCAAGGACGGCGAGGACGTCATCATCACCGAGCGCGGCCTGCCCGTGGCCCGGCTCACCGACGTCGGGTCTGCGGACCTGCTCGCCCGGCTCGAGGCCGACGGCCTCATCACCCCGCCCGCCGAGTCCCGTGCGGTGCCCCGGCTCCCACAGGCCGAGGCCGCGAAGGACGCCCTGTCGAGCCTGCTCGGCCGCATGCGGAGGTAGCGGTGGCGCTCGTCTACATGGACACGTCGGCACTCGTGAAGCTGTGCGTGCTCGAGACCGGCACGGCCCTGGCCGTCGGACTGTGGAAGCACGCCGATGCGCTGGTCACCTCCCGCATCGCCGATGCCGAGGTGCGATCCGTGCTCGCGGCAGCCGAGCGCATCGGCCGCATCGACGCGGCGCCCGCCGCCCAGGCGCGGGACTGCTGGGCCGAGCTGTGGCCCTCGCTCGCCACAGTCGAGGTGACGGCCGCGATCGCCCAGCACGCGGGCGACCTCGCGGACCGGCGGCCCCTGCGCGCCGGCGACGCGCTCCACCTCGCGAGCGCCCTGGCGCTGCGCGACGCGTCACCCGTGCTCGCGGCGTGGGATCGCCGGCTGGCCGAGGCCGGGCGTGCGGAGGGGCTCACCGTCCTGCCGCCTACACTGGCCTGAGCATCACCGTCACGTCTGCGTAAGGACCCCCCGTGTTCGCATTCCTCCAGGAGCTCGTCATCTGGATCATCTCGGCCGGCGCCCTCGTCGGTTCGATCTGGGCGTTCGTCGACGCCGTCAGATACCCGGACCAGACCTTCACCAACGCGGGCAAGAAGTCCAAGGGCATCTGGCTGCTGATCCTGGGCGCCGCCGCAGTGGTGGCCTTCATCTCGATGCCGCCGCTGCCCATCGGCCCCAACATCCTGGGCTTCGGCGGCGGGGGCGCGCTGGGCCTCCTCGGCATCGCGTCGATCGCGGTGGTCATCTACTACTTCGTCGACGTGCGCGTGAAACTGCGCGAGAACAACTACGGCTCGGGCGGCGGCGGGCGCTCGTCCGGCGGCTGGTGAGCGGCCGCATGGCAGGCGTGGTGCGCTGAGCCGATGCGGGCAGTGCTGCAGCGCGCCTCGCGCGCCTCGGTGACGGTCGAAGGCCGTGTCACGGCCGCGTTCGACAGGCAGGGCGTCGTCGCTCTCGTGGGCGCCACCCACGACGACGGGCCCGAGCAGGTCGAGACCATCGCGCGCAAGATCGCCGAGCTGCGAATCCTCGACGGGGAGCAGTCGGTCTCCGATGTCGGCGCGCCGATCATCGTGGTCTCGCAGTTCACCCTGTACGCGGACGTGAAGAAGGGACGGCGGCCGTCCTGGAACGGGGCCGCGCCAGGCCCCGTCGCCGAGCCGCTCGTCGATGCCGTGGTGTCCGCGCTGCGCGCGCGAGGCCTGACGGTCGACACCGGGGTGTTCGGGGCGATGATGGATGTCGAGCTCGTCAACGACGGGCCCATGACGATCCTGCTCGAGGCCTAGGACCGCCGCGGACCCTTCTCACGCACGGACGGCCCGCTCGTGCGTGGATGTAGCGCCGGAAGCGCTGTTCCCACGCACGTTGCCGGTGTCGATGCGTGGATTCCGCCCGGAGCGCGCATCGGCCCGTGTTACGGGCATGTCACACCTGTCACGCCCCTGGCGAACACGGGCATGAGCACCCCTCTTCGCTGGTTAGCCTGAATCCAACGGCACAGGTGACTGTGGCGACCCCGGCGCATCGGCCGGACGAAGTGAGGAGGACACCATGTTCGAGCGGTTCACCGATCGAGCCCGTCGTGTGGTCGTGCTTGCCCAGGAAGAGGCACGCATGCTCAACCACAACTACATCGGGACGGAGCACATCCTCCTCGGCCTTGTCCGCGAGGGCGAGGGCGTCGCCGCGAAGGCACTCGAGGCCATGGACATCTCCCTCAACGGCGTGCGCGAGCAGGTCCAGGAGATCATCGGCGAGGGCTCGCACGCCCCGTCCGGCCACATCCCCTTCACGCCGCGCGCCAAGAAGGTGCTCGAACTGTCGCTGCGCGAGGCGCTCCAGCTGGGACACAACTACATCGGCACCGAGCACATCCTGCTAGGCCTCATCCGCGAGGGCGAGGGCGTGGCGGCTCAGGTGCTCGGCAAGCTCGGCGCTGACCTGGGCGGCGTGCGCCAGCAGGTCATCCAGCTGCTCAGCGGCTACGAGGGCAAGGAGCCCGCGACCGCCGGCGGCGGGGGACCGCAGGAGGGCCAGCCCTCGGGCTCGACGGTCCTCGACCAGTTCGGCCGCAACTACACGCAGGCCGCGCGCGAAGGGAAGCTCGACCCCGTCGTGGGACGCGAGATGATCCAGGAGCGCGTCATGCAGGTCCTGTCGCGCCGCACCAAGAACAACCCCGTCCTCATCGGCGAGCCCGGCGTCGGCAAGACCGCCGTGGTCGAGGGCCTCGCCCAGGCGATCGTGCGCGGCGACGTGCCCGAGACCCTCAAGGACAAGCACCT
>NZ_CAJXJX010000031.1 GCF_913055775.1 uncultured Demequina sp. | reverse complement strand
CACCCGCGCACGGTGCTGGCAGCGACGGGCGCCGTCGACGGCGACGCCGCACGGACCTTCGAGTCCGAGATCGCCTGGCGCGAGTTCCACGCGGACACCCTGTGGCACGAGCCCCAGGCGCGGCGCGAGTCGCTGTCGACCGTCCTGCCCGCCGATGCGTGGGTCACCGGCCGCGAGAGCGACGCACTCTTCATGGCGTGGCGCGACGGCCGCACCGGTTTCCCGCTGGTCGATGCCGGCATGCGCCAACTCGTCGCGACCGG
Source organism: uncultured Demequina sp. (assembly GCF_913055775.1). Lineage (GTDB taxonomy): Bacteria > Actinomycetota > Actinomycetes > Actinomycetales > Demequinaceae > Demequina. The sequence continues at coordinate 23,485 of NZ_CAJXJX010000031.1, read as the reverse complement.
GTGGATGCACAACCGCGTCCGCATGGTGGTCGCGAGCTTCCTCGTCAAGGATCTGCGGCTCCCGTGGCAGCGCGGCGCTGATCACTTCCGGCGCACGCTGCTCGACTACGACCACGCCCAGAACCAGCTCAACTGGCAGTGGGTCGCGGGCACCGGTCGCGATGCCGCGCCGTTCTTCCGGATCTTCAACCCCCAGGCGCAGGCCGAACGCCACGACCCGCACCGGCGCTACGTCGAGCGCTGGATCCCGGAGCTGGACACACCCGACTATCCGGACCCGATCCTGGACCATAAGACGGCCCGAGAAGAGACACTCGCACTCCATCGCCGCGCACGTGACACCAGGTAGCGGTACCGTCGGTCCCATGACGAGTGACGACGTCGAGCGGTGGATGGGCCACTACGACAACCCCATGAAGGACGTCGTGCAGCGCATCCGCCAGATCATCCTCGCCTCGGACGACCGCATCGAGGAATGCATCAAGTGGCAGACGCCGACGTTCACGTACAAGGGCAACCTCGCCAGCTTCTTCCCCAAGTCGACCCATCACGCGACGCTGATGTTCCACCAGGGCGCGCTCATCCCGGGCCACTTCCCGCACCTCGAGGGCGGCGGCAAGGAGGGTCGCGCGATGAAGATCGTGTCGATCGCCGAGGCCGAGGAGCGCCGCGACGAGCTCAACGCCATCATCCAGGCGTGGATCGCCTGGAAGGACGCAGCCGGCGCCTAGGCCGGAAACGCGCCCATCGCGACGAAGTTCACGGGGTCGTCGCCATGGCGCACGGCCTCGACCTGGCGCTTCACGAGCGCGACGTAGCGCTTGTCGGTCAGCAGCGCGAAGCCCGCGACGTGCGGCGTGACGATGCAGCCGGGGGCGCTCCAGAGCGCGTGCCCGTCCGGCAGCGGCTCCGGGTCCGTGACATCGAGCGCGGCGCGGAGGCGGCCGGACTCGAGCTCGGGCAGGAGGGCATCCGTGTCGACGATTCCGCCGCGGCCCACGTTCACCACGAGCGCGTCGTCGGGCAGCGCCGCGAGGAAATCGGTGTTGACCATGCGCTCGGTCTGCTCGGTGAGCGGCGTCACGAGAAACACGATCTCGGCGTCGGGCAGGAGCCGCGGCAGGTCCCCCATCGCGTGCACCTGGGTGCCATCGGGCGCGGTGCGCGCGGATCTCGCCACCCCGGTCACGCCTGCCTCGTGCGCCCGGAGCCGCGACCCGATCGCCGCGCCGATGGACCCGTAACCCACCACAAGGCAGCGTCGGTCGGCGAGCGACGGGCAATACGGGTCGGACTCCCAGGTCTCACGCTGCTGCGCCTCGAAGAACTGCGGCAGCTTGCGCTGGCTCGCGAGCGCGAGGGCGATCGCCATCTCGGCGGTGCGCGAGTCGTGGACGCCTCGCGCGTTCGCCAGCTTCTTGCCCGCCGGCACGAACGGCACCGCATGCTCGTAGCCCGCGGACGGGATCTGGATGACGCGCAGGTCGGGGCACTCGGCGAGGCGCCCGTAGACGGTGCGGCCGCCGCTCAGGTGCGGGATGCAGGCGATGGTGATCCGCTCGCGCTCGTCCGCCGGCACGTCCTCCTTGCTGGGGTCCCACACGATGACGCGAGCATCGTCTCCCAGGTCTCCCAGCGCATCGGCGATCTTGGGGTGCGGCACGGCGACGGTGATCATGCGGCCAGTCTGCCAGCCCGCGCCACCCCCTCCCCCCTTCCGCGACATGGATCCCTTGGGCTCGTCTAGGGCCCTAGAGAAGCGAAAGGGATCCATGTCGCGGGGAGGGAGGGCCGATGCGCGGGCGCGCTCGGAGATTCGCGCGAAGGTTTCGCGCGGATGAGTATGCGGGATTCGGCATAATCGCGTATACGTTGTGAGATGCACCCCAATTCGAACCCGTTCAACCCCGGCGCGGGCACCCCGCCGCACACGCTCGCGGGCCGAGAGAGCGAGATCGCGGCGATCACCACGGCGATCGAGCGCTCGGAGCTGGGCCGCGGCGCCAATGGGATTGTGCTTCACGGGCTGCGCGGCACCGGCAAGACCGTGCTCCTGGGGCGCTTCTGCGAGGTCGCCTCCGAGCGCGGCTGGATCGCGCTGCGCATCGAGGCCGCCGCGTCCACGAGCGCGAGCTTCGCCGAGCAGCTGGTCACCCGACTCACGCCGCACATGCTCCGCCTGGACCGCCCCAAGGCCGGCGAGCGCGTGCGCCGCGCGCTGGGTGCGTTCAAGTCGTTCAGCGTCTCGGTGGGGCTCCAGGACGTGTCAGCGGGCATCGAGGTCGAGCCGCGTCACCTCCTCAACTACGGCACCTCGATCGAGCACTCGCTCCCCGACATGCTGCGCACGCTTGCCGAGGCGCAGGCCGAGGACGGCAAGGGGGTCCTGGTCGCCGTCGACGAGATGCACGACCTGTCGCGGGCGGACCTGCGCGCCCTGCTCGCGGTGGGCCAGGAGGCCAACTCATCGCAGGCGCCGTTGCTGCTGTGCGGAGCGGGGCTCCCTGCGCTGCCCCGCCTGCTGTCCGAGGCGCGCACCTACGCCGAGCGGTTCTTCGAGTTCCGCGCCGTGACCTGGCTGGACCGCACGGACGCGCGCCGCGCCCTTGTCGAGCCGGTCGAGGCGATGGGCGAGATCTGGACGGAGGCAGGACTCGACGTCACCCTGGCTGCCGCGGGCGGCTACCCCTACTTCCTCCAGCACTTCGGTCGCGCCGCCTGGAACGTCGCGGCCTTCTCCCCCATCGACGCCGCGGACGCCAACCTCGCGCGCTCGATCGGCTTCGCGGAGCTCGACCAGGGCTTCTTCCACATCCGCTGGGAGCGCGCGACGCCAGCGGAGCGGTCCTACCTGCGCGCCATGGCCATCGACGGCGACGGCCCGTCGCGCTCGGGCGACGTGGCGGACAGGCTCGGCAAGCCGGCGTCCGCGTTGAGCGCCATCCGCACACGGCTGATCGACAAGGGCATCATCTACGCGCCCGTGCGCGGCAGGATCGCGTTCACCGTGCCGGGGATGGCGACCTTCATCCGCCGGCGTGACGAGGCCCAGGAATGAGGGGCCAGGTTCCTCCAGGAGCCGGTGCGACGCGAAAGTGAGAGGTCAGGTTCCTACGGGGCGGGGAGCGTGAAGCGCCAGCCCAGGGCCAGGCGCTCGTCGACCACCCGCAGCACCGCCTTCACTGTGGCAGCGCGATCGCTCGGACCGTCGTGCGCGAGCACCATCGAGCCGGGCGTCATGACCGTGCGCAGGCGCTCCGCGAGGACCTCGGCGTCCTGAACCTCCCAGTCGCCGATGTGATTGACCACGCCGAGCGGACGCATCCCCAAGTCGAGGGCCACCTGCTCCGTCACGCCCCACGATCCGTTGGGCGCACGCCAGTACGGCACCGGTACCTCCGCGCCCGCAGCGTCGCGGATGATGCGCAGGTTCTCCGCGAGGTCCGCCCGCACGCGCTCGGCGCCCCAGTCACCCATGTCGTCGAAGCCCGTCGAGTGGTTGGCCAGCACGTGGCCATCCGCGACCATGCGCCTCAGCAGATCATTGCCACCCGGGCGCTGGATCTGACCGCCGACGACGCAGAAGACGGCGCGGATCCCGCGCTCGGCGAGGCCGTCGAGCAGCGCCTCGGTGTCGTCGCCGGCTGGACCGTCGTCGAACGTCAGGGCGCACACGTCGCCGGCGCCCGCTGCCGCCGTGACCTGCTCGATGGGGTCCCCGGGCCGGCCCGAGGCCATCAGTCTGCCGATGCGGTGGCGAGGTCTCCCGCGGCGCTCGCTGGGCGCAGCTCGAGAGGCGGCTCGCCGGTGGACGCGCGGACGACGAGCTCTGTCGCCATGCGCACGTGATGCTCGCGCTCGACCCCGGCGATGAGGTCCAGCAGCATGCGCATGGCCTCCGCCCCCATCTCCTGGAGGGGCTGGCGCACGGTCGTGAGCGCCGGCTTGGCGAGAGTGGCGTCGGGAACGTCGTCGAATCCGACCACGGACAGGTCCTCGGGCACCGAGAGCCCCAACTCCTGGGCGACCTCCATGGCGCGAATCGCCGTGACGTCGTTCGCCGCGAAGATCGCGGTCGGGCGATCGTCCCGCAGGAGCAGCTCGCGCGCCACCTCCGCCGCGCGGTCCGGCTGGTAGCGCGTCTCGCGCAGGAAGCCGGACTCGATCGGGATGCCCGCCTCCGCCATCGCGTTGCGGAAGCCCGCCTCGCGCAGGTGCGCGGAGTCCAGCTCGGAACGCCCGCCCAGGAACGCGATCCGGGTGTGCCCCAAGGAGATCAGGTGCTCCGTCGCACGCTCGGCCCCGGTGAAACTGTCCGCGTCGATCGTGGGCAGTCGGTTGGGTCCGTAGTGAGGGTCGACGGCGACCACCGGCACCACCGTGCGAGCGTCGAGGACGGTAGGCGTGACCAGGACGGCACCGGCGATGAGGGTGCCTCCCAAGCGGGCCAGCGACCGCCGCTCCCACCCGTGGGTGTCGCCACCGGAGTGCGCGAGCAGTTCATAGCCGGAACTCTCGGCGACCGAGGCCGCCCCCTTGATCATCTCGGCGCTGAAGGGCTCGAAGCTCGCGACCAGAATTCCCAGCATGTTGGTCTGCGGCATGCGCAGGCTCGAGGCGCTGAGGTTGCCGGCGTAGCCGAGCTCCTCGATCACGCCCTGAACGAGCTCGACGGTCTCCTTGGCGACGCCGTAGCGCCCGTTCACCACCTTCGAGACAGTGGCGACTGAGACGCCGGCCTTCGCCGCGACGTCCGCCATCTTGACGCGCGGGGCCGGTTCCATGTGACAGATGGTACAGGTTCGCCCCTCTGTGACGAAAACGTTATCGAAAACGTTTGACAACTTTCCTGAGCCGCTGACAGACTGCCGAATGTTCAGCTGGTCAACGAGGACTGAAAGGAACTGACATGGCGAACATGCGTCGTGCGGGTGCCGTAATGGCATTCGCAACTTCAGCTGCACTCCTGCTTGCAGCGTGCAGCAGCGACGGTGGCGACACCGAGCCCGAGGGCTCCGACTCCCCGGATACCGAGGAGACAGAAGAGAGCATGGAGCCCGTGACCCTCACCTGGTGGCACAACGCCACCGCCGGTGACAACGGGCAGAACGACCTGGGCGACTACTGGCAGTCCGTTGCGGACGCCTTCACCGCGGAGAACCCGCACGTCACCATCGAGATCGAGCAGATCCAGAACGAGGACCTGCAGCGCACGCGTATCCCGCTCGCACTGCAGTCCGGCGATGCGCCGGACCTGTTCCAGGCATGGGGCGGCGGCGAGCTCGCGACTCAGGTGCAGTCGGGCTACCTGATGGACCTGACCGACGTCCTCGCGGACGACATCTCCCGCCTGGGCGGCGGTGTCGCTCCCTGGCAGTACGAGGGCAGCACCTACGGTCTTCCGTTCCAGTTCGGCGTGGAGGGCATCTGGTACCGCGAGTCCCTGTTCGAGGAGGCCGGCATCACCGAGGAGCCCTCGACGATGGCCGAGCTCAACGACGCGGTCGCAGCGCTCAAGGACGCGGGCATCGAGCCCATCGCCGTGGGTGCCGCGGACGGCTGGCCCGCCGCGCACTGGTGGTACAACTTCGCGCTGCGTTCGTGCCCGCAGGACGTCATCTCGACGGCCGGCACCACGTTCGACTTCTCGGACCAGTGCTGGGTCGACGCCGGCGAGCAGCTCGAGGAGCTCATCGGCACCGAGCCCTTCAACTCCGGCTACATCTCGACGGTCGCGCAGACCGGCGCCACCTCGTCCGCGGGCCTCGTGGCCACCGGCGAGGCCGCGATGGAGCTCATGGGCCACTGGAACGTCTTCGTGTACGAGGGCTTCACCGATGGCACCGACGAGGGCATCCAGGCCCTGCACGACGACCTCGGCTGGTTCCCGATGCCGGCGACCGAGGGTGGCGCGGGTGACCCGACCGCCGCACTCGGTGGTGGTGACGGATTCGCCTGCTACGTCGACGCTCCGCCGGAGTGCGCCGAGTTCCTGGCCTTCATCGTGAGCGATGAGAACCAGGCCGGCGCCGCCGAGGCCGCTGGCATCCTCCCGGTGGCGCCCGCCGCCGCGGACTCCGTGACCAACCCCGTGCTGGTCGAGCTGTCGCAGGTGGCCGGAAACGCCGCCTACGTGCAGCTGTGGCTCGACACCTCCTTCGGCACCAACGTCGGTGGCGCGATGAATGACGGCATCGTCAACATCTTCGCCGGCACCGGAAATGCCCAGGACGTGGTCGACCTCATGACCGCCGCGGCCCTCACCCAGTAACAACCCCGTCCCCCCCGAAACAAGAAAGCGAGGCTCCCTGGTGACTGCACTGGAGGCCTCGGGTACGGGCAAGGGCCCCGCCGCCGACGTCATTGCGCCGGCGGCGGGGTCGCACCCTGTCACCCCTGCCACGAGCAACTCCCGCCGCGACAACCGTCGCAAGTGGATCGAGATCGCGATCTTCGTCGGTCCCGCCCTGATCGTCTTCCTCACCTTCGTGGTGTTCCCCATGGTGATGGCGGCGCGCTACAGCCTGTACAAGTGGGACTCCCGCCAGCCGTTCGAGCTGGCCGAGTTCATCGGGTTCGACAACTACACCCGCGCCCTGATCGGCGGCACTGACCCCGAGACTCAGGAGATCTTCTGGAAGGCCTATGCCGAGCCCTTCTGGAACGCCGTGGGCAACAATTTCCAGATCATCGCTCTGTCGATGCTCATCCAGCTGCCGGTCGCGATGATCGTGGCGCTGGTGCTCAACCGCAGGTTCCGCGGCCGCTCTGGCGTCCGCCTCATCATCTTCGCGCCGTATGTGCTCGCGGAGGTCACCGCAGGACTCATGTGGATGATGCTCCTCGACCCGCGCGGGCCCATCACCACGATGGTGCAGAGCATCGGGCTGCCCGTGCCATCACAAGGCTGGCTCGAGGATCCGACGTGGGGATTCTGGACCTTCTTCTTCATCGTCTCGTGGAAGTACATCGGCCTGGCGATCATCCTGTTCCTCGCGGGCCTGGCAGGGGTGCCGCAGGAGCTGCAGGAGGCCGCGTCGATCGACGGCGCGAGCTGGTGGCAGGTGCAGTGGCGGATCAACATCCCGCTCATCGGCCCCACCGTCCGCGTGTGGGCGTTCCTGTCGATCATCGGCTCGATCCAACTGTTCGACATGGCGTGGGTGCTGAACAAGGGCGGATCCACCGGTCAGTACTCGACCATCGCGACCCTCATGGTGGACATCGGCACGCAGCGCAACGACGGCGGCTACGCCTCGGCGCTCGCGATCATCATGTTCATCTTCTCGATGACCGCAGCGCTCATCTACATGGGACTGATCATGCGTCGCGACAACACCTCGAGTCCCACCGGCAAGTCCAAGATCAAGAAGGGGGTCTGAGCCATGGCCACCTCCACCATTCCCGAGACCCGGACGCGCCGGCGCTCGTCCAAGGCCAGGACCCAGCTCACCGGCGACTCCTCGATCTACGTGACGATCTTCGTCGCGCTGGTCGCCGTGGGTCTGACGCTCGGCCCTCTCATCTACCTCGCACTGGGCGGCTTCCGCTCCAACGCGCAGATCGCGGCCGACCCCAACGCCCTCCCCGACCCGTGGGTGTGGCAGAACTACTGGAACATCCTGAGCAACGGCACGTTCTGGCGATTCACGTTCAACTCACTGGTCGTGGCCGGCGCCACCACCATCGGCGTCGTCGCCCTGGGCACCATGGCGGCCTACCCGCTCGCTCGCTACCGCTTCCGCGGTCGCGAGGGCATCTTCGTGGTCTTCACCGCGGGCCTGATGTTCCCGCTGACCGTCGCGATCTTCCCGCTGTTCCTGCTGCTGCAGGACCTGGGCTGGGTGGGCGGCTACTGGGGGCTCATCGTGCCGCAGGTGGCGTTCGCGCTGCCCGTCACGGTGATCATCATGCGTCCGTTCCTGCAGGCCCTGCCCGATGAGCTCGAGGAGGCGTCGTTCATGGATGGCCTCACCCGCGTGGGCTTCTTCTTCCGCATGATCCTGCCGCTGGCGAAGCCGGGCATGGTCACGGTCGGCGTGCTCGCGTTCCTGGGCTCGTGGAACGGCTACCTGCTGCCGCTGGTCATCCTGACCGGTCGCGACGCTCCCACGACCCTGCCCCTCGGCGTGACCCAGTTCCAGGGCCAGAACGCCTCCGACTTCGCCGGCATCATGGCGTACACGTTCCTGGCGATGATCCCCGCCCTCGTGTTCTTCCTGATGATGGAGCGTCGCATCGTCGACGGCCTGTCGGGCGCAGTGAAGGGCTAGGGCCGATGCTCGACGACAGCCTCAGCCCCCGCGTCAGGGCGCTGGTCGAATCGCTCTCCCTCGATGAGAAGCTCGCGCAGATCGTGGGCTTCTGGGAGGGCGAGGAGGGCGACTCGGTCGCGCCCCTGCAGGGAGAACAGAACCACACCGGCAAGCTCGACGACGCCATCCGTCACGGCCTGGGGCACCTCACGCGTGTCTACGGCACCAACCCGGTCGACCCCGACGAACGCGCGGCCTACCTGTGGGGCCGCCAGCGATCGCTGGTGACGGGAACGCGGCCGGGCATCCCGGCGCTCGTGCACGAGGAGTGCCTCACCGGCCTGTCGGCGTGGAAGGCCGCCACCTTCCCCGCTCCCCCGTCGTGGGGCGCGTCGTTCGACGACGACCTCGTCCGCGAGATGGGCCAGCGCATCGGCGACTCGATGCATGCGCTGGGCATCCATCAGGGTCTCGCGCCCGTGCTGGACGTGGTGCGCGACCCGCGCTGGGGTCGTGTCGAGGAGTGCATCGCCGAGGACCCGTACCTGGTCGGCTCGATCGGAACGGCGTACGTCCAGGGCCTGCAGTCGCGGGGCGTGGACGCCACGCTCAAGCACTTCGTCGGCTACTCGGCCTCGCAGTCCGGCCGCAACTTCGGCCCCGTGCACGCGGGCGAGCGCGAGCTGCGCGACGTCCTCATGGTGCCGTTCGAGATGGCCGTGATCGACGGCAACGTCCACTCGGTCATGCACTCGTACGCGGAGATCGACGGGGTTCCCGTCGCCGCGAATGAGCGGCTCCTGACGGACGTCCTCCGGGGCGAGTGGGGCTTCGACGGCACGGTGGTCGCCGACTACTTCGGCGTCGCGTTCCTGCAGATCCTGCACGACGTCGCCGAGAGCCTGGGCGACGCCGCGGCACAGGCGCTCGCCGCGGGCGTCGACATCGAACTGCCCACGGGCGACGCCTACCTGGCTCCGCTCACGGCGGCCATCGAGGCCGGCGAGGTCGACATCGCACTGGTGGATCGCGCCGTGGGCCGCGCCCTCGCGCAGAAGGAGCGCCACGGCCTGCTCGACGCGACCTTCGAGTCGGAGCCGCCCACCGGAGTCGACCTCGACTCCCCCGCGCACCGCGATGTGGCGCGGCGCCTGGCCGAGGAGTCGGTCGTGCTGGTCGGGAACGACGGCACGCTGCCGCTCGCGACCGGCGACGATGCCCGGCTCGCCGTGATCGGCCCCAACGCGGACCGCTTCGGCGCGCTGTTCGGGTGCTACTCGTTCGCCAATCACGTGCTCGTCAACCGCCCGGGCGTCGACCTGGGCTTCGCGGCACCGACCGTCCTCGAAGCGCTTCGCGACGAGTTCGCTGGCACTGTCACCGCCGCGCGTGGGTGCGCGGTCGATGACGACGACCGCTCGGGCTTCGCCGAGGCCGTCGCGGCAGCCGCCGCGGCGGACACCGCCGTGCTCGTGCTGGGAGACCACGCCGGCCTGTTCGGACGCGGAACCTCGGGCGAGGGCTGCGACCGCGACGACCTCGAGCTGCCGGGAGTGCAGCGCGAACTGGTCGAGGCCGTGCTCGCGACCGGGACTCCCGTGGTGCTCGTGCTCATGACCGGGCGTCCGTACGCCATCTCGTGGGCGATCGAGCGCTGCGCGGCCGTGGTCCAGTCGTTCTTCCCCGGCGAGGAGGGCGCAGGCGCGATCGCCGGCGTGCTGTCCGGGCGCGTCAACCCGTCAGGAAAGCTGCCGATCACGATCCCACGGTCCTCGGGGGCGCAGCCGTACACCTACCTGCACCCGCGACTCGGAGGCAACGGCGACGTCACCAACCTGTCGTCGACGCCGGCCGCGCCATTTGGCCACGGCCTGTCGTACACGACCTTCGAGCACAGCGGAATCTCCTCCCACGACGTGGCGACCGATGGCTCGGTGGCGGTGTCCGTCACCGTGCGCAACACCGGAGATCGCGATGGCGACGAGGTCGTGCAGCTGTACGCGCGTGACGTCGTCGGCTCGGTGACCCGCCCCATGGCGCAGCTGATCGGCTACCGGCGCGTGCACCTCGCGGCCGGCGAGGGCGCCATCGTGGACTTCACCGTCCCCACCACCAGGCTCGCGTTCACCGACCGCCACTACCGCCGCGTGGTCGAGCCGGGCGCGATCCAGCTGTGGACCGGGACCCCCGCCGACCGCCTCACCGAGACCGAGATCGCCCTCACCGGCGACGTCCACCCCGTCACCGCCGAGTCGTCGCGCATCACGACGAGCGCTGTGCACGCGGCGGACGCCCCCGCGACGGTCTGAGGTGGTCGCGACCCACGCCGCCGTGCCCGGCACCCCTTCGCGGGACGTCGGGCCGGCGGCGCGGGCCGCAGACCCGTACGACCACCGGCGCGGAACGGCGACGGTCGCCCTCGCGATGCCTGATGGCACTGCGGCGGCCGATGCGGTCGTCACCATCGAGCAGACGCGGCACGCCTTCGGGTTCGGCAACATCGGCTTCGACCTGATCGCTCTCGCCAATGGCGAGAGCCACGACGCTCCCAGCGTCTTCGGCGGCGCCTCCGCCGCATCGGCCCCTGCTCTCGCGGAGCACTACCTCGAGCTCTACAACGCCACCACCCTGCCGTTCTACTGGCGCGGGTTCGAGCCCCGGCGCGGCCAGCCCCAGACGGCGCGACTGCGGAACGCCGCCGAGTGGTTCGTCGCGCGCGGCGTGACCGTGAAGGGCCATCCGCTGCTGTGGCACACCCTCGCACCCGAGTGGCTGCTCGACGTGGACAACGCGCGAGCCGAGGAGATCATGCGCGCGCGCATCGCGCGAGAGACGCGGGACTTCGCCGGGACCGTCGACCTGTGGGACGCGATCAACGAGGCCGTGATCCTTCCCGTGTTCGCCGCCGAGCGCAACGCCGTCACCCGCCTCGCCCGGACCAAGGGTCGCGTCGAGATGGTACGGATGGCATTCGAGAGCGCGCGCGAGGGCAACCCGGGAGCGCGACTGGTGCTCAACGACTTCGACCTCTCCGCGGACTACGAGCGCCTCATCGAGGAGTGCCTCGAGGCGGGAATCGCGATCGACGCCATCGGTGTCCAGACCCACATGCATCAGGGCTTCCGCGGCGAGGACCAGATCACCGAGATCCTCGATCGCTTCGGGCGCTTCGGGCTGCCGCTGCAGATGACGGAGACCACGCTCGTCTCCGGCCACCTCATGCCACCGGACATCGTCGATCTCAACGACTACCACGTGGAATCGTGGCCGTCGACGCCTGACGGCGAGGAGCGGCAGGCGGACGAGATGGTGCGCCACTACCGAGCCATCGTCGCGCACCCCGCCGTCGAGTCGCTCACGTACTGGGGGCTCACGGACGAGGGATCGTGGCTCGGCGCGCCGGCGGGGCTGCTGCGCGCCGATGGCTCGTGCAAGCCGTCCTACGACGCGCTGCGCGCGCTCATCAAGGGCGAGTGGTGGTCCGAGGCCACGGAGGTCAGAACGGACGCGAACGGACGCGTGACCGTCACCGGCTTCGCAGGCGACTACCGCATCGGCCTCGCCGACCTCCACGCGACCGTCACCCTCGACCGGGGAGGCACGGACACCCTCCGTGCCGTGCTCGAGTAGCGAGCAGTCATGGCCGCCGAACGACAACGGAGTCGCTCACCGCGCGTCACGATCGCCCAGATCGCCGCCACTGCCGGTGTGTCCAGCCCCACCGTCTCGAAGGTGCTCAACGGACGCGCGGGCGTATCCGACGAGACGCGTCGCGCAGTCCAGGCGCTGCTCGACGAGCACGGATATGAGCGCCGCGGCACCGCGCTGCGCCAGCGCGTCGGGCTCATCGACCTCGTCCTGCGCGACCTCGATCCCATCTGGTCCATGCCCTTGCTGCTGGGCGCGGAGGAGGAGGCGCGTCGCGTGGGCGCGTCGATCGTGCTGACCTCGACCCACGGGCGCCGCGCCGGGTCCCGGCACTGGATCCAGCACCTCGCGAGCCGCCGCACCGACGCTGTGGTGCTGGTGGTGTCCGAGCTCGCCCCGACCGCCGTCGACGAGCTCCGCCGCCTGCACACCCCGGTGGTGCTCGTCGACCCGGTCGGCAGCGCGCCCACGGACATGCCGGCGGTCGCCGCCGCGAACCGTGCCGGCGGCCGCATGGCGACCGAGCACCTCGTGCGCCTGGGCCACCGGCGCATCGGCATCGTCACGGGCCCGCACGGCGTCATGTGTGCCGAGGACCGGCTCGCGGGATACCTCGACGTGCTGCGCCGCCACGGCCTCGAGCTCGATCCTCGGCTGCAGCACTACGGTGACTTCATGCCGGGCTCCGGTCTCGCGGCGGCGCGGCGGATGCTGGCCCTCCAGGATCGCCCCACCGCGATCTTCGCCGGCACCGACCAGACCGCGAGCGGCGTCTACCAGGCAGCGCGCGAACGCGGGCTGCGCGTCCCCCAGGACCTCTCCGTCGTGGGGTTCGACGACGTGATCCTGTCCGAGTGGCTCTCCCCCGGGCTCACGACGGTGAAGCAGCCGCTCGAGGAGATGGCCCGCACCGCGATCCGCACGGCCGCGACGCTCGCGTACGAGGGTGTGGCCCCCGCGCCACGCATCGAGCTGCCCACGTCGCTCACGGTGCGCGGCTCGACGGCGGCGCCCCGCGCGGCAGCGGCCTGAGTCGCGGCTCCGCGCCCCGGCTCCGCCCCTGAGCACCCTCGCCGACCGCGACAGTGTGAACCAATCTCGGCAGGACACGCCGGGCCGCACGGGCCGATGCGCGGGTCACCTCGGGGTGTCGGCTCCCGGTGGGGTTCAGACTGTCGGAGGCGACATCGCAGGGCGCCGCGCGGCTGCGCGGCGTATCGTCATTTCCAGGGTCCACGGTGACCTCGAAGGCGGTGCTGCGCGTGGACATCACCCTCATCCTCGAGGCGATCGTCGTGCTGGGCGCCATCGTCCTGGGCACCCGGTCGAGCGGTGCCGGGGTGGGCGTGTGGGGCGGCGTGGGCGTCTTCGTGCTCGTGTTCGTGTTCGGCGAGGCCCCGGGCGAGCCGCCCGTGGCGGCGATCGGCATCATCCTGGGCGTTGTCACCGCTGCGGCGCTCATGCAGGCGGCCGGGGGGATCGACTGGATGGTCGCGATGGCGGCGAAGGTCATCGAGAAGCGGCCCCGACAGATCACCACCATCGCACCACTCACGGCCTTCGCGTTCTGCGCCGGGGCTGGCACGGGCAACATCGTCTATCCCCTGCTGCCCGTGATCTACGACGTCAGCTACCGCAACGGGATCCGGCCCTCACGGCCGCTCACGGTGACTGTGGTGCAATCCGGCATCGCGCTCGCCGCCTCCCCCGTGTCCGCGGCGATGGCGGCGATGCTGACGCTCACCGATGTCGCTCCGTACGACCTGGGGCTCGCGCAGATCCTCGCCATCACGATCCCCGCATGCGTGATCGGCATCGTGGTGACGGCGCTGGTGATGAACCGGGTGGGCAAGGAGCTCGCCGACGATCCCGAGGTGCAGGCGCGTATCGCGTCCGGGGCGCTCGCCGCGCCGCAGGTGGGGAGCGAGGCAGCATCGGCCTCGCTCACCTACACCGCGCGTGGCCGCAACTCTGCGCTAGTCTTTCTCTTCGGCGTGCTCGCGATCGTCGCGTTCGGGCTCTTCCCCGATCTTCGCCCGTCCTTCACCGTCGGCGGCGAGCTCACCCAGGTCGACATGACGTCGACGATTATCCTCGTGATGTTCGTGGCGGGAGCCCTGATCATCGCGATCGGCCGGCCCCAGGTGGGCGAGGTCCCATCGCAGTCCGTGTTCAAGGCCGGCATGATCTCCGCGATCGCGCTGTTCGGCATCGCGTGGCTCACGGCCACCTTCATCTCCGCGCACGAGGAGGTGATCGTCTCCACGGTCGGCAGTTGGGTCGACTCGTTCACCTTCGTCTTTGCGATCGCGGTGTTCCTGGTCGCGGCCATGACGACCAGCCAGTCGACCGCGACCAGGACGATCGTGCCCATCGGGCTCGCCGCAGGCCTTCCCGCCGGCGTCGCGACAGGCATGTGGGCCGGTGCGCTCGGCGGCGTCTACACGCTGCCCGCCAACGGCCCCCAGATCGCCGCCGCCAACTTCGACCAGACCGGCACCACGAAGCTGGGCACCAAGCTGCTCGACCACAGCTTCTTCCTGCCGATGCTGATCATGTCGGTGACCACCGTGATCGTGGGCGCCGCGATCGGCGCGTTCTTCTAGCCTGGACACCTGACCTCTCCCGCCGCCGCCAGGCCGCACCCGAAAGGCAAGCCATGACTGCATCGTCCCTCCCCCAGAAGGTCACCGGGCTCATGCCTGGCGTCATCGCGGATCTCGAGGACCTCATCGCCATCCCGTCGATCGCTTTTCCCGCCTATCCGGAGGAGCCGGTGCATGAGATGGCGGTGCGAACACTGGAGCTACTGCAGGATGCTGGCGTCGAGGACGCGCGGCTGATGGACGTGCCGTGGGGCTACCCGCCCATCTATGGCGAGATTCCCGGCCCGTCCGGCTCCCCCACGGTGGTGCTCTACGCGCACTACGACGTGCAGCCCGCGCCCGAGTCGCAGGGCTGGTCCACTGCGCCGTTCACGCCCACGCACCGGGACGGACGGCTCTTCGGCCGCGGCGCCGCGGACGACAAGGGCGGACTCGCCACGCACCTGGGGACGCTGCGGGCGTTCGACGGAAAGCCGCCGTGCACCGTGCGGATCATCGTCGAGGGGATGGAGGAGACCGAGTCCAACCTCGAGGAGTTCGTCGAGGCGCACCCGGAGCTGTTCGAGTGCGACATGTTCGTCATCTGCGACATGGGCAATCTCCGCGTGGGCGAGCCCGTGGTCACGACCGCGCTGCGCGGCGACGTGTCCTGCATCGTGACGGTGTCGACGCTGGACCACCCGCTGCATTCGGGCGTCTTCGGCGGCGCTGCGCCGGACGCGATGATGGCCCTCGCCCGGCTGCTCTCGTCTCTCGTGGACGATGCGGGGGACGTGGCCATTGAAGGCGTCACCGGCGGTTCGTGGTCTGGCGCGACGCAGTCGGAGGAGGAGTTCCTCGCCGGGGCGGAGCTGCTGCCCGGGGTGTCTCTGATCGGGACCGGCACCGTGGCCGACCGACTGTGGGCGAAGCCCTCGATCAACGCGATCGGCATCGACACGACCTCGGTCTCCGGCTCGTCGAACGTGATCCTGCCGACGGCGCGCGCGAAGATCTCGATGCGCATCGTCCCTGGCACCTCACCCGATGCCGAGTTGGACGCGCTGGTCGCCCATCTCGAAACGCACGCGCCGTGGGGCGCCCAGGTATCCGTCGAGCGGGTCAAGGCGGCACCGGCCTTCCACGTGCCCACGGGCGGGCCGGGAGACGTCGCCGCGCGCGCTGCGCTGGTTGAGGCCTTCGGATCCGAGCCGTCTGAAGTGGGCTCGGGCGGCTCGATCCCGCTGCTGCAAACGCTGCACGAGGCGTGCCCTTCCGCGGAGTTCGTGCTGTGGGGACCAGAGGACATGGATCAGGCGCGCATCCACGCCTCCGACGAGTCCGTGGACCCGGAGGAGATCGAGCGCATGGTGCTCGCGCAGGCGCTGCTCCTGGAGAAGCTCAGCGCGCGCGGTTGACGCGCGCACGGCGTCAGATCAGGCGAGGGCCTTCGACTTGAGGACCTCGAACTCCGCCTGTGTGATCGCGCCGGCGTCGAGGAGCTCCTTGGCCTTGGCGACCTGGCCCACGGGGTCGGGCAACGCGCTGGCCTGGAGCCCCGCCATGTACTGGGCGTGGATGTCCTCCTCCGGCACGGCGGCGGAACGCACCGAGGTCCGCTCCGCCATGCCCTGGCCCCGAGCGATGATGTAGACGATCGCCGCCAGCCACGGGATGAAGATCAGGAAGATGACCCACCCGGCCTTGCCCCAGCCACTCAGCGATCGGTCGCTGAAGAGGTCCCACACGCAGCGGAACCAGATCACCACGGCGGTGATCCAGACGAAGATCCATAGCGTCCACCAGAAGACGTCCCAGAACGTGTCCACGTCCACTCCTCTACGCGTCGTACCTGCACGGACAGCGCGATTGCGGTCCTGCTTCCCAGCATGGCCCTGTGCAGCGCCGCGTGCCACCGGAGGGTGGGGCTCTCGACGACCGCCAACGCGCGAGGGCTCCCGTCCCGAAGCGGAACAGGGGCCCAAGGCTCAGCGGCGGGCTGGGACTACCCCTCGACCCCCGCGCGCTGCAGGATGATCTCGCGCACGCGACCGGCGTCGGCCTGGCCTCGCGTCGCCTTCATGACCGCGCCAACGATCGCACCCGCCGCCTGGACCTTGCCGTCCTGGATCTTGGCGAGCACGTCGGGCTGGGCCGCGAGCGCCTCGTCAACCGCAGCTTCGAGTGCGGAGTCGTCGGACACGACCTCGAGCCCACGACTCTCGACCACCTCACGCGGCGATCCCTCGCCGGCGAGCACGCCCTCGAGCGCCTGGCGCGCGAGCTTGTCGTTGATGGTGCCGGCGTCGACCAGCCCCTGGAGCTCAGCGACCTGGGCGGGCGTGACGGGGAGCGAGGCCAGCGCGACCTCGCGGTCGTTCGCGGTGCGGGCCAGCTCGCCCATCCACCACTTGCGCGCCGCCTGGGGAGCCGCGCCAGCGGCCACCGTGTCCGCGATGAGGGACAGCGCATCGGCGTTCACCGCGTCGCGAATGTCGGTGTCGCTGAAGCCCCACTCCTCCTTGAGCCGCGCCCGCATCTTGGCGGGGTGCTCAGGAATGGTGCCGCGCAGCTCCTCGACCCACGCGCGGCTGGGCTCGACGGGCAGCAGGTCGGGCTCCGGGAAGTAGCGGTAGTCCTCCGCCTCCTCCTTCGAGCGTCCGGGCGTGGTCGAGCCGGTGTCCTCGTGCCAGTGGCGCGTCTCCTGGATGACCGGCTGACCGGCCAGCAGCAGCCCGGCCTGGCGCGCGGCCTCGTGGTGGATCGCCCGCTCGATGGCGCGCAGCGAGTTCACGTTCTTGGTCTCGGAGCGCTTGCCGAAGGGCACATCGTCCTGCGACTCGCCCGCGACGGCGCGCGGCCGCAGCGACAGGTTCACGTCCGCGCGCACCGAGCCCTGCTCCATGCGGCCGTCGGAGATCCCGAGCGCCTTGACAATGTCGCGGATGGTCGCGACGTAGGCCCGGGCCACCTCCGCGGTGCGGGCGCCCATGCCGGTAATGGGCTTGGTGACGATCTCGACCAGCGGCACGCCACCGCGGTTGTAGTCCACGAGCGAGTAGTCCGCGCCCTGGATACCGCCGGTGCCACCCTTGTGGGTGTTCTTGCCGGCGTCCTCCTCCATGTGCGCGCGCTCGATGCCCACCGTGACGACCTCGCCGTCGTCGAGCACCACGTCGAGGCTGCCCTCGAAGCATGTGGGCTCGTCATACTGCGAGATCTGGTAGTCCTTCGCGAGGTCCGGGTAGAAGTAGTTCTTCCTGGCGAAGCGGCTGGACTCGCGGATCGAGCACCCGAGCGACAGCCCCAGCCGGATCGCCGACTCGACGGCCTTCTGGTTGGTCACCGGCATCGACCCGGGCAGTCCCAGACACACCGGGCACACCTGGGTGTTGGGCTCGGCGCCGAACTCGTTGGCGCACCCGCAGAACATCTTGGTCGCAGTGTTGAGCTCGACGTGGACCTCGATGCCGAACACCGGGTCGAACTGCTCCATCGCCTGCTCGTACGTCATCGTGGTCACGGGGCCACCTCCAACTCGGGGGCCTGCGCAGCCAACGCGCCACCCCAGTCGTCGTGCAGGGCCTTCTCGAGGGCCGCGCCGATGCGGTACAGCCTGGCGTCCTCGTGCGCCGGGGCGAGGATCTGGAAGCCCACGGGCAGACCGTCCTCGGGCGCGATGCCGCTGGGCAGCGACATGCCGGGAATGCCCGCGAGGTTGGCGGGGATGGTCGCGACGTCGTTGAGGTACATCGCGAGAGGGTCGTCGATGCGCTCGCCGATCTTGAACGGCGTGGTGGGCGTGGTGGGGCTCACCAGCACGTCGGCCTGCTCGAACGCGGCGGCGAAGTCGCGCTGGATCAGCGTGCGCACCTTCTGCGCCGAGCCGTAGTACGCGTCGTAGTAGCCGGCGGACAGGGCGTACGTGCCGAGGATGATGCGGCGCTTGACCTCGTCGCCGAAGCCCTCCGCGCGAGTGGCGCCCATGGTCTTCTCAACCGTGCTCTTCTCGACCCGCAGGCCAAAGCGCACGGAGTCGAACTTCGCGAGGTTGCTCGACGCCTCCGACGGCAGGATCAAGTAGTACGCCGCAAGCGCGTAGTCGAACGACGGGCACGAGACCTCGACCACCTCGGCACCCAGAGCCTTGAGCTTCTCGAGACCCTCCTCGAAGCGCTGCTCGACGCCGGCCTGGTAGCCGTCGCCCGAGAGCTCCTTGATGACGCCGACGCGCACGCCGGCGAGGTCTCCCTCGCGCCCCTGGCGGGCGGCGTCCACGCACGAGGGCACGGGCTCGTCGAGGCTGGTGGCGTCCATCGGGTCGTGGCCGCCCATGACCTCGTGGAGGTAGGCCGCGTCCTCGACCGTGCGCGCGCACGGGCCCAACTGGTCGAGGGACGATGCGAGGGCGATCGCGCCGTAGCGGGACACCCCTCCGTAGGTGGGCTTCACGCCCACCGTGCCGGTGACCGACGCGGGCTGGCGGATCGATCCACCCGTGTCCGAGCCGATCGCGAGCGGCGCCTCCCACGCGGCGAGGCTCGCGGACGAGCCGCCGCCAGAGCCTCCAGGGATGCGCTCGAGGTCCCACGGGTTGCGAGTGGGGCCGTATCCGGAGTGCTCGGTGGACGAACCCATCGCGAACTCGTCCATGTTGGTCTTGCCGAGGATGGGCATGCGGTTCTCGCGAATCTTGCGCGTCACCGTCGCGTCGTAGGGCGGCTCCCAGCCCTCGAGGATGCGCGAACCCGCCGTCGTGGGCATGCCCTGGGTGACCAGGACATCCTTGACGGCGATCGGCACGCCTGCCAGCGGAGGGAGCTCTTCGCCTGCGGCGCGGGCCTCGTCGACCTCGCGCGCGGTGGCCAGCGCCCCCTCAGCGTTGACGTGAAGGAACGCGTGGACGTCGCCGTCGACCGCGGCGATGCGGTCCAGGTGCGCCTGGGTGAGCTCGACGGACGTCACCTCGCCCGCCTTCATCGCTGCGGCCATCTGCGCGGCCGTGGCACGGGTCCAGTCTCGTGCGGCGCCCATCAGGCCTCCTCCCCCAGGATCTGCGGCACGCGGAAGCGGCCGTCCTCGGCCTCGGGCGCTCCCGACAGCGCGGCGTCCTGCGACAGCGACGGCCGCACCTCGTCGGGCCGGTGCACGTTGCTCATGGGGATCGGGTGGCTGGTCGCCGGGACGTCCTCGCCCGCGACCTCCTGCACCTTGGCTACAGAGTCCACGATCGCGTTGAGCTGGCCGCCCAGGCGGTCGAGATCCTCGTCGGTCATGTCGATGCGGGCCAGCGCCGCAAGGCGCGCCACGTCAGCACGTTCAAGGGAAGACATGGGCAGAAGTCTAGTGGCGCTGGAGGGTCGCCGGGGCGCGCCGGTCGCCCGATGCGGGAGGGGCTCAGGGCTCCCAGGCGTAGCCGATGAGGTGGATCGCAGTGCCCGCCTGCTCCGCCCGCTCGGCCTCGGCCCGCGACAACTTGGTGATGGTGCCGTCCGCGTTGTCGATCACGGTCCAGTCGAGGTCCTCGCGGCGCGCGAATCCCATGCGCTCGTATAACCGGTGGGCGACGTGCATCGACTCCATGGTCGACAGGACCACGCGCTGCGCCCCGCGCTCGACGGCCAGGTCCATCGCGCGGCGGGTGAGCTTGCGCCCGATTCCTCGCCCGCGCTCCAACGGCGACACCGCGAGCATGCGCAGCTCGTACTCGTCATCCTTCGCGAGCTCGACGAGGCTCGACCCCGGGGGCACCAGAGTGACGGTGCCGACCACCGACCCCTCGCCGTCGACGCCGTCGAGCATGGCGAGCAGATCCGCATCGGCAGCGCGCGCGTGGGCGTCCTTCAGTTGGGGGATGTAGGGGTGGGCCTGGTCGACGAGTCCGTCGGCGAGATACGCCAACGCGGTCAGCTGGCCGATCTCCGTGAGCCTGCTCGACTCGTTCGGATCGACACTGCGGATGGTCTCGGCCACGGCTCTCCTTCGGTCATCCTCAGCAAGCGTGGTTCCACTGTAGCCCGGGCGGCACGGAGCGTGCCTCGACCGGGTCAGCCGTCGGCGGCGCCGTCCGCGACGGCACCGGGGCCCTGGGCGAGGAGCCGCTCGAACGCCGCCTCGTCGAGCATCGGCACCCCCAGTGACTCTGCCTTCGCCGCCTTCGACCCTGCGTTGGCGCCGACGACCACGAAGTCCGTGTTCTTGGACACGGACGACGCGGCCTTGCCGCCGCGCGAGATGATCGCCTCCTTCACCGAGTCTCTCGTGAAGCCCTCGAGCGATCCCGTCGCGACCACGGTGAGACCCTCGAGGGTCCGCTCGATCGACGCGTCCCGCTCGTCCGCCATGCGCACGCCGGCGGCCGCCCACCGGTCGACGATCTCGACGTGCCAGTCCACCTCGAACCACTGCCTCACCGACTCGGCGATGACCGGGCCCACACCCTCGACCGCGGCGAGATCCTCTTCGGAAGCTGCTCGAACCGCGTCCATCGACTCGAAGGCCGTCGCGAGCGCGCGCGACGCCGTGGGCCCCACGTGCCTGATCGACAGCGACACGATCACGCGCCACAGCGGCTGTTCGCGCGCAGCAGCGAGGTTGTCGAGCATCCGCAGCCCATTGGTCGAGACGTCGCCCGCCTTGCGCTCGATGCCGTCCTTCTTGGAGTCCGACTCGAGGGTGAAGAGCGGAACGCGCCGCAGGTCCTGCTCGGTGAGCTCGAACAGCCCCGCCTCGTTGACCAGCACGCCGGATTCGACCAGCGCGGCGGCGGCCTTCTCCCCCAGCACCTCGACGTCGAGCGCACCCCGGGAGCCGATGAACGCGATGCGGTCGACGATCTGCGCCGGGCAGGCCTGTGCGTTGGGGCAGCGCAGGTCCTTGTCGCCCTCCTTCTGCTCGGCGAGAGCGGTTCCGCACGATGGGCACGCCGTTGGCATCTCCCATTCGCGCTCCGCGCCGGTACGAGCCGCGACGACGGGGCCGACGATCTCGGGGATGACGTCTCCCGCCTTGCGGAGCACCACCGTGTCGCCGATCAGGACGCCCTTGCGCTTGACCTCATGCTTGTTGTGCAGCGTGGCGAACGTGACCGTCGAGCCCGCGACCGTGACGGGCGTCATCACGCCGTACGGCGTCACCCGTCCGGTGCGACCCACATCCACGCGAATGTCCTCGAGCGTGGTGTGCACCTCTTCGGGCGGGAACTTGTACGCGATCGCCCACCGCGGCGCGCGCGACGTGCTTCCCAGCTCCGCCTGCACGGCGCGATCATCGACCTTGAGCACCACGCCGTCGATCTCGTGCACCAGGTCGTGCCGGCGCGCCTCGAGATCCTTGAGGTACCCCTCGATGGGGCCGATGCCCCGCAGCGCCTGTGCGAACGCGCTCACGGGCATCCCCCATTCGGCGAGCACGGCGTAGATCCCCGACTGGGTGCCGATCGAGGGGTGCGGCTCCGCATCGCCCCACTCGAGAGCCCCCAGCGCGTAGGTGGTGACGTCGAGAGGGCGCTGCGCGGTGACCTCGGGGTCCTTCTGCCGCAGGGAGCCGGCCGCGGTGTTGCGGGGATTCGCGTACGGCGCCTTGCCCTCCTCCAGCAGCGCTTCGTTCAGCCGCTCGAACGCCTCGATGGGGAGGAAGACCTCTCCGCGGATCTCGACGACTGCGGGCACGTGGTCGCCGCCCAGAGAGCGCGGGATCGACGGGATGGTCAGCACGTTCGCGGTGACGTCCTCGCCCGTGGTGCCATCGCCGCGCGTCACCCCGCGCACCAACGTGCCGTCCTCGTAGGTCAGGGAGATGGACAGCCCGTCGATCTTGGGTTCGCACACGATCGGGTGATCGCCCGCCTCGCGCCCGATCCGCGCCAGCCAGGCCTCGATCTCCTCGATGCTGAAGGCGTTGTCGAGACTCATCATCCGCTCGCGATGCTGGACCGACGCGAACCCGGTCTCGCCCCGCGCGGAGCCCACGACCTGCGTGGGAGAGTCAGGCTCGACGAGCTCGGGGTGCTCGGCCTCCAGGTCCTTGAGCTCCCGCTCGAGGGCGTCGTACTCGGCATCCGAGATGGTGGGTGCGTCCTCGCCGTAGTAGCGCGCGCGGTGCTCCTCGACCCGTTGCACCAGGTCCTGGTGACGGGCTCGCGGATCGGCCTGCTGCGACGGGGTTGCGGAAGTCTCGCTCACCCCCCTATCTCACCACGTGCCTGTGACATTGCCCGCGCCGTGCCGCATCGTCCCAGTACCCAGCCCGACGCTCGCATCGGCCCTGCACAGACCACTATCCTTGACCGATGCGAGTCGCCCGCCCCCTCCTCGGCCTCGCCGGCCTCACAGTCCTCGCCGGCTGCTCGCTGCTGCCCTCGGACGCGGCGCCCACCGTGACCGCGGTCGCGACCGTCACCGCGACCCCGGGCGCGGAGCCCGCGCCCACCGTCACCGTGTTCCAGGCCCCGCCCGAGGACGACGCGTACGCGCGCCCCCTGTGGCTGGGGACGCAGCCTCTCGAGCTGCGAGAGGACGGCCTGGGCGTCGCCGCTGACACGCCTGAGGAGCTCGAGGACCGCCAGCTCGAGCCGCGCGCCTGGCTTCCGGACCCGGAGGGACAGGAGTGGTTCGCCCGCATTGAGATGGACGTGCCCGAGGACGTCGCCGCCCGCTCGTCGTGGGACCCCAACTGCCCGGTGCACATCGACGACCTCGCCTACATCCAGATGCCGTACTGGGGATTCGACGGTCAGGTGCACACGGGCGAGATGATCGCCCACGACGATCACATCGAGGAGGTCGCGACGGCGTTCGAGCGCATCTTCGCGGCGCAGTTCCCGATCGAGGAGATGCGGGTCATCTCGACCGCGGAGCGCGACGCCCCCACGACCGGCGACCACAACATCACCTCGGCCTTCACGTGCCGGCTCGTGGTGGGCGCCGCGACGGTCTGGTCGCAGCACGCCTACGGGATGGCCGTCGACATCAACCCGTTCCCCAACCCGCACATCAA
>NZ_CAJXJX010000030.1 GCF_913055775.1 uncultured Demequina sp. | reverse complement strand
GTTCGAGCCGCAGTCCGTGGAGCAGCGGCGCGCATGGATCGCGGACGTCAACGCCAAGTGGGACGCCGGAACGGACTACACGATGGGCATCTTCCTGCGCGGCGACGCGGAGGGTCGAACAGAGTTCATCGGCGGCACGGGCTTCCACACCCGCCGGGACCCTGATCGCCTCGCCGTGGGCTACTGGATCGATGCGAGGCACGAGGGTCGCGGCCTCGTCACCGAGACCTCCGCCGCGCTCACCCGCGTCGCGCTCGAACTCGCCGAAGCGGACATCGCCGACATCTCGCACGCTCCGAGCAACGAGCGCAGCGCATCGGTTCCCGCTCGCCTCGGGTACGTGCGACAGGGCTTCTCCGGCGAGGAATGCTTCGACGACGGCGAGACGCTCGAGGCCGTGACCTGGTTCGCGACCCGCGAGCAGCTGCGGCACGAGCCACTGGCGTCCGTGCCGCGGCCGCGCGTGTTCGACGAGCACGACGAGGAGCTGCCATGGCCGGCGTAGGCCCCGGGTCCGGAGCCGGGCCGGTCACGGGAGTGCCCAGCCGCATCGAGACGCGGCGCCTGATCCTGCGCGCCTTCCGCGCCGAGGACGCCGAGAACTTCGACGCGCTGGTCATGTCGAGCCTCGACCACCTGACGCCGTGGGAGCCGTGGGCCGCCGAGGAGCCGCACCCTCTCGAGAAGCGGCGCCGCGACCTCGCCGACCTGGGAGACCAGCTCCGCGCGGGCACCGCGGCGCACTACGTGATCGAGATGCCGAACTGCGGGATGCTGCTGGGCAGCGCCGCACTGGTCCCCGGCGCGACACCCGAACGCGTCGAGGTGGGCTACTGGCTCGGCGCGTCGCACACGGGGCAGGGCTACGCGACCGAAGCTGTCGTGGCGCTCACCCATGTCGCCCTCGGCACGCTCGGGCTGCCGCAGGTCGAGTTGTGGGCCGATGAGGCCAACGAGGCGTCGAACGCTGTCGCCCGCCGCGCCGGTTACCGCTTCGAGTCCACGCAGCCCTCGTACCGGGACCACGGCGGGCCCGCGCCGCTCATGCACGTGTGGATCGCGGACCGCGACTGGCCCGGCCTCACGCAGACCGGATAGTCGCGCGCAGGCGCCACACCACCCGCCCGCGGCACCACGCACGCCTGCCAGGATGACTCCATGCCCCGCCTCGACGCCGTCCGCCAGCAGGCGCTGTCCGTGGCAATCGCGACCGGCGCGTACGCGATCAGCTTCGGCGCCCTCGCGGTCGCCGCGGGGCTCGACCTGTGGCAGACCATGGCGCTCAGTCTGCTGGTCTTCACCGGCGGCTCGCAGTTCGCGTTCGTGGGCGTGATCGCCGCCGGAGGCTCTCCCGCCGCGGCAGTCACCACCAGCACCCTGCTGGGCCTGCGCAACGGCTTCTACGGAGCGAGCCTCGCGCCGGTCCTGAGGCCGATGCGCGGCGCACACAGGCTCTGGGCTTCCCAGGTCACGATCGACGAATCGACGGCGGTCGCTCTCGCCCAGCCGGCGGACGACCTCGCCGCGCGCAGGGCCGGGTTCTGGTGGACGGGCGTCGGCGTGTTCGTGCTGTGGAACGCGCTCACCGTCGTGGGAGCGCTGCTGGGCTCGCGCATCGGCGACCCGGCGCAGTGGGGTCTCGACGCCGCCGCGGCTGCCGCATTCCTCGGCCTGCTGTGGCCCCGCCTGGCGAGCCGGGCTGCGCAGGCCGTCGCCGCCGCATCGGCCGTGCTCGCCCTCGCGCTGACGCCACTGCTCCCCGCTGGGCTGCCCATCCTCGCGGCCGCCGTGGTCGCGGTCGCCGCCGGGTGGCGGGGCCGGCGCGCCGAGGAGGTGCCCGCATGAGCGCCTACGCCGTCGCCTGGATCGCGATCCTCGCCTCCGCCGCTCTCGCGTTCGGGGCCAAGCTCGCCGGGCACACCGTTCCCGAGTCGTGGCTCGCGCACCCCCGGGTGCACCGCATCGCGGGCTTCATCAGCGTCGCGCTCCTCGCGGCTCTGTTCTCCGTGCAGGCCTTCACGTCCGGCTCGTCCCTGGTGCTCGATGCGCGCGCCGCCGCCGTCGCGGTCGCGGCAGTGCTGCTGTGGCGGCGAGCGCCATTCATCGTGGTGGTCGCCGCGGCCGCGCTCGTGGCCGCAGGGCTACGACTGCTCGGCTGGGGCTGAGCGCCTACCCCGCCTCCCCGAGCACAAACGCGACCAGGAAGCCCGCGGTCGCGAGCAGCCCCGTCGCCCAGTGCTCCTCCTCGAACGCCTCGGGGATCATGGCGTTGCACACCATCGCCAGCAGCGCCCCCGCCGCGATCGACTGGATGATCGCGATCGTCGATCCCGGCGCGTCCTGCAGGAACAGCACCGCGACAACGGTCGCAAGCACCGCGATCGCGGTGATGGCTCCCCACAGCCCGAACACGAAGCCCGCTCCCCGGCCCGACCGCTTGAGGGGGGCGGTCCCGGCGAGGCCCTCGGGAATGTTGCTCAGGCCGATCGCGGCGACGATCGCGACGGGGAAGCCTCCGGACGCCGCCGCGAGGCCGATCACGATGGCCTCGGGCACGCCGTCGAGCAGCGCACCCACCGCGATGGGCGCTCCACCGCCGGGGGTGTCGCCACCGCGCTTCGCTGTCGCGTTGCGCGAGCCCGACGGCTCGATGGTGGGGTGGCGCCTCGCCGCCGCGAGGCGCGAGACCAGGGCGTCACCGCCCACATACAGCAGTGCTCCACCGGCGAAGCCGGCCACCACGGGCACCACTCCCCCGGCTTCGCTCGCCTCCGTGACGAGCTCGAGGGCCAGCGTCGCGATCAGCACGCCGGCACCGAAGGCCATGACGCCCGCCACGGTGCGCCGGGGCACGTCCCAGAGCCAGGCGATCGCCGCGCCGAGCAGCAGGGCGCCGATTCCCACGAGCGCTGCGACAGCCGCGGTCAGCACGGTCATGTCGCCAGGCTAGCCAGTGCAGCGGGTGCGCGGGCGGCACGTAGGCTGGTCAGCATGCCCATCGCCGATGTCTCCGCCCGCCCTGCCGTCCCCGGGGACGAGGAGGCGATCGCTGACATCCAGCTCGCCGCGTGGCGCGGCGTCCTGGGGGCCGATGCGGTGGCCGGGATTCCGCGACAGGAGGTCCTGGGCACGTGGGCGGCGGCGATTCAGGCGCCGCCGTCGCGCGAGCATCGCGTGTTCGTCGCGACCGACGGGCCTCATGTGGTGGGCTTCGCCGCGATGGCCTCGGCCGGGGAGATCGTGGCGCTCGAGGTCGCACCCGAGCACCGGCGCGCGGGCCACGGTTCGCGGCTGCTGGCGGCGTGCGTCGACACCCTGAGGCTCGCGGGCGGCACGACGCTGCGCGCCTGGGCGCTCGAGGGAGACGAGGCGCGCGAGGCTTTCCTCACGGGTGCGGGGCTGGGCGAGGGCGGCGTGCGCCGCGGCATGGAGGGCCCCGATGGGGAGCTCGCCGAGCGGATGTTCCGCGCCGAGCTAGGCGCCTGAGCCGAAGCCGCTGAACGCCGCCCGGGCTCACTGCCGCGTCGATACCGTGGCGGCGCGCTACTGCAGGCGCTGCGCCTTGCGCTCCGCGCGATACAACTGCGCCGCGTGGCGCATCGACTTGCGCGCCATCGACCGGTCGCGGTTGGCCTCGTACGCGTGCGACACGTGGAACCAGGCCGACCAGTCGTCGGGGCTCGCGTCGGCCGTGCGCCTCGCGGTCTCGAAGATGGCCTCCGCCGATTCCTCGGAGAGTGCGCCTGACGCAGAGCGCTCGCCGTCGTGGATCGGGAGCCGACCCTCGCGGTCGAGCTGGTCGGCCATGCGCTGCACCGTGATGCCCAGCTTCCACTCGTGGTAGAGCCACCACACCCCGACCATCGGCAGCACGAGGAGGGCCGCACCCAGGCCCTTGGCCTCCAGCGCATCGGCCCGCAGGAAGGCGAACGCGAAGTCCGCGACGAACACGAAGTACACGGCCACGATGACCGTGAGAGCGACGGCCGCGAGGAAGGCCGGATTCCGGAACACGCCCATCTATAGCGACAGGTACTGGTCGAGGCCCACGGTGAGGCCGGGGCGGCCGGCGACCTGGCGCACGCCCAGCAGGACTCCGGGCATGAACGAGACCCGGTCGAAGCTGTCGGTGCGGATCGTGAAGGCCTCGCCGGCGTTGCCGAACAGCACCTCCTCGTGCGCGACCAGGCCACGAAGCCGGACCGCGTGGACGTGCACGCCGTCGACAGTGGCGCCGCGAGCGCCGTCGGGGTCGTGAGTCGTGGCGTCGGGGCTGAGCGGCAGCCCTGCCTTGGCGCGCGCGTCCGCGATGCCGCGTGCGGTGTGCAGCGCGGTGCCCGAGGGCGCGTCGACCTTGTTGGGGTGGTGAAGCTCCACCACCTCGGCGGACTCGAAGTACGGCGCCGCGGCTGCGGCGAAGCGCATCGCGAGCACCGCGCCGATCGCGAAGTTCGGGGCGATCAGGACGCCCAGCTCGGGGCGCTCCCGCAAGTGCTCGTCGACCCGGGCGAGTGCCTCCGCGGTCCAGCCCGTCGTGCCGACCACCGCGTGGATGCCGGCGTCGATGAGCGCGTGGACGTTGGCCTCGGTGACGTCCGGAACCGTGAAGTCGACCGCGACCTCGGCACCCGCTCGCGCCGCGGCCGCAATGTCGTCGCCAGCATCGAGCGCGGCGACCACCTCGAGGTCCTCGGCGCCGCCGACGGCCTCGACCACCTGGGTCCCCATGCGCCCGGCGGCGCCCAGCACTGCGACGTTGATCATGCGACCACTCTACGGGTGCTGGGGCGCCGCTCAGACGTGCTCTAGGCTCCCGGGCCGGCCGCGCCTCCGCCGAAGCCCCCGCCGCCGGGCTGCATGCCGCCACCGGGGCCCTGGAAGCCCTCGTCCTCGGACTCGCCGTCCTCGTTCAGGCCGGACAGCAGCCCGCCGGAGGACTCCTCCTCGTCGGACGTGATCTCCTGATTCAGGTCAGCGAGCACCACCTCGTCGCCGAGCTCCAGGCCCGAGACGATCTCCGTGTAGGTCGCGCCGATCGCTCCGGTCTGGACCTGCACCGCAGCGGCGGTGCCGTCCTCGCCCACGACCTGGACCGTGGCGTCGCCCGCCGCATCGGCCACCGCGGACGTCGGCACCACCGTGACGCCGGTCGATGCCGCGACGGTGATCTGCATCCGCGTCGCGGCTCCGATCCGGATGTCGAATCCGGGGTCCGGCACGGCGACCGTCACGGCGTAGGACTGCGACCACGCGTTGCCCGAGTTGACGGCGCTCACGCTCGACACGGAGCCCTCCACCACGTCGCCGGACGACGTCAGCGTGAGGGCGGCGGGCTGACCCACCGCGAGCAGCTGAACCTCGGTGAGGCTCACCGCCAGGGTGACGAGGTACGAGTTGTCGGCGACGATCGTGATCACGGCCTCGGTGTCGCCCGCGCTCACCGTGTCGTCGACGGCGAGACCCACGGCGACCACCTCGCCCGCGACCGGTGCGCTCAGCTGCGCGTGCTCGAGCTCCTGCTCGGCCACTGCCAGCGCGGCCTCTGCCGCGGTGATCTCCGCCTTGTCGGCAAGGATGTCCGCCGCCGTGGGCACGCTGTCCTCGACGCCCGCTCCGGCGCCGCCAGTGGCCGCGCCGGACCCACCGCTCGACGAGTCCGGGCCCTGAGCGCTCCCGCCCGAGGGCTGGTCGGAGGACGACTGGTCGCCGAATGACTGGTCGCCGGACGACTGGCCTCCCGCGCCGCCGTCCGCTCCGTCGGACTCTGGTCCCGCCGAGCCCAGGTCGCCGGAGCCGTCGCCACCGGATCCCGTGCCTCCCGAGTCGGGGGTCGTGGAGTCGCCGTCCGAGCCGTCCGACCCATCCGAGCCGGCTGCCGCGGCATCCGCGAGTGCCTGCTGGTACGCGGCGACCGCCTCATCGACGGCGGTCGCAAGGTCCATGAGCACGGCCTGGCCGGCAATCGAGGACGCGGATGCCTCGAGAGCCGCCTCGGTCGCCACCTGGCATGCCTCGAGAGCCGCTGCGAGGTCCGTCGCGGACGTGTCGCCGGTCCCCGACTCACCCGCGTCCTCCGCATCCCCGGTGCCGGCGTCCTCGGCGGCATCAGCGCCCGCCGCCGCCTCCGTGAACGCGGCACAGATGGTCTGGGCGTCCGTCGACGCCTGGTCGGCCTGGGCCAGCAGAGCCTGCGCGACGTCGTACTGCGTGAGCAGCGCCTCCTGGGCCGCCACGAGCGCCGCGCGGGCCTCCTCGACGGCATCCGTGGCGTCCGATGCGTCCGCGGTGACCGCCGACGCAGAGGACTCGCCCGTGTACACCGCGGCGACCACGAGCGTCGTCGTGGTCGTCTCCTCCGTCGAGTACGCCACGGTCGACGCGTTCGACGACGAGCTGCTCGATGTCTGCGCCTCGAGATCGTCGGCGAGCGTCTCCTCGGCATCCGCGAGGGCCTCCTCCGCCTGCGCGACGGCGTCCTCGAGGTCGCTCGTGTCCAGAGTCGCGAGCAGGTCCCCGGCGGCGACGGCGTCGCCCACCTCGACCTCCACCGACTCGACGGTGCCGCCCACCTGGAACCCGGCGTCGAACCGGCTGGCGGACTCGATCGCGCCGGTCGCGGTCAGCGTCTGCGTGACGTCGCCGGTCGCGACCGTCGCCGTGCGGTACGCGGCCGACGAGGATGACGCTCCCGTGAGCGCGCTCGCTGCGACGATGCCGCCGATCGCGACCGGCACGACGGCCAGCCGCCACCCCCATCGACGCGCGAGCGTCGTGGCCGCGGCCATCACTCGTCGCTCTCGGTCATGGAGTCCAGGTCGCCGGCGTCACCAGGGCCTCCCTCGCCGCCGAAGCCGCCCTGGCCGCCACGTCCCATGCCGCCGAAGCCGCCGACCGCGTAGCAGCCCTCGTCGCCAGCGCTCGACAGCGAGATCTCGGTCGCGTCGTAGCCGCCGGAGCCATCCTCCTCGCCTGCCGCGGTGAGGCACAGCCCCACCTGGACGTCGTCCGCGGTCGCGTCGACCGTGCCGGTGATGGTCGCGTCCTCGGCGAGCGCGACGACGGTCGTCTCGCCGTCAGCGTCCTCGACGGTCAGCTCGTCCGCGCCGACCGCCGTCACGGCGCCGGCGAGGATCTGGCCGAAGCCGCTTTCCGCGAAGCCGCCCTCGGGCATCTCGCCCTCGGGCATCTCGCCCCGGGGCATCTCCCCCTCGGGCATCTCCCCCTCCGGCATGGCGCCCTCCGGGCGCTCGCCGCCTTCCGGCAACTCGCCGCCTTCCGGCATCTCACCGCCAGGCATCTCACCCTCCGGCATCTGCCCGCCGAAGCCGCCGCCGAAGCCGAGCGAGCACGTGCCGTCCTCGTCCGCATCGGCCGTCGACACGGCGGTAGCGGTCTCATCGTCGCCGAGCGTCACCACCACGCACGTGCCCGCCTCGATGTCCTCGAGGGCGATCTCGACCTCCTGCGTGATCGCCGTGGCGTCCGTGAAGCGGACGGCGGTCTGCGAGTCGCCGTCCTGGACCTGCGCCACGCCGTCGGCGACGTAGGCGATCTCGCCGGTGATGCCGGACGGGCCGTCGAAGCCCTCGGGGGCCTGCGCGCCCTCCGCGCCGGCAGGGTCCTCGGCGGCGGCCGTGGTGTCGTCCACGGCGGCATCCTCGGTCTCTGCGGCCTCGCCCGCGGCGCATCCGGCCAGCAGACCGATGCCGCACAGGGCTGCGGCAAGGCGCACGGCGGCTCGCGTGCGGGTGGGGGTCGTGGTGCTCATGGTGGGGGTCCTCTCAGGATGAAGGGTCGGGGAAGCCGGGTCCGCGGCGGTCATTGGTCGCGCAGCGCGTCGATGGGAGCGAGGCGGGCGGCGCGGGCGGCCGGGTAGACGCCGAACACGGCGCCGATCCCGACGGCCACGACCACGGACACCACGAGCGCGAGGCCCGAGATCACGATCGTGGAGCCGAGCACGCTGGGCAGCGCGAGCGCGAGGCCGACGCCGATGATCACGCCCACGGCGCCGCCGCTGAGGCCCAGGATCATCGCCTCGATCAGGAACTGGTTGCGGATGTTCGCGGGGGCGGCGCCGAGCGCCTTGCGCAGGCCGATCTCACGCGTGCGCTCGGTGACGGAGACCAGCATGATGTTCATCACGCCGATGCCGCCGACGAGCAGCGCGAGTGCCGCGATGCCGGTGAGCAGCACCGTGAGCTTCTCGTACACGGAGGTCGCCGCGTCGATGAGCGAGTCCTGCACGTCGATCGTGAAGTCCGCGTCGTCGACGCTGGCGATGCCGTGCAGGTTGAGCAGCAGCGCCTGCGCCTCCTGCGAGGCCGCACTCAGCGCATCGGCGTCCGTCGCCTTGATGTAGATGGTCTGCACGGCCTCGCTCGCGCCCGAGCTGTCGAGGCTCTCGACCATGGTGGTCATGGGCACGACCGCGAGGTCGTCGAGCGACGTGTCGCCGGAGGATCCGGCCTCCGCCAGGACGCCGATGACCTCGTATTGCGTCCCGTCGATGGTGACGTCCTGACCCACGACCGCGGTCGACCCGAAGAGCTCCTCGGCGGTCTCCGCGCCCAGCACGATGACGTCCGCCGCGGCGGTCACGTCGTCGTCGGTGAAGAAGCTGCCGTACATCAGCTCGCGAGACCGCACGTCGACCCAGCTCACGGAGGTGCCGGTCGCGGTCGTGGTCCAGTTGCTCTCGCCGTACTCGAGCGACACGCTCGCGGTCTTCTCTGCGGCCACGGCTGCGGCGTCGGGGACGGCGATCTCCGATGCGAGCGCGTCCGCATCAGCCAGGGTCAGGGTCTCCGCGCTGCCGAAGCCGCCGCGCATGCCCGAGTCGTCGGTCGACGAGCCCGGGGACACGATCAGCAGGTCGGAGCCCAGCGACGCGATCTGGTCGCTGACGTCCTTCTGCGTGCCGAGCCCCAGCCCCACCGTCAGCACCACGGAGGCGATGCCCACGACGATGCCGAGCATGGTGAGCGCGGAGCGCATCTTGTGGGTGCGGATCGCACTCCACGAGCTGCCGAGCAGGTCTGCGGGCCTCACTTGGCGATCTCCGTTCCCGCACCGACGAACTGGCCGTCGGTCACGTTGTAGACGGTGCCGGCACGCGCAGCCACGTCGGACTCGTGGGTGAT
Source organism: uncultured Demequina sp. (assembly GCF_913055775.1). GTDB lineage: Bacteria > Actinomycetota > Actinomycetes > Actinomycetales > Demequinaceae > Demequina. The sequence continues at coordinate 14,861 of NZ_CAJXJX010000030.1, read as the reverse complement.
GAGGACGATGGTCGCGCCCTCCGCGTGGAGGTCGTCGATCATGCCCAGGACGTCAGCCGTCGAGTGAGAATCGAGGTTGCCCGTGGGCTCGTCGGCGAGCACGATCGCCGGCTCGGTGACGAGCGCGCGGGCGATCGCGACGCGCTGCTGCTGGCCCCCCGAGAGCTGGCCCGGGTGGTTGCGCGCCTTGTCGGCGAGTCCCACCCGGTCGAGCGCGCGCAGCGCCCGCTCGCGCCTCTCCGCCGGCGCGACGCCGGCGTACACGAGCGGCAGCTCGACGTTGCCGAGCGCGGTGAGGCTCGCGAGCAGGTGGAACTGCTGGAACACGAAGCCGATGCGGCGATTGCGTGCGGAGGCGAGCGCCACCTCATCCATGGTCGAGACGTCCTCGCCCGCCAGCACGTACTGGCCGGAGGTGAGCACGTCGAGGCACCCGAGGATGTTCATCAGGGTCGACTTGCCGGAGCCGGAGGGGCCCACGATCGCGACGTACTCGCCCGGGTAGATGCGGCAGTCGATGCCGCGCAGGGCCTCGAACTCGATGTCGCCGGTGTGATAGGTCTTCCGGGCGCCCGTGAGGGAGATCACGGGCTCGGGCATGGTCGGCACGGACATGGTCGTCTCGGTGCTGAGGGTGGAGGTCATGAGGGTCCTTGTCGTTCAGGAGCCGGCAGGCTGGTCAGGGTCGGAGCCGGGGCGTCAGTTGCCGGGCGCCTGGCCGCCGCCGGGCATCTCGCCGCCGAAGCCGCCACCCCCGCCGCCGGGGAACTCGCCGCCGGGGAACTCACCACCCTGCATGAAGTCCTCGAAGTCGCCGGTTCCCGAGCCCTCCGCCGCGGTCACGACCGTGACCTCGAGCTGCTCGCCCTCGGTCAGCCCGTCGATGATCTCGGTGTAGCTGCCGATAGTCTCGCCTGTCGTGACCTCGCGCTCCTCGGTGGCGCCCGCATCGTCGACGACCGTGACGGTCGACACCTCATCCGCGGTGGTGATGGCGTTGGTCGGGACCGCGAGCACGTCCGTGCGGCGCAGCGTCACGATCGAGGCCTCGACCGAGGTGCCCTCGTACAGCCCCTCGACGGTGCCGGTGACGAGGAGGTCGACCGCGTAGGTCGCGCTGCCTCCGGTGGTCGTGGGCAGGTTCGCGATCTCGGTGACGACGCCGAAGAACTCGCCGTCGTAGTCGTCTGCGGTGAAGGTGACCTGGTCCCCTTCGGCGATCTGCGCGACCTCGGCCTCGCTCAGGCTCACCGCGACCGTCCATTCGTCCTCGCCCACGATGGTGACCCCGCTGGACGTGGTCGTGGTGCCGCCCGCGCCCGCATCGGCGCCGGCGGAGCCGCCCGAGCCCGAGGACACGACGTCGCCCACCGCGTACGGCTGTGCAGTGACGAGTCCGCCGATGTCCGCGACGAGCACGGCGTCGTCCATGGCCTCCTCGGCGTCCGCCACTGACTCCTCGAGCACCTCGACGCGAGCCTCGGCGGACGCGATCTGCGCGTCGGAGGTGTCCGAGCCGTCGGCGTCGTCCTCGAGGTTGGACAGCGTGGCCTCCGCCTGCGCGAGCTCGGACTCCGCAGAGCGCAGCGCCGCCGTGAGCTGCAGCGTGTCGATCTCGGCGATCGGGTCGCCCTCGGCGACGGTGTCGCCCGCCTCGACGTAGACGTCGGTGACGGTCCCCGCGGCCTCGAACGCGAGCGCGGAGCTGGACACCGCGGCGAGCGTGCCGGAGACCGAGACGGACTCCTCGAGCGTCTCGAGGCCGACGGTCAGGGTCTGCGTACCGCCCTCACCGGCGCCCGGGGCGCCCTGGGCGAGGACCTCGCCTGCGGGGTCGGCGCTCGGGCCCCAGAGGATCATCCCGCCCACGCCGAGGCTGGCCCCGGCGACGAGGGCGATCGCAGGAGTGCCCCACGCGCGAAGGCGCGAGGGCCGAGAAGTGGAGTCGGGCATCGTCCGTCCTGTCCATCGAGAACTGCTGTCGCGATGAGGCTATGGACGGATTCTGGGAGAACGCTGGGAAACGGCTGGGACTTCTCCCGGCCGATGCGCGGGCGGGTGTCGCAGCGACGTCCCGGGCTCGGGCGAGCCGGCTACGCGGCCGGGCCGACTCGGACGCTGACGCGCTCGCGAGAGGCGAGCTCGGCGGCCAGCCCGACGACCTCATCGGCGGTCACGGCACGCACCTGATCGAGCGATTCGCCGATGGACCACAGCTCGCCGAACACCAGCTCGGCCTTGCCCAGCCTCGACATGCGCGAGTAGCTGTCCTCGAGCCTCAGCACCGTGGTGCCGGCGATCTGGCCCTTCGCCTTGTCGAGCTCCTCGTCCGTCACCCCTGACGCGAGGCGCTCGAGCTCGGCGCCGAGCAGTCGCTCGACCTCGGCGGCGTTGGCCGGGTTGCACGCGGCGTACATGCCCCAGATCCCCGTCTCCGCGCTCGGCGCGCCGAACGAGTACACCGCATACGTGAGGCCGCGCTTCTCGCGGATCTCCTGGAACAGCCGCGACGACATCCCGCCGCCCAGGATCGCGTTCATCACGGCCAGCGTCGAGCGCCGCTCGTCGGTGGCGCGGTACCCCCGCGTGCCGAGCATCACGTGCGCCTGCTCCAGATCGCGGGCGATCCTCACCTCGGGCAGCACCGCCGCGTCGAGCGCGGCCAAGGGGTCGCGGCGCCCGACCGGCGCCCTCTCCCCCGTGAGGTCCCAGCCGCCGGCGGCCAGCGCATCGGCCACCAGTGCGCACACCGTCTCGTGGTGCACGTTGCCCGCCGCCGTCACGATCAGGCCCGCCGGGCCGTAGTGCTCGCGATAGTGCTCCCAGACCGCATCCCTGGTCACCGAGCGGATGATGTCCGGGGTGCCGCCGATGGGCCTGCCCAGCGGGTGTCCGTTCAGCACCGCCTCGGTGAAGCGCTCGTGCGCGACGTCGCCGGGGTCGTCCTCCGCCATCGCGAGCTCCTCGAGGATCACGCCGCGTTCCATGTCGAAATCGGCCTGATCGAGGGTCGCCGAGGTCACCATGTCGAGGATCACGTCCACCGCGAGAGGCAGATCGGTGTCGATGGTGCGCGCGTAGTAGCAGGTGTACTCCTTGCCGGTCATCGCGTTGGACTCCCCGCCCACGCGGTCGAAGGCCTCGGCGATGTCAAGCGCGCTGCGCCGCCGCGTGCCCTTGAACAGCAGGTGCTCGAGGAAGTGGGTCGAGCCGGCGTGCTCGGGCGTCTCGTCGCGGCTGCCCACGCCCACCCAGGCCCCGAACGTGGCGGAGCGCATCCCGGGGATGTGCTCGGTGAGCACGCGCACCCCGCCGGGCAGTACCGAGCGCTGGATGACTGCGCCGGCGTCCTGCTCGACGGTGAGGTGCGCACCGATCGCGGACGCGGGAACCAGCGGAAGAGCGTGAGGCATGCCTGCGAGCCTAACCCGGCGCGCCCGGGCTCGTACGCCACCCGGCAGCCGTGCCGGAGAGCGGCGGTGCATCCACGGATCCGGCCACGCACCTCCGACCCGCGCGGGAGACGCACGACCGATGCACCAACCTGACCACCGAACTCCGACGGCCGATGCGCGGCTCCCCGCACCCGCACGCGACCCGGCCACCGCATCGGCCCTGCGCCCCCAGCGCGTACCGGTCCCACGTATGAATCCGGAGATCGTACGTGGAACCGCGCACGCGCGGGCCGATCTCACGCAAGCCCCGCCCGTGGATGCGTGAGAACGGCCCGGCCGGAGACGGCTCTCCTGCCCGGACATGCCACGAGGGCGGCCCCAGCGCCGGAATCCTCCAGCGCCAGGACCGCCCTCGTGAGCGTCAGGTCAGGCGATTACTCGCCGGCCTCGGCAGACTCCTCGGACTTGTCCTCGACGACGCCCAGCGACAGCTTGCCGCGCGGGTCGACCTCGTTGATCTCGACCTGGATCTTCTGACCGACGGACAGGACGTCCTCGACGTTCTCGACGCGCTTGCCGCCCACCAGCTTGCGGATCTGCGAGATGTGGAGCAGACCGTCCTTGCCGGGCGAGAGCGAGATGAACGCGCCGAACGCGACCGTCTTGACGACGGTGCCCACGAAGCGCTCGCCCACCTCGGGCACGTGCGGGTTGGCGATCGCGTTGATCGCGGTCCGCGCGGCCTCGGCCGACTCGCCGTTGTCGGCGCCAATAAATACCGTGCCGTCGTCCTCGATCGAGATGTCGGCGCCGGTGTCGTCCTGGATCTGGTTGATCATCTTGCCCTTGGGGCCAATGACCTCGCCGATCTTGTCCACGGGCACGCGCACGGTGATGATGCGCGGAGCCGTGGGGCTCATCTCGTCGGGCTCGGAGATGGCCTGCTCCATGACGCCCAGGATGTGCAGACGCGCGTCCTTGGCCTGGCCCAGCGCACCGGCGAGCACCGAGGCGGGGATGCCGTCGAGCTTGGTGTCGAGCTGGATAGCGGTGACGAACTCGGAGGTTCCGGCGACCTTGAAGTCCATGTCGCCGAACGCGTCCTCCGCGCCCAGGATGTCGGTCAGCGCCGCGTAGCGGGTCTCGCCGTCGACGGTGTCGGACACGAGGCCCATCGCGATGCCGGCGACGGGGGCCTTGAGCGGCACGCCCGCGTTGAGCATGGCGAGCGTCGAGGCGCACACCGAGCCCATCGAGGTCGAGCCGTTCGAGCCCAGCGCCTCGGACACCTGGCGGATCGCGTACGGGAAGTCCTCACGCGACGGCAGCACCGGCACCAGGGCACGCTCGGCGAGCGCACCGTGGCCGATCTCGCGGCGCTTCGGGGAGCCCACGCGACCGGTCTCGCCCGTGGAGAAGGGCGGGAAGTTGTAGTGGTGCATGTAGCGCTTCTTCGTCTCCGGGTTGAAGGAGTCGATCTGCTGCTCCATCTTGAGCATGTTGAGCGTGGTGATGCCCATGATCTGGGTCTCGCCGCGCTCGAAGATCGCGGAGCCGTGCACGCGCGGGATGGGGCCGACCTCTGCCGAGAGCGGGCGGATGTCCGCCAGCCCACGACCGTCGATGCGGACGCCGTCCTTGAGGATGCGCTGACGGATGGTCTGCTTGGTCACCGAGCGGATCGCAGCGGACACCTCCTTCTCGCGGCCCTCGAACTGCCCGGCGAAGTGCTCGAGAGCGCCCGCCTTGATCTCGTCGAGACGGTTCTCGCGGGTCTGCTTGTCCGCGATCTGCAGCGCCTCGGTGAGGTCGCCGGCCACGTGCGGCTCGACGGCGGCGAAGACGTCGTCCTCGTAGTCGAGGAAGCGCGGGAACTCGACGGTCTCCTTGGCTGCCTTGTCGGCCAGCTCCTGCTGGGCGACGCACAGCGCGCGGATGAAGGGCTTGGCGGCCTCGAGGCCCTCGGCCACGACCTCCTCGGTGGGCGCCTGGGCACCCTCCGAGACGAGCGTGAAGGCGTCGTCCGTGGCCTCGGCCTCGACCATCATGATCGCGACGTCGTCACCGACGATGCGGCCGGCGACGACCATGTCGAACACCGCGCGCTCCTTGTCGGAGTACTTGGGGAAGCACACCCACTGGCCGTCGACGAGCGCGATGCGCACGCCGCCGATGGGGCCGGAGAACGGCAGGCCGGACAGCTGCGTCGACATGGACGCGGCGTTGATCGCGAGCGTGTCGTAGGCGTCGTCCGGGTGGATCGCGAGGACGTCGATGACGACCTGGACCTCGTTGCGCAGGCCCGACACGAAGGACGGGCGCAGCGGGCGGTCGATCAGACGGCAGGTGAGGATCGCGTCGGTCGAGGGACGGCCCTCGCGACGGAAGAACGAGCCGGGGATCTTGCCGGCGGCGTACGAACGCTCCTCGACGTCCACCGTCAGGGGGAAGAAGTCGAAGCCCTCGCGGGGGTGCTTGCCGGCCGTGGTGGCGGACAGCAGCATCGTCTCGCCATCGAGGTAGGCCGCGGCGGAACCGGCGGCCTGCTTGGCCAGGCGGCCGGTCTCGAAGCGGACGGTGCGGGTGCCGAACGAACCATTGTCGATGGTCGCCTCGGCGAACTGAATCTCGGGTCCTTCCATGTGGAAGTCGCTCCGTTTCTTTCGGAGCAGGCCAGGCCGAACTCAAGGGGCGTCAGATGCCTCACTGATCGTCAGTCGACATGCTCAGAATCGCGCGCCTCAAGACTTGAGGGGATTCTGCCCATCTCCACCGAGGATCAGCGTCCAGCTGGCCTGCCAGGTGTATGAAGTTGGGCGCCGCCATGAAAGGCGGGCCACATCAATGCTACCAGTGAGGGCCGATGCGGGCGTCGGGTTCCGCTGTCGGCGAGTCCTGGTGGGGAAAGCGAAAGGCCCGGCCGCTCCACCTCGATCGAGGGAGCAGCCGGGCCGAGCGCACCGGGCGCGTCTTAGCGACGCAGGCCCAGGCGCTCAATCAGCGAGCGGTAACGCTCGATGTCGACACGCTGGAGGTAGTTCAGCAGGTTGCGGCGCTGACCGACCAGCAGGAGGAGGCCACGACGCGAGTGGTGGTCGTGCTTGTGCTCCTTGAGGTGCTCGGTGAGGTCGGTGATGCGCTGCGTGAGGAGCGCGACCTGAACCTCGGGCGAACCGGTGTCACCCTCCGACGTGGCGTACTCGGTCATGATGGACTTCTTGGTGGCTGCGTCAAGAGGCACGGCTCACTCCTTCTTGTCTCGTTGCGCGGCGCACCCGGGCATGTTCTCCGGGGCACTGGGATCCGCGGCCGTTTCACGGCGACGGTCAATCATACAGGACGCGCGGGCCGGAGCGCCACGCTGTCTCGGGACGCCTTCGCGCGACGCTCGCCGGCCCGCGGAGCCGACGTCAGTAGCGGTCGAGGTGCGGCCGCTGGGGGTCGGGAAGCACCGATCCCGCGGTGTCGTCCCACGCGGCCTTCCAGCGCCCGTCCTCGATCGCGGCGTCGAGAACGTCGTTGATCCACTCGCGGAACTCGTCGTCGCCGTGAGCGATGCCCACGCCGTAGGGCTCGGAGGTGAAGTTGCCGCCCACGAGGCGGAAGGCTCCGTCGGACTCTGCGGCATAGCCCGCGAGGATCACGTCATCCGTGGTGACCACGTCGACGATGCCCTCGCTCAGGGCGTCCACGCACGAGCTGTAGTCGGGATAGAGCGCGAGGTTGGCCTCGGGGGCGAGGCTCTGCACCGTCCTCGAGGCGGTCGATCCCGCGACCGAGCAGACCTGCTTGCCCGCGAGGTCGGCGACGGACGCGATGCTCGCGTCGTCGGTCCGCGACAGCAGCGACTGGCCCGCGACGTAGTACGGACCGGAGAACGCCACCGTCTCCTTGCGCTCGCTCGACATCGTGTAGGTGGCGACGATGATGTCCACCTCACCACCGGCGAGCATGGACTCGCGCTCGCCGGAGACCGCCTCGACCCAGGCGATGCCGTCCTCGGTGACGCCCAGCTCGGTTGCGATGATCCGCGCGATCTCCGTGTCGAACCCCTGGGGCACGCCCGCAGCGTCGATCTCGCCGAAGAGCGGCTGGTCGTACTTCACCCCCACCGTGATGGTCTCGGCATCGCTGATGCGCGCCATGGTGGAACCGGCGGGGAACTCTTCGCTCGAGCACCCGGCGAGCACAGCGCTCAGCACCGCGATGCCCAGCGCAGCCAGCACCCGGCTCCGGATCGTCGACCTCATGCGACCCCTCTCCCTCGGGCACGACAGTAGCGAAGTCGGGCCAGCGCGGACAGGGGCGCGCGGGAAGGCTCGTGACTCAGGGCCCGGGGACTCCACCCGTGCCGCGGCCCGTGTTCGCCGTGTAGCGCGCCGCCTCGGCACCGCCCTCAGGCATCGGATCGCCGCCGTCGTTCTTCTTCGCAGCGCCAGGCGACCGGCGCATCCGGCCCTCGAGCCACACCGCGAGCCGCGAGACCGCGACGTTGATGAGGATGTAGGTGAGCGCACCCACGAGGAACAGCGGGATCAGGTACCGATCGCCAAAGAAGTCGCGGTTGAGCTTGACGACGCGGAGCAGCTCGTCGTACGCCACGATGTAGCCCAGCGCGGTGTCCTTGAGCAGCACCACCATCTGGCTGATGAGCGCGGGCAGCATGATCCGGACCGCCTGCGGCAGCTCGATCAGCAACGTGGTGCGCATCATCGACAGGCCGATGCTGAGTCCGGCCTCGCGTTGCCCCTTGGGCAGCGCCGCGAGCCCCGCGCGGAGGATCTCCGCGACCACGGCGGCGTTGTAGACCACCAGGCCGAACACCACCGACCACAGCGGCGACCAGCCGAAGAAGAGCTTCGCGAGGAACATCAGCATCAGCACCGGCAAGCCGCGCGCGAGCTCCGTCACGACGGCCGACGAGCCAGTCACGAGACGCCTGCGGGCACCGCGGCGAACGATCGCGACGGTCGCGCCGATCGCGAGCGCGATGGGCGCGGCGATGGCCGCAGCCTTGAGCGTGTTCCCCACGCCTCGCGCCAACGACATCCACACGTCGCCCGCGGTCTGGTTCTTGGGCGGGTCCCACAGGACCTCCCAGCGATCGTCGAAGATCCCGCGCTCGTACCAGGCGTAGATGATCCACGCCGCGATGGCGATGAAGACCGCGGTGAAGACCACGTTGAGGATGGCGTCCAGGCGCTTCGCGCGGGGTCCCGGCGCGTCGTAGAGGACGGATGCTTCTGCACTCATCGCGCGAACGCCACCTTCCGCTCGACCTGCCCGGCGAGAACGCCGAGCGGGATGGTGATGATCAGGTACATCAGCGCGATGCCGAAGAAGATCCACAGCCCGTCAGTGGGGTTGGACGTCATGAGCGTGCGCTGCACGGTGACCAGCTCGACGTAGGCGAATCCCGCCGCGACCGAGGTGTTCTTGGTCAGCGCGATCAGCACGGAGATCAGCGGCGGAATGGCGGTGCGCCAGGCCTGGGGAAGCACCACCTGGCTGAGGGACTGGCCGAACGTGAGGCCGATGCTGCGGGCCGCCTCGGCCTGGCCGATGCCCACGGAGTTCACGCCTGAGCGCAGCGCCTCGCACACGAAAGAACTCGTGTACAGGGTGAGGGCAGTGACCGCCGGCCAGAACCCCAGCGACGGGAACAGCAGCCCGATCGACGGCGCCACGAACACCCAGAAGAAGAACATCAGCGTCAGCGGGGTGTTGCGGACCACCTCGACGTACAGCGTGCCGAACGTGCGCAGCGGGCCCACCGGCGAGACGCGCATCGTCGCGAGCACGGTGCCCAGGATCAGGGCGAGCACTCCCGACACGGCCGTGAGCGACACCGTGCCGAGGAAACCACCCCACACGGCGCCGAACTCCTCGATGAACGTGTCCATGCTCTCCCCTGCTGAACGGTGTCACCGCGATTGCGGCCCCTCCGGTGGGAGGGGCCGCAATGCGATGGGTCAGCCGACCTCGTAGCGGTCGACGCTGGGAGCCTCGGGCTCCGGGAGGACCGTGCCTGCGGTCGCGTTCCACGCGTCGAGCCAGCGGCCGTCGTCGAAGATCTCCTCGAGAACGTCGTTGATCCACTCGCGGAACTCGTCGTCCTCGCGGGTCAGGCCGATGCCGTAGGGCTCCTCGGTGAAGGGCTCGCCCACCACCTGGAACTCGCCGTCGGACTCCGCGACGTAGCCGGCGAGGATGACGTTGTCAGTGGTGACCACGTCGACCTGTCCGTTCCGCAGCGGCTCGAGGCAGTCGGTGTAGGCGTCGAACAGCGACAGCTCAGCATCCGGGTAGTTGTCCATGATGTTCTGAGCGGGCGTCGAACCGGTCACCGAGCACACGTTCTTGCCGGCGAGGTCGTCGGGCGACTCGATGTCCGTGGTCTCCGTCAGCGTCATGAGCGCCTGACCAGCGTTGTAGTACGGGCCGGCGAAGCTGATGAGCTCCTTGCGGTCATCGTTGATCGTGTACGTCGCGACCACGATGTCGACGGTGCCGTCCTGGATGAAGGGCTCGCGGTTCGCGGAGACGGTCTCGACCCACTCGATGCTGCCCTCGTCGATGCCGAGCTCGGACGCGATGATCTTGCCGATCTCGACGTCGAAGCCCTCCGGGTCTCCGCTCGGGGCGAGCAGGCCGAACAGCGGCTGGTCGAACTTGGTGCCGATGGTGATCGATCCAGCCTCGGCGAGCGCCGCCATGGTCGAGCCCTCGGGGAAGTCTCCTGCCGAGACGTCCTCGCCTCCGCCGTCGTCTCCCGACGAGCACGCCGCGAGAGCGATCGCCGCGGCCGCGCCCAGCGCTGCCACCTTGGTCTTCGTGAACATGTTCTCTCCTCTCCTTGGCCCTCAGGGGTGGTGAGGGCCCTCTCCGCACTCAGTGCGTCAAGATCTTCGACAGGAAGTCCTTGGCCCTGTCCGACTGGGGGTTCGTGAAGAATTCCTCGGGCGTCGCCTCCTCATGGATGCGGCCGTCGGCCATGAACACCACTCGATTCGCGGCCTTGCGCGCGAACCCCATTTCGTGGGTGACCACGATCATCGTCATGCCCTCCTGCGCCAGCGTGGTCATGACGTCGAGGACCTCGTTGATCATCTCGGGGTCCAGCGCCGAGGTGGGCTCGTCGAACAGCATCACCTTGGGCTTCATCGCGAGCGAGCGAGCGATCGCGACGCGCTGCTGCTGGCCTCCCGAGAGCGCTGCGGGGTACTTGTCGGCCTGATTGGCCACCCCGACCCGCTCGAGCAGCGCCATGGCCTCGTCGCGCGCCTGAGCCTTCGGCGTCTTGCGCACCTTGATGGGGCCGAGCGTGACGTTCTCGAGGATGGTCTTGTGCGCGAAGAGGTTGAACGACTGGAACACCATGCCCACGTCCGAGCGGAGCATCGCGAGCGGCTTGCCCTCCTCCGGCAGCGCGACGCCGTCGATCGAGATGGTCCCGGTGTCGATGGTCTCGAGCCGGTTGATGGCGCGGCACAGGGTCGACTTTCCCGAGCCGGAGGGGCCGATGACGATGACCACCTCGCCGCGCGCGACGGACAGATTGATGTCGTTCAGGACGTGCAGGTCACCGAAGTGCTTGTTGACCTGATCGAGCACGACCAGCGGTCCGTTACCAGCACCGACGTCCGGCGAGGAAAGTGCGTCCATTCCCCGACAATAGCCGGATTCGTGCGCGAGTAGTCCGTTTTAATCGAGTTGTAACACGTCGCGGCACCACGCCACGTCAGCGTTCAGCGCCTCGATGAGCGCGTCGAGCGATCCGAAGTCGAGCATAGGCCTGCGCCACTGGACGAGGTCCAGCGAGACCTCCGCGCCGTACAGGTCGATCCCCTCGCGGTCGATCGCGAACCCCTCGATGCGCAGACCCTCGACGCCCACGGTGTAGTTGAAGCCGATCGATATGGCGGTGTCCATCGGCTGCCCGACCAGTGCGGCGGCGCGCTCATTGTCGCGTGCGTCGAGCACGGTCATGCGACCCGCGAAGACCCCGTGTCGCGGGATCATCCCGGCCGTCGGCTCAAGGTTGGCCGTGGGAAAGCCGATCTGCCGCCCGAGCTTGTCCCCGTCGACCACGATGCCCCGCACGCGATGCGGGCGTCCCAGCACGTCGGCGGCGTCGAGCATGCGACCGTCCTCGAGGAGCTCGCGCACCCACGTCGAGGACCAGCGCCGGCCCGACTCCGAGACGGCGCACGCGTCATCGACGACCGTGGTCTCGAAGCCCATCGCGGTCCCGAGGGCCTGCATCGTGGCGACATCCCCGGCGTTGCCCCTCCCGAACTTGGTGTCCGCACCGATCACGACCTCGCGCGCCCCGAGCCCGTCGACGAGCCAGCGCCGCACGAACTCCTGCGGCGTCTGCTGCGCGAACTCCAGGGTGTAGTCGACGACGATCGTGCCGGCGAGGCCCGTGGCCGCGAGACGGTCGAGCTTGTCGTGGAGGCCGGTGATCAGCTCCGGAGGGTGCTCGGGGTCGTGGACGGCTTTGGGGTGAGGCTCGAACGTCATCGCTACGGGCGCGAGCCCTGCCGCGCGGGCATCGTCGACCATGCGCGTGAGGACCGCCTGGTGCCCGCGGTGCACGCCGTCGAAGTTGCCGAGCGTCACCGCGGTGGGTCCGAGGTCCGCCGGCACGTCGGCGAGAGAACGCCAGATCTGCATGCCGCCCATCATGCCCCAGCGTTCGCGGGACGGAACACGACGGCCGGGCGCAGGCCGCCCTTGCCTCGCTGCACCACGGCGACCAGGTCTCCGTCCTCCGCGAGCGCCGCGACGGGCCCCTCGGGGAGGCCCGATGCGGTGGCCGGCTCGATCGCCTGGCCGTACCCGAGCGCGGTGGCCTCGCGGTCGGTGAGCTGGAACGACGGCAGGACGGCCGATGCGGCCTCGCCCAGGGGGACGCGCGGCACCTCTCCGCCGGCGTCGACGAGCGCCCCGAGCTCGTCGAGAGTCACGGCGTCGTCGAGGGTCAGACCGCCCACCCGGGTACGCCGCAGCGCCGTCAGGTGGCCGCCGACGCTCGCTCCGTCGACGGCGAGAGCGGCGCCGAGGTCGCGCGCGAGCGCGCGCACGTAGGTGCCCGAGGACACGGTGACGCGAACATCCAGGTCGACCCGCGCATCGGCCCTGCGCACGTCCAGCACGGCGAACTCGCTCACCGTGACCGGACGCGCGGCGAGCTCGACGGCCTCGCCGTCGCGCGCCCGCTTGTACGAGCGCACGCCGTCGACCTTGATCGCGCTGACGGAACTTGGCACCTGCTGGATGTCACCGGTGAGCTCGGCCACCGCATCGGCGATCGCCTCATCCGTGACCGACGAGGCGTCCACGGTGGCCGTGACCTCGCCCTCGGCGTCGTCCGTGACCGTCGACTCCCCGAGCCGAATGGTCGCGGTGTACTGCTTGTCGTGCCCGACGATGTAGGTGAGCAGCCGCGTGGCACGCCCGATGCCGATCACGAGCACGCCGGTGGCCATGGGGTCGAGCGTGCCCGCGTGGCCCACCTTGCGGGTGTGCGCGAGCCGCCGCATGCGGCCCACGACGTCGTGCGACGTCCAGCCGGCGGGCTTGTCGACGACCACGAGCCCGGGGACGGGCTCGGGCTTAGGCGTCCTCGCCATCGGACTCGTCCTTGTGGCGGTACGGGTCCTCGTCGCCGGCGTACGTGGCGTTCTCGCGCAGACGGCGCAGCTCCTCGTCGCGCTGCTGAGCCTCGTGCAGCGCCTTGTCCAGGCTCGCCGCGGTCTCCGGGACCGCGTCGAGGTGGAACTCGAGGGTGGGCGTGAGCCGGATGCCCAGCTCACGCCCCACGAGCGAGCGCAGGCGCCCCTTGGCCGAGGTGAGGGCGGCGGCCGTGGCCGCGCGCTCCTCCTCCCCGCCGTACACGGTGTAGAACACGGACGCCTGCTGCAGGTCGCCGGTGACGCGGACGTCGGTCACCGTGACGAACCCCAGACGAGGGTCCTTGATCTCCGTCTCCAGCGCGCGGGCCACCAGCTTCTTGATGGTGCCCGCGAGCCGCAGGGCGCGTGCGCTGTCCGCCATGACTACCTCGGAATCTCCACCATCTCGAACGTCTCGATGATGTCACCGACCTGGATGTCGTTGAACTTGCCCAGGCCGATGCCGCACTCGTAGCCGTCCTTGACCTCGGTGACGTCGTCCTTGAAGCGACGCAGGGTGTCGATCGTCGGCTCGCCGATGACGACGCCCTCGCGGACCACCTTCGCCTTGGCGTTGCGGGTGATCGTGCCGGTGCGCACGATGCAGCCCGCGATGTTGCCGAACTTGGACGAGCGGAAGATCTCCTGGATCTCCGCGCCACCGACCTGCTTCTCCTCGAACTCCGGCTTGAGCATGCCCTTGAGCGACGCCTCGACGTCCTCGATGGCCCGGTAGATGACCGAGTAGAAGCGCATGTCCACGCCCTCGCGGTCGGCGAGGTCCTGGACGCGCTCCGCAGGACGGACGTTGAAGCCCAGGATGATCGCGTTGTCGACCGTCGCCAGGTTCACGTCGTTCTGCGTCACGGCACCCACACCGCGGTGGATGATCCGCAGGTCGACCTCGTCGCCCACATCGATCTGGAGCAGCGCGTCCTCGAGCGCCTCGACGGCACCGGAGACGTCACCCTTGATGATGAGGTTGAGGGTGTCGACCTTGCCCTCCTCGATGGCCTTCGTGAAGTCCTCGAGGCTGATGCGCTTGCGACGCTTGGCGAGCTGAGCGGCTCGCTCGGCTGCCTCGCGCTTCTCCGCGATCTGGCGTGCGGTGCGGTCGTCCTCGGCCACCAGGAAGGTGTCGCCCGCGCCAGGCACGGACGTGAGGCCGATGACCAGGACCGGGCGAGCGGGCGTGGCCTCGTCGACCGGCTGGTCGTGCTCGTCGAACATCGCGCGCACACGGCCGTGGGCCGTGCCGGCGACGATCGAGTCGCCCACGCGCAGGGTTCCCGAGTTGACCAGGACGGTCGCGACGGCGCCGCGGCCCTTGTCGAGGTGCGCCTCGACGGCCACACCGCGCGCGTCCTTGTCCGGGTTCGCGCGCAGGTCCAGGCCCGCGTCTGCGGTCAGCAGCACGGCCTCGAGGAGGTCCTCGATGCCCTGGTTCTTGAGCGCGGAGACGTTGACGAACATCGTGTCGCCGCCCCACTCCTCGTCGACCAGGTTGTACTCGGTGAGCTGCTGGCGGATCTTGTCGGGGTTGGCCCCCTCCTTGTCCACCTTGTTGACCGCGACCACGATCGGCACGTTGGCCGCCTGGGCGTGGTTGAGCGCCTCGATGGTCTGCGGCATCACGCCGTCGTCCGCCGCGACCACGAGGATCGCGATGTCGGTGACCTGCGCACCACGGGCGCGCATGGCGGTGAACGCCTCGTGACCCGGGGTATCGATGAACGTGATGGCGCGCGTCTGGCCGTCGTGCTCGTGATGCACCTGGTACGCGCCG
>NZ_CAJXJX010000029.1 GCF_913055775.1 uncultured Demequina sp. | reverse complement strand
CCGGCCGTGGCTGGCTGGGACAAGTCGAAGACGCCGGAACAGGGTTGACGTATCTCAACGCCCGCTTCTACGACCCCGTCATCGGCCGGTTCCTGTCACCCGACCCATTGATGAACCCCACCGACCCCCGCACCCTGGACCCCTACCGCTACGCCAACAACAACCCCACCACCTACACCGATGCCACCGGACTCGAGCCCTATCCCTGGCACGACGGGACAGTGGCGGGTGTGCCCGGAGGGCACCGCGATGCCACTTCGCCGATTGCCGCGCCGGAAGTGTCTGTAGGCGCAAGTAGCACACCGGGCATAGTCGTAGCAGTTCAGGGCGGCGGTGCTTCTGAACTCTGTTCCACCGGTTTCGCCTGTGGTTCTGCCCAGGATGAGTTCTACGGAACAACGTGGGGCGCAGCCCTCGGGGGGTTGGAGAACTGGACACGCGGGTTCGCCGACTCCGCAATCGGAGTGCTCGATCTGGCTGTCACGGCGGCGTGCTCTGGCATCCAAGGCGGTGTATTCACCTCCGCGGGCCGAGGTTGCTGGTCTACCAACGACGATGGTGGCTTCACGCTAGGAAGGTTCGGACCGTCCGGCTTCAGCGACGCAGACGCCAGCTACCGGATCGGCAACATCGTCAATCCGCTCTGGATCCTGGGCGGACACGCCATGGCTGGTACTAGGGGCGCCACAGGAGCCGCAAAGACGGGTCCGAGCCTGATCGGCAAGTCGCACGGCCTCGGGACCGTTGTCGAGAACCCGGGGTTGGCAATCAAGGGATTCCAGGGTTCCAGAACGCCCGGACATGCGCTCAACCAGATCATCAACCGGGGCATCTCGCCGAGTGTCCTTCGGGACACCGTGGCGAGTCCGCCGGCCGTCCTTCGGCAGGGCAGCGGCACTACCTCCATCTCAGTGACGAAGATGCCGTCGCAATGCGCCCAGACGGCCAAGTCGTCACCGCCTACGGCCGGGCCGATTTCCGGCAGCACATATTCGACGTCCTCGCGGGCGTGGGGTGAACGCCGTGGCTGACTCACAGCGGAAGCAATGGTGGGACGAGGTACATGGCCGCTTCATGGAGATCCTCTACCGCTACGACCCACTCGACATGGGCTCAACCGTCGGGGCACCCGACGACGAGTACGTCGATGAAGCAACGCGGACTTTGCGAAGCGTGCTCGACTCGTCGGACGAATGGGGTCTGAGGCAGGCAATTGCGAGTCGCTGGCCGGGCGCCGAAGCCGCGATGGTAGATGAGCTCGCGGCAGCGTGGCGGCATCCGACCAAGACAGAGCCATGATCCGCCGAGTCATGATCACCGTCGCGGCGGCCCTGGTCTGCACGTTCCACACCCTCGGCGGCGGCATCGCGACCCTTGAGTCCGTTGGGACGTCGAGCACGTCCGTCGTCGCGTACACCTACGACAGGTTGACTTGCGACTCTCCCGGCAACGACGCCGCGTCAGAGACCGAAGGTAACTGGACCGACGCCGGCTTGTCCGCAGGAGCCATGATCCCCTTCGCGGGATGGCTGTCAACCATCGCCAAATGGGGCAAGAACGCCAAACTCGCAGACAACGCCGCAAACGGTGGGGACTTCTGACGCTCCTGGTGACTCAGTGACCTGACCTACGGCTTGGCTACCTCATCAGGAGTGCCGTGACACTGTCCCACCAGTGGTGCGCCCACGCGGCTTGGGATCCGTCACTTGTGTGACAGGCACCGATGAGTGCTTGCTCCGGCCGGAGGTTGTAGCGGCCCCTTCGCCCGGTGCCGCCTCAGAGCGTCACCCACCCGAGCGCCAGCGCGACCACCCCGATGACCGCGCCCGCCGACGCGAGCACGCACAGCACCGCCTCCGCAGGGGTGAAGATAGACAGTCCCCGCTGGCGGCGCGACCACACGTAGACCAGCGTTGCGGGCGCGTAGATGACGAACGCGAGAAGGAGGTACTTCAGGCCCATCGCGTACACGAGGAAGACCGTGTAGACCACGGCGATCGACGCTGCGGCGAGTGCCCCTGCCGCGCGACCGCTGCCGAGCGCAAGCTTGAGCCCGAAGCCTGCGGTGAGCAGGTACGGGATGATCGCGAGCGCGCTGGTGAGCTCGAGGCTGAAGTCGAACGCGCTCTCGGCGAAGAACGCCACGACCAGGAACAGCTGCGTCACGAGCGACGTCGCGAGGAGGGCGTTGACCGGCACCTCGCGGCCGCTGACGCGTGCCAGCGCGAGCGGCGCATCGCCGTCGCGCGCGGTCACGTACGCGGACTCGACCGCGAGGAGCGACCACGCGAGATAGGCGCCCAGCACGGACACCAGCAGGCCGATGCCGATCACCCAGGCGCCCCAGCTTCCCACCGCCTGCTCGAGGATCCCTCCCACAGACGGCTGGCGCAGCTCCGCGATCTCCGCCACCGGAAGAACGCCGTACGCGAGCATCGTCACTGCGACGAAGATCGCGAGCACGGTGATGAAGCCGGACACAGTCGCGCGGCCCACGTCCTCGCGCCGGCGCGCCCACCTCGAGTACACGCTCGCGCCCTCGATGCCGATGAACACGAAGACGGTGACAAGCATGGTGTTGCGCACCTGATCGCTCAGGGATCCGAGTGACGCGTCCCCGTCGAGGTTGTCGACGAAGGTGTCCCACGAGAACGCGCCCGTGGCGATGATGACGATGAAGATGGCGAGCGGGACCATCTTGGCGACGGTCGCAATGCCGTTGATCAGCGTCGCGCGGCGCACACCCCGCCAGATGATGAGGTGGAAGATCCAGATCCCGGCGGTGCCAAGCGCGAGCGCCGCCGCCGTATCGCCGTCGCCGAAGACCGGAGCGACGCCGCCGACCGTCGAGGCGATGAGCACCCAGTAGGTGACGTTGGCGACGCATGCGCTCGCCCAGTAGCCGAACGCTGAGAAGAAGCCCACGTAGTCGCCGAAGCCCGCGCGTGCGTACGCGAAGATGCCCGAGTCGAGATCCGGTCGCGCGACCGCGAGGCGCTGGAAGACGAACGCCAGGGCGAGCATGCCGCTCCCGGCGACGGCCCACGCGATGAGCGCGCCGTAGCCGCCGGCGCTGCCCGCGAACTGCGAGGGCAGCGAGTACACGCCGGCCCCGACCATGGTGCCGACGACCATGGTCGTGAGGACGGGGACGGACAGGGCGCGTGGTCGCGGCTCAGCCGCGGCGGCGGTCTCCTGCTCGGCCATCGGGCGCCTCCCCATCGCGGGCTGCAACGGCCCGCTAGGAGCCAGCCTAGCGCTGGGTGGGGGAGTCGTCCCTGGTCGCCGGGCGATCCTCGAGCTCGGGGGCCGTCGGAGAAGCCGTCGCGGTCGCGCCAGCACGGGCCGCGCTCGGGCCGGCAGATGATCCGGCCGCTGCGGCACTGCTAGGTCCGCCGCCCAGAACGGCGAAGGCCTCGGCCTTCGTGAGCTCGTGGTCCGCCACTGCGGGGGCGCCCTTGCCGCGCCGGCGCTTGGTCGCCTTGCGCGCGGCTCGGGACTCTCCGCGCGCCTCGGCCTTGTCGGCCTTGCGCGAGCCGCGCGCCTCCTCGGCGATGCCGCGGGCGTGCAGCGCCTGCCCCAACTGGAGCGCGAACCCCACGCTTCGCGTGGTGGTGGGGAAGACCACTGCCCGGACCGATCTCTCCAGACCACGCGCGCGTGCCGCCATTCGCGACTCGAGGTAGAGCCGAGCGACCTCCGGGAGGGCTCGCAGCATCAGCGCGAACATCAGGCCGAGCGTCTCCGGCGGCAGGATGAAACGAATGGGGCGCGCGAGGGTCGAGACGAAGTCGAGCATCGCCGCCATCGACGTGGAGCACGTGACCGCGAGCGCGAGCGCGACGATGCCGATCAGATCCGCTGCGACATCGATCGCCCGGGCCCAATCGCCGCGCCACAGGTGCAGCGAGGCGCTGAGCGCGGCGATGAGCACCGTGCCGAGCATCGCCCAGGCGGTCGCCTTGGCGGGCGGCTCCGTCGAGATCAGCAGCAGCACGCTCGCGCACATGAGCCCCACCGACGTCACCGGGTCGGAGGCCACCACGGTGACGATCGCCATCGCGACGAGCATCAGCACCTTGAGCCACGCGGGTGCGTGGTGCAGGGGAGTGTGACGGGGCCGGTACAGCCCCAGCATCGAGATCATGTCGCCTGCCGGCGCTTGACGCGGCCGAACATCAGGTCCCGGTAGTACGCGACCGCCTCGACCGGCGAGCCGTCGAACGCGACGGAGCCTTCGTCGATGACAATGGTGCGCTCCGCGCGGACCGCCGAGTCGAGGTCGTGGGTGACCTCGATCAGCTGCACTGGCAGGGACCTGAGCAGCGAGCCCACGTGCGCGCGCCAGCGCAGGTCCAGCAGCGTGGTCGGCTCATCCGCGACCAGGATGCGCGGTGTCACCGCGAGTACGCCCGCGAGGGCGAGCAGCTGTCGCTGTCCGCCGCTCAGGGCGTTGACGGAGACGTCCGCCCGGTCGCCCAGACCGATCTCCTCGAGCGCTGCGAGGGCCGCCTCCGCTCGCTCGTCCTTCTTGTCAATCGTGCGCCGCAGCGACAGCATCACGTCCTCGATCGCCGTGGGCATGATCAGCTGCGCGGACGGGTCCGTGAACAGGAAGCCGACCATGCGCCGCACGCGCGGCCCCTGCTTCGCGACATCGAGGCCCTCGACCTCGACGGAGCCCGATGCGGGCGGCACCAGGCCGTTGATCATGCGCACCAGGGTGGACTTGCCGCCGCCGTTCGCGCCGATGATGGAGATGTGGCGCTCCGTGAGCGTCAGGGATGTCGGCTCGAGGATGGGCACCCCGGAATCGGGCGCGACAACGGCCGCGTCCTTGAATTCGATCATGCGTCAAGGCTAAGCGGTCGCGGCAGGCTCCCGCTCCACGGGCGCGCGCGAGGGCCGCGCGACGGGGAGAAGCTGGGGGTACGCGCGGTGGATGATCGCCGCGATCGCGGCGGCGAGCAGGACCTTCAGCGTGTCGCCGATGACGAACGGGCCCATCGCGATCGCGGCGTCCGCCAGGCCGATCTGCGCACGCCACGCCAGCCACGGAATGCCGAAGGCATAGACCACCGGGATCGAGGCGAGGCCCGCGATCACGAGCTGGAGGTAGCCGAGCGACCCTCGTCGTCGGAAGGCGACGGTGATCGCCCCCACGATCCATGCGGCAGGCAGGAAGCCGATGACGAAGCCGCCAGTGACGTCGGCAAACACCGCAGGCCCGGCGACGAGATTGGCGAAGATCGGCGCCCCGGCGAGGCCCACCACGATGTACAGGAGCACCGCCGCCGCACCTCGCCACGGGCCGAGCACCATGCCCGCGAGCACGACGGCGAGCGTCTGGAGCGAGAACGGCACGCCGAACGCGAGCGTCACCTCGGGGATGGCCGTCGACGCGGCGATGAAGGCGGCGAACACGGCAATCAGCGCGATGTCTCCCCCGGTGATGTGGCGGCGCATCAGGTGCTCCTCAGGTGCGGGACAATGAACGGGCGCCACGCTACCGGCGTCAGGTGCCGCGGCGGCCGTCGACCGCCGCAAGCGCACGAACGTTGTCGACATCGCACAAGAACCACGCACGCCACACGGGGAGAATTCGTTGATCGCCGCCCAGGAACTCGAGATGCGCATCGGCGCTCGAGTGCTGCTCCACCCCACGTCCTTCCACGTCAATGCCGGCGACCGCATCGGCCTCGTGGGGCGCAACGGTGCAGGCAAGACCACCTTGACCCGCATCCTCGCGGGCGAGGGCCTGCCCTCGGCCGGCAAGGCCGTGCAGAAGGGGAGCATCGGCTACCTGCCCCAGGACCCGCGCACGGGCGACCTGGAGCAGCTCGCCGTGGACCGCATCCTCGCCGTCCGCGACCTGGCGGGCCTCGCGGGCAAGATGCGCGCCGCCGAAGAGGCGATGGCCGGCGACGACGAGGCAGCGCGCGACAAAGCGATGGACCGCTACCCCCGCCTGGAGGAGCGCTTCCGCGCCGCAGGCGGCTACGCCGCGGAGTCCGAGGCCCACCGCATCGCGGCCAACCTGGGCCTCGACGAGCGCGTGCTGGGTCAGCCGCTCGGCACGCTGTCAGGCGGTCAGCGCCGGCGCGTCGAGCTCGCGCGCATCCTGTTCTCGGACGCGGAGATCCTGCTGCTCGATGAGCCCACCAACCACCTCGACGCGGACTCGATCTCGTGGCTGCGCGGCTTCCTCGCCGCGTTCTCCGGCGGCCTGATCGTCATCTCCCACGACGTGGACCTCATCCGCACCGTGGTGAACAAGGTCTTCCACCTCGACGCCAACCGCGGCGTGATCGACCAGTACTCGATGGGCTGGGACCTGTACCTCAAGCAGCGCGAGGCCGACGAGCGCCGCCGCCACCGCGAGCGCGCCAACGCGGAGAAGAAGGCGGAGGTGCTGATGACGCAGGCGAACAAGATGCGCGCCTCAGCGACCAAGGCCGTCGCCGCCCAGCAGATGATCAAGCGCGCCGAGCGCATGCTCGCCGAGACCGAGGGCCAGCGCCAGAGCGATCGCGTGGCCGCGCTGCGCTTCCCGACCCCGGCGCCGTGTGGCAAGACGCCGCTCACCGCATCGGGCCTGTCCAAGAACTACGGCTCGCTCGAGGTCTTCACGGACGTGGACCTCGCGATCGATCGCGGCTCGAAGGTCGTGGTGCTGGGGCTCAACGGCGCGGGCAAGACCACGCTGCTGCGGCTGCTGTCCGGTGTCGAGGATGCGGACACGGGCACGGTCGACGCGGGCCACGGGATGAAGCTCGGCTACTACGCGCAGGAGCACGACACCCTGGACCTGGACGCGACGGTGCAGGAGAACATGCGCCACGCGGCTCCCGACCTGGACGACTCTGGGGTCAGGGGAGTGCTGGGGTCGTTCCTGTTCAGCGGGGACGATGCGGACAAGCCCGCCCGCGTGCTGTCGGGTGGGGAGAAGACGCGGCTCGCGCTCGCGACGCTGGTGGTGAGCCAGGCGAACGTCCTGCTGCTCGACGAGCCGACGAACAACCTGGACCCCGCATCGCGCGCGGAGATCCTCAGTGCGCTGCACTCCTACGAGGGCGCCGTGGTGCTGGTCACGCACGACGAGGGAGCGGTGGACGCTCTCGAGCCCGAGCGCGTCCTCCTGCTGCCGGACGCCGTCGAGGACCTCTACAACCAGAGCTACCGCGACCTGATCGCGCTCGCCTAGAGGGCGTCCTCGATCTCCTCGTCCGAGGGTTCCGATCGCGAACGACGCAGCGCCACGCGGCTCTGGGCGGCCGATGCGGGAGGCGCCTCGCTCTCATCCTGCAGCCGCGCGTCGCGGCGCAGCAGCAGGATCCCGCCCACGGGTGCGAGCAGCGCGAAGATCCACCACTGGAACGCGTACGAGAGGTGTGGCCCGAGCGTGAGCTCGGGCAGGGGCACCTGCTCACCCACGCCCGAGGGCGCGCACCCCTCTTGGTCGCACAGCTCGCGCACCATGACGTAGCCGGGCACCACGGCGCCATCGGGAACCGGCAGCTGTGCGGGCGTGATGCGGGTCACCGAGTCGGAACTCTCGCGGCCGTCGTCCTCCTCCCACGCGCGCAGCACGCCGGTGACGGTGACGATCGCGTCCGGATCGATGACGGGCGCCTCGGCCTCCTCGTCGGGCTCCGGCTGCGGAACCCAGCCAAGGCTCACGAGCACCGCCTCGCCCGCGTCCGTCTCGAGCCACGCGAGGTACTGCCACGACGCCGTCCTGTCGATCGGGCGGCCGCGCAGGACCGTGACAGACTCGGGGTTGATCGTGCCGGTCGCGGTCACCGTCCGCCACTCGGCGCCGTCCGGCAGGACGGCGGCCCCCGCCGGGGCGACCTCGACCACCTCAGCCGGCGGCGCCTCGACCGCTGCGTCGTAGGCCGCGCGCGCATCGGCCCGGTCGACGTGCCTGCAGTGCTGCCAGAAGCCGGCGACGACCGCCACTGCCGAGATCGCCAGGCACACGGCCATCGTCGCCACGATGCGCAGGGGAGAGGGGTGGCGAGACGGCACCCCCCGATGGTAGTCGCGACACGAACAGGGCCCGCCACCGAAGGAGCGGTGGCGGGCCCTGTTCGCGGGGGGTGTCAGCCCAGAAGGTCGACGGGCTCCGACTCGGTGCTCTCGATCATCTCGAAGTCGTAGACCCAGTACCGCGAGCCCTGGACGCCGCCGATCGCCGGGCACTGGTCATTGGCGAGCACCAGGCTCGCCTCGGGCTCGTCGGGGAAGCCGACGCTGAGGTCGATCTCGTACTCGTTGAACAGCTCCGAGCCCTCTTCGATCGCGAGTTCTTCGTCAGGGCCCAGGAGCCGGGTCTCGCCGGTCTCCCGGTTGGTCTCCATGAGGTACTCGACGCCGGTGTCGCGGTCCATCGCGCCCGCGTAGTCGTAGGCCAGGCCGTTGAAGCGGACGGAGAGCTCGTTGTCCTCGATGAAGCCTTCGACGTCCGTGATGCGACGGATCGAGTACGTGGTCTCCGGCGTCACGAGCCAGCTGTCACCCGGGCGCGCGTACTGGTCCAGCGGAGCCTCGGTGCCGAGACCCTCGAGGTGCTCCTGCCACTCCGCCTTGAGCGCGTCCAGGTCCTCGGGCCCGGAGATGCCGTACTCGGCGTCGTAGGCCGGGTCCGTCCACTGGTACATGCGGTCGGCGCTGCCCAGCGCACGCTCGAGCTTCAGCTCGTCGCTCTCGGAGGTCGCGGTCGACGGATCCGTCTCGGTGTTCATCACCTCGAACAGCCATGCCGTCACGAGCCCGCCGGTGGACGAGAACGAACGGCCCCGCGTCTCGATGCGCTTCCAGACGATGGGCTCGCTGCACACGGGCGTCCCGTCCTCGAAGAGGTTCTCCTTGAGGGGCGCGTAGATGGGGTCGCCGTTGCGGAAGTACGCGTCGACATAGCCATCGCCCGAGCCGGAGCATGCCGTCAGCGTGATCGCCGTCACCGCACCGACCGCCGCGATACGTGCGGCCCGGGTCCAGCGTCGGCCCGTGCCCTCAGCGCGCGAGCCGGTCTTGTCGTTCGTCATTCGTCACTCCCCTTTGTGCGACGGTGGGATGGGTTCATCCCGCGTGTCCAAAACGTTTCGACTGCCGTCACCATACCAACTCTGCGGCTGGGCGAAAGCACCGCGCCCGGCGGCGTTATGGAATGGTGACCTAGACGTGATCGGGCACGCCACGAGGGCCGCGTGGGCTACGGTGGCGTCCATGTCACGACACGCACTCGTCACCGGAGCCAACCGCGGGATCGGCCGCGCTATCGCCGAGCAACTGGTCGCCGCCGGATACACCGTCTCGTCGATCCATCGCAGTGGAGAGCTGCCGGAGGGCGTCGACTCCGCGATCGCGGACATCACGGACACCGACGCGGTGAACGCGGCGTTCGACACGCTCGAGGAGCGGCACGGACGGGTCTCGATCCTGGTCGCGAACGCGGGCATCACGCGCGACGGGCTCCTGATGCGGATGAGCGACGAGGACTTCGACGAGGTCCTCGAGACCAATCTTGCCGGCACGTTCCGGTGCGTGCGCCGGGCCGCCAAGTCGATGATCGTGCAGCGCTTCGGGCGCATCGTGCTCGTGGGCTCGGTCGTGGGGCTGAACGGCAACACCGGCCAGGTCAACTACGCGTCCTCGAAGGCTGCCCTCGTGGGAATGGCGCGCTCGATCACCCGCGAGGTGGGCGCGCGCGGCATCACCGCGAACGTGGTCGCACCGGGCTTCATCGCGACGGACATGACCGCGGCGATGAGCCCGGAGGCGACGCACCAGTTCGAGGACAGCATCCCCGCGAAGCGCTTCGGCACCGCCGAGGACGTCGCGGCGGCTGTGCTGTATCTCGCGTCCGACGAGGCCGGCTACGTCTCCGGCGCGGTGGTTCCCGTCGACGGCGGACTGGGGATGGGGCACTAGCCCTCTCAGGGCCGATGCGCGGGCGACGCGGCTCCCCGGCGGGCTCCGCACGGCGCGGCTCCCGCTAGGCTTCGAGCCATGGGAATCCTCGAAGGCAAGAACATCCTCGTGACGGGCGTCCTCACGGAGGGCTCGATCGCATTCGACGTGGCGCGGCTGTGCCAGGAGCAGGGCGCCACCGTGGTCCTGACCGGCGTGGGCCGCACGCTCAGGATCACTCAGTCCATGGGTCGCCGCCTCCCGGTCGAGGCGCCCGTGGTCGAGCTCGATGTCACCGATCCCGAGCACCTGGGCGCCCTCGCCGATCAGGTCAAGGAGCACGTGCCGCACCTGGACGGCGTGGTGCACTCGATCGGGTTCGCTCCGCAGAGCGTCATGGGCGGCAACTTCATGCAGGCCGAGTGGGACGACGTCGCAACGGCGATCCACATCTCCGCCTACTCGCTGAAGGCGCTCGCGCAGGCGGTGCTGCCGCTGATGAGTGAGGGCGGCTCCGTGGTGGGGCTGACCTTCGACGGAAGGTTCGCCTGGCCCGTGTACGACTGGATGGGCGTCGCGAAGGCCTCGTTCGAGGCGGTCAACCGCTATCTCGCCCGCGACCTGGGCGAGCACGGCATCCGATGCAACGTCGTGTCTGCCGGGCCGATCAAGACCACCGCCGCACGCCACATCCCGGGCTTCGACCAGATGGAGGGGAACTGGTCCGAGCGCGCGCCGCTGGGCTGGGACTCCGAGGCGACCGAGCCGACCGCGAAGGCCGTGACCGCGCTGCTGAGCGACTGGTTCCCGGCGACTACCGGCGAGATGGTGCACGTAGACGGCGGCGTGCACGCCATGGGACAGTGACCCCATGCCCACGCTGATCATCGCCCGACACGCCAAGGCCGAGGCCCCCGCGCCGGGCCTGCAGGACCTCGCGCGGACGCTCGCGCTCATCGGTCGCAAGGCCTCGACCAAGCTCGGTCAGGAGATCGCTGCGGCCGGCCTGGCGCCGGAGCTCGCGATCGTGTCGCCCTCGACGCGCACGCAGCAGACGTGGAAGCTCATGTCCTCGGCGCTGGCGGGGTGCCGCATGCAGACCGAGCAGGCCATCTACGAGACGGATGTCGACGGGCTCGTCGGTGTGGTGCGCGAGATCGACGGCGTCGACACGGCCGTGATGGTGGGCCACGAGCCCACCTCGTCCGCCGCGACCGCGTTCCTCGCCGGTCCCGGTTCGGACACGGACGCGCTCAAGAACATCGCGCACGGCCTGTCCACCGCGACGGCCGCCGTTCTCGAGTTCGACGGCGACTGGGCGGACCTCGGATCGCGCACCGCGCGCCTGACGGCGGTCATCTCCGGTCGGGACGTCGAGTGACCCCATCCTCCGGGGAGTCGGGGACGGAGCCGGCGCGCGGATCGGTGGCGGGGCTGCTGGTGTGGGGCATCGCGCTCGGCGCGATCGGCGCAGCCATATTCGCCTCCGCCCAACGGTCCTGGCTGGTCAGCACGGTCTACTTCTGGGATACGAGCGCGGCTGAGTTGTGGATGCTGCTCGGGGGCCTGCTCGCGGCTCTGGGCGTGGTCCTGGTGCTCACCGGCGCCTACCGGGGGGCGAAGATGCTTGAGGATCTCCACGCGCGCGAGACCGAGTCGCACTGACGTCGAGGACTGCCGGGAGGGTCCATGGCTACCGAGCACGACACTCTGGATGGCTTCATCGGCGACTTCATCGAGCGCCAGCCGATGTTCTTCGTCGCCACTGCGGCCGAGGACGGGATGGTCAATGTCTCGCCCAAGGGCGGAGAGGGCACCCTGGTGGTCCTGGATGACCGCCGTGTCGCGTATCTCGACCTCACGGGCTCGGGATCAGAGACCATCGCCCACGTGCGGGCGCTCAACCGCATCACGCTCATGTGGTGCGCGTTCGAGGGGCCGCCCATGATCGCTCGCGTCCATGGCACCGCAGATGTCATCACGCGCGACCAGGCGGAGTGGGAGGGCATGGCGGCGCGGTTCCCCGACAAGCCCGGTGCTCGAGCGATCATCGTGGTCACCGCGGATCGCATCAGCGACTCGTGCGGAATGTCCGTGCCGCTCATGGCCTACGAGCGCGACCGGGACCAGCTGGACCGCTGGGCCCGAGGCAAGGGGAAAGATGGCCTCCGCGACTACTGGGAGCGCAAGAACGCACAGAGCCTCGATGGGCTCCCGGCGCTGCTCCCGCACGAGCGGGTCTGACTCGCGCTACCGAGCCCTGAACAAGTAGGCGAAGGCCTCACGCGTTAACGGCACGGCGCGCCCGCTCGCGCGGATGGACTCGGGAGTGGGCGTGGACCTCGAGCGGGGCACCAGATAGGTGTCCAGTTCGGTGGCGTCGACCCGGTAGTCATGATCGTCGTGCAGCACCGCCGCGACGAACTCGAAGGTGGGGTCCAGGGCGGCCAAGCTGGCATCGCCGTGGCTCGCGTTGGCGAGGATCAGGCCGCCGTCCTTCACGTACCGGCGGCACGACTCGGTCACGAGTCCCGCATAGAGCGAGATGAGGAGATCGACAGATCGCTCGGGAATCGGCAACGGTGTCGAGTAGTCCGCGTGGATGAAGGCGAACCGTCGCTCGTCCTCCACGCCGTGACCGCGCAGCTCCTGGTCGGCAAGGCCAGGGGACGAGAAGTACCGCGCCGCGCGCTTGTCCATGTCGACGTAGGTGACGTCCGCAATCGCAGTCGACGGCGACAGATCCAGATAGCAGCCGGGGTAGAGCGCGCTGTCGATGCGCCACCGCTGCGCGAGCGCGGCGAAGAGCGCCGACCGGTCGCCTATCGAGCCCTGATAGCTCGCCCACGTTGGGGGTGGCGTTCGCGATGGCATGCGATCACGACCTTCCGATGCGCGGGAACTAGCGCTCGATGACGTCGAGCACCGCATCCAGCCGTGGTGCATTCACCGCGACGTCCGCCTGCTGCTGGACTACTGGCTTCGCGTTGAACGCGATGCCCAGTCCCGCCGCCGCCATCATGTCCAGGTCGTTCGCGCCATCTCCGACGGCCACCGCATCGGCCGGCGCGATCCCCAGCTCCGCACAGAACTCCAGCAGCGCCGCAGCCTTGGCCGCCCTATCGATGACCGGTCCGGTGGTACGGCCGGTGAGTCGCGCATCGGCCGTCTCCAGGCGATTCGCACGGAAGCGGTCGATGCCGATGCGTGCGGCCAGCGGGGCGACCACCTCGGCGAACCCGCCGGAGACCAGCGCCGCTGTCCAGCCCTCGGACTGGAGAGTCCCGATCAGCTCCTCGGCACCGGGGGTGAACCGCACCTCGTCGAGTACCTCGGCGAACACCGTGTCCGGCACGCCCTCGAGGGTCGCGACGCGCTGCCGCAGCGACTCGGCGAAGTCGATCTCGCCGCGCATCGCGGCCTCCGTGACCGCGGCGACCTCGGCCTCGGTGCCCGCGCGCGCCGCGATCATCTCGATGACCTCGGACGTGATGAGCGTGGAGTCGACGTCCAGGACGATGAGGCGTCCCGTCATGCGGAGACGACCGTGCCCTTGGGCACGACGGTGATGCCGGACTCCGTGACCGTGTAGCCGCGCTCGATGTCGGCCTGCCGGTCGATGCCGATGCGCGCGCCCTCCTCGACCACGACGTTCTTGTCGAGGATCGCGCGATGCACCTGCGCGTGGCGGTTGACGATCACCTGGTCGAGCAGCACGGAGTCGGACACGGTGGACCACGAGTGCAGGCGCACGCCGGGGGACAGCACGGAGCCCGTCACCGTCGCGCCCGAGACGATCACGCCGGGGGAGACGATCGAGTCCGCGGCGTGGCCCAGGCGGCCCTCCTCGGAGTGGATGAACTTCGCCGGAGGCTCCGTGATGAGGCCCTGATGCAGCGGCCACTCGTGGTTGTACACGTTGAAGATGGGCATGACGGCGATGAGGTCCATGTGGGCCTCGTAGTACGAGTCGAGCGTTCCGACGTCGCGCCAGTAGTCGCGGTCGCGGTCGGTCGAGCCCGGAACGTCGTTCTCGAGGAAGTCGTAGAAGCCGCACGTGCCCTTGTCCACGAAGTAGGGGACGATGTCGCCGCCCATGTCGTGCTTCGAGGACTCGTTCTCGGCGTCCGCCTTGAGGGCCTCGAGCAGGGGCTCGACCGAGGCGACGTAGTTGCCCATCGACGCGAGCACCTCGCCAGGGGAGTCCGGCAGGCCCTCGGGGTCCTTGGGCTTCTCGAGGAAGGCCTTGATCATCCCGGGGTTGTCCTTGTCGATGTCGATCACGCCGAACTGGTCCGCGAGCTCGATGGGCTGGCGGATGCCCGCGACCGAGAAGTCCGCGCCGGTCTCGATGTGCTTGTCGACCATCTGCGAGAAGTCCATGCGATACACGTGGTCCGCGCCCACGATCACCACGTAGTCCGGGCTCTCGTCCTCGATGATGTTGACGGTCTGGTAGATCGCGTCCGCGCTGCCCAAGTACCAGTGCTTGCCGCGGCGCTGCTGCGCGGGCACGGGTGCGACGTAGTTGCCCAGCAACGGCGACATCCGCCACGTGCGTGCGATGTGACGGTCCATCGAGTGGGACTTGTACTGCGTCAGCACCACGACGTGCAGGTAGCGCGAGTTCACGAGGTTCGAGAGGGCGAAGTCCACCAGTCGGTAGGTGCCTCCGAACGGGACCGCGGGCTTGGCTCGGGCCGCGGTGAGGGGCATCAGGCGCTTTCCCTCACCTCCGGCGAGGACGATGGCGAGTACTTTCGGCGCTGGCATATGCCCAGCATAAGCGCCATGCGTGACGTGTGTCAGGGGACGCGGCGGGCGGGTCCGCGATAGCGTGGACGCCATGCGCGTCGACATCCTCACCCGCGAGTATCCTCCGCACATCTACGGCGGTGCCGGTGTGCACGTGACCGAGCTGGCCGCCGTTCTCCGCGAGCACATCGACGTGCGCGTGCGCGCGTTCGACGGCCCGCGTGACGATCCGGGCGTGATCGGCTACGACCCGCTGGGCGGCGGCGTGGGCGACGCCTCGCTGGACGTGCTCGCCCACAACCTGCCGATGGCGAAGGACTGCGCCGGCACGGATCTGGTCCACTCGCACACCTGGTACGCGAACATGGCCGGGCACCTCGCAGCGCGCTTGCATGGCGTCCCGCACGTCCTCAGCGCGCACTCGCTTGAGCCGCTGCGCCCCTGGAAGGCCGAGCAGCTGGGGGGCGGCTATCGCGTCTCCTCGTGGATCGAGCAGACCGCCTACGAGGGCGCCGACGCCGTGATCGCCGTCTCCGATGGCATGCGTCGCGACATCCTGCGCTCGTACCCCTCGGTGGACCCGGGCAAGGTGGGCGTCATCCACAACGGGATCGACGTCGACGCCTGGGCGGCGCCCTCGACGGAGGAGGAGCGCCGGGAGGCCGATGCGGTGGTCGAGCGGTTCGGCATCGACCGGTCGCGTCCGGCACTGGTCTTCGTGGGCCGCATCACGCGGCAGAAGGGCCTGCCGCACTTCCTGCGCGCCGTGGAGCAGCTGCCGCCCGACATCCAGGTGGTGCTGTGCGCGGGCGCCCCGGACACCGAGGAGATCGCTGCCGAGGTGTCGGGCCTGGTGTCGAGCCTGCAGGAGCGCCGCGACGGTGTGATCTGGATCGAGGAGCACCTGCCGCGGCCCCAGCTGGTCGCCGTGCTGGACGCCTGCACCGCGTTCGTGTGCCCGAGCGTGTACGAGCCGCTGGGCATCGTCAACCTCGAGGCGATGGCCGTGGGCCTGCCGGTGGTCGCGACGGCCACCGGCGGCATCCCCGAGGTCGTGGTCGATGGCGAGACCGGCACCCTCGTGCCCATCGACCAGGTGCAGGACGGCACCGGCACGCCCACGGACCCCGACGCGTTCATCGACGACCTGGCCGCCGCGCTGACGGCGATGGCCTCCGATCCCGAGCGCGCCAAGGCGATGGGAGAGGCGGGCCGACGCCGCGCGGCGGAGCACTTCTCGTGGGAGTCGATCGGCGAGCGCACCTTGCAGCTGTATCGCGCGCTCGTCGGATAGGCTCGGACACATGACTGAGGTGTTGCGACTCGATGACGTGAGCCTGCGCCGAGACGGCAACCCGATCCTGTCCGACGTCACGTGGAGCGTCGAGGCGGACCAGCGCTGGGTGATCCTGGGCCCGAACGGCGCCGGCAAGACGTCGCTGGTGACCATCGCGGCGGCCCGCATGCACCCGTCGGAGGGCTCCGCCGTCATCCTGGGCGAGACGCTCGGCGAGACGGACACGCAGGATCTGCGCACGCGCGTGGGCCTGGCGAGCGCGGCGCTCGCGGACCGCATCCCGGACGACGAGTCGGTGCGCGACGTGGTCATGACGGCCGCCCACGGCGTGACCGGGCGGTGGCGCGAGCAGTACGACCCCATCGACGAGGAGCGCGCCGAGGCGCTGCTCGCCGCGTTCGGCATGGACGGCTTCGCGGATCGCGAGTTCTGGACCCTGTCCGAGGGCGAACGCAAGCGCGTCCAGATCGGCCGAGCCCTCATGACGGACCCCGAGCTGCTCCTGCTCGACGAGCCCGCAGCTGGCCTGGACCTGGGCGGGCGCGAGGAGCTCCTGGCGGCGCTCACCGAGCTCGCAGGCGACCACCGGTCGCCGGCGATGATCATGGTGACCCACCACGTCGAGGAGATCCCCGCGGGATTCACCCACGCGATGCTCATGCGCGAGGGGCGCGTGGTCGCCCAGGGGCCCGTGCGCGACACCATCACCGCCGCGCACCTGAGCGAGACCTACGGCATGCCGGTCGAGCTCCACGCCGTGGGCGGCCGCTGGACCGCGCGGCGCGGCTGACCTCCCCCGCCTCCAGCGATTCATCCGCGCGGACGATGACGTCCGGTTGCCCACCCTGTTAGGTTGCGAAACAGGAGGTGCGACATGGATTCACTGTGGTGGTTCGTGGGCGCGATGGCCCTCGGAATCGTCGAGGTCTTCACGCTCGATCTGACCTTCGCGATGCTCGCCGGCGGCGCGCTCGCGGGCGGCGCGGCGGCCCTGCTGGGGCTGCCCTGGTGGGTCTGCATCATCATCGCCTGCGCCGTCGCGGCGCTGCTGCTGTTCACTCTGCGGCCGTGGCTGCTGAAGTCCATCCGCGCCAAGGGCGAACTGGTCGAGACCAACACCGCGGCGCTCGTGGGCGTCGAGGCGCGCACTCTCGACACCGTGTCCGAGACCGCTGGTCGCGTGAAGCTCAACGGCGAGGTGTGGTCCGCGAGGACGCGCGACGACGCCCCCGCCATCGACGAGGGCACCGAAGTGACGGTGCTCGAGATCCGCGGCGCGACCGCCATCGTCGCGCCCGAGAACAAGGAGGACTGACATGGACCCCGTCCAGATCGCCATCGCCATCGCGGCAGGCGTCCTCGCACTCTTCGTGATCATCGCGATCGCGCGTGCGATCCAGATCGTGCCGCAGGCCGAGACGCGCGTGGTCGAGCGGCTGGGCCGCTACTCGCGCACCATGCAGGCCGGCATGCACCTCCTGGTGCCGTTCATCGACCGCATCCGCCAGAAGGTCGACATGCGCGAGCAGGTCGTGTCCTTCCCGCCCCAGTCCGTGATCACCTCGGACAACCTGGTGGTCGAGATCGACACCGTCATCTACTTCCAGGTGACCGACGCCAAGGCGGCCGTGTACGAGATCGCCAACTACATCGTCGGCATGCAGCAGCTCACCGTGACCACGATCCGTAACGTCATCGGCACCATGGACCTTGAGCAGACGCTCACCAGCCGCGACCAGATCAACGGCCAGCTGCGCGGCGTCCTCGACGAGGCGACCGGCAAGTGGGGGATCCGCGTCAACCGCGTGGAGCTCAAGGCCATCGACCCGCCGCTGTCCGTGAAGGACTCGATGGAGAAGCAGATGCGCGCCGAGCGCGACCGCCGCGCCGCGATCCTCACGGCCGAGGGCGTCAAGCAGTCGCAGATCCTCGAGGCCGAGGGTCAGAAGCAGTCGGCGATCCTCAAGGCCGAGGGAGAGGCGCAGTCCGCGATCCTCACCGCGGAGGGCGAGGCGCGCGCGATCCTTCAGGTCTTCGACGCGATCCACGAGGGCGACGCGGACTCCAAACTGCTCGCGTACCAGTACCTGCAGATGCTGCCCGAGATCGCGAAGAACGAGTCCAACAAGGTGTGGTTCGTGCCCACCGAGTTCACCGGTGCGCTCAAGTCCATCTCCGCAGCGTTCGGCATGGAGGAGTCGCTCGAGCCGCTCGAGCGCGACTCCGACCGCGGTGCCGACCGCAAGTCGCGCATCACCTCCGCGCTGACGGACCCGGCCGAGGCGCTGCGCCAGGCGAAGCAAGAGGTCGAGGACGCGACGTCCGACGCCACCGATGCCGGCACCCGCTCGGGCCGCCCGTTCGACCCGAACAAGGAGAAGGGCCAGCAGTAGCCGCGTCCCATCCGGCACTCAGCGACCGCTACAGCAGTTCTCGGCGCCCTGTCCGGCACTCTCCGATGCGAGGTGCCGGACAGGGCGCGCTACTGTGATCGAGGGGTCCGTGAGTGCCGGACGGGGTTGAGGAGCATACGAGAGTGGGGACCGTCACCGAGCGCGACGCCGCAGCATCCACACCGATGCGGCCACGAGGCCCAGACCCGCGATGAGCACTCCGGCGAGCGTCGCGACCTC
This sequence comes from uncultured Demequina sp., assembly GCF_913055775.1. Classification (GTDB taxonomy): domain Bacteria; phylum Actinomycetota; class Actinomycetes; order Actinomycetales; family Demequinaceae; genus Demequina. The sequence goes on along the minus strand of NZ_CAJXJX010000029.1, from coordinate 5,424 downwards.
GTCGTCCGCGAGGTGGTCGATGAGCGTCGGCAGCCCGGCGAGCAGCCCCAGGCCGCCGGGGATCATGAGTGATGCGAGTGGTCGCCGCGTGAGTGACAGCACGATGAACCCTGCGGACGCCGCCACGGCCGCGGCCACCCCGATGCCGCGCGCGGGCTCGCTCGTCGCCGCGAGGGGCACGAGGCCGGCGACCAGTCCTCCCGCGATCAGGCCCGCGGTCGGCGGCGGCAGCCTCCAGGAGGCCGCCAGGGCTACCCACGCGCACCCGAGCGCGAGTGGCGCGAGGCCCATCGCGAGGGCGCCGGCCATGGTGTCGATGTCGACGGCCGCAGCCACGGCGGCCAGGCACAGCGCCGTGAGCGATGTGAGCAGCGCGAGCTGCGCCAGGCCACGGCGGCGCCCGAGGTAGATCGCGGCGGCCGCGGCGGTCGCCGCACCGGCAGTCACGACCGCGATCACCTCTTCGCCCCACGAGGTCCCATCCGCTACCAGCCACGCGAGCCACGCCGCCAACGCCACGCTCCCCGCGAGGAGGACCGAGGCGAGGCGCTGGGCGGGGGCGTGCGGAGACCGCGAGGCCAGGATGCCGGCGAGCGTGATCGTCGCTGCGAGTGCCGCAACCAGCGCGATGCGCGCACCGTCGCCGAGCTGCGTCCAGGTGGAGCTCAGCAGGAATGCGGCGGACCACAGGATCAGGATCGCGCCCACATAGCCGACGATCTCGCCCACGACCGCTAGCGGCCGCGGCCCCTCGTCGTCGAAAGGCCGGGTGGGGTCCTCCCCCGAGCGCGGAGTGTCCTCGTTCTCGTGTGCGCGTAGCGCGTCGCCGGTGGCGGGGGAGATGATCCCCGCCACGACCCAGCGATCGATGCGATCGTCGAGGTCGTCCATGTCGACGCCTCCTTCGGCGGACCGGGGACACTTCCAGGCTACTCTCCGCTCGCGACGTGCGCTCGGCTGTCCGCAGGCGGACCTGGGACAATGGCCACCATGCCCGTCATCGCCATCGACTCGGTCGACGATCCTCGCCTCGAGGACTACCGCGGCCTCACCGACGTCGCGCTGCGGCGCCGGCTCGAACCCGAGCGCGGCCTGTACATGGCCGAAGGCACCAAGGTGATCGAGCGCGCCCTCGCGGCCGGCCACGAGCCGCGCTCGCTGCTGCTGAGCGAGCGCTGGGTTGACTCGGTCGCCGTCCCGAGCGACGTCCCCGTCTATGTCGCCACCGAGGGCTTACTCGAAGCCGTCACCGGCTACCAGGTGCACCGTGGAGCGCTGGCGGCCATGCACCGCCCGGCACTGCCGTCGCTCGCGGACCTTGCGCGCGACGCGCGACGCATCGTGGTGCTCGAGGAGATCGTGGACCACACCAACGTGGGCGCGATCTTCCGCTCGGCCGCCGGGATCGGCGCGGATGCGATCGTGGTCGCGCCCACGTGCGCGGACCCGCTCTACCGGCGCAGCGTCAAGGTCTCGATGGGCACGGTGTTCCAAGTGCCGTGGACCCGGGCCGAATCCTGGCCTGGAGCCCTCGACGATCTCCGACGCCTCGGATTCGTCGTCGCGGCCCTCGCGCTCGCGGACGATGCCGTGAGCCTGGACGACTTCGCCGCCCAGCGCCACGAGCGTGTCGCCCTGCTCATGGGCGCCGAGGGTGACGGACTCACCCGTGCCGCCGTTGCGGCGGCTGACGCGACTGTCACCATCCCCATGGCCGGGGGAGTGGACTCGCTCAACGTGGCCGCCGCATCGGCCGTCGCGCTGTGGGCGGTGCGGTAGCGAGCGGTCAGATCGCGCGCGGCGTCACCCCACCTCCGCCGTCGCCACGTGCGTGATGGGGTCGTAGCGGAAGGTGACCGTCGCATCGGCTTCCAGTTCGACGACCATGTTCGGGCCGTCCGCCGCGCCTCCCTCGCCGTAGTTCTCGGTCCACGCGCCATCGATCGCGATCTTGTACTCATGCGAGCCCGCGGGAAGATCGACCGTGAGCACCCACGAGCCCGAGGCCTCGTCGAAGGCCATGACGATCTGCTCGCAGTCGGGCTGCCACCACTCGGAGCACCCGACCAGTTCGTTGTAGCTGCCGGGCACCGAGGGCGTGCCGGCGCCCTGCGCGCCGCCGGCCTTGGCGGCGACGATCGACGATTCCACCGTCACGCCGCCCTGCGTCGCGGTCGCGCGGTAGAGGATCTCGGCGCCGGCCTCCACGGAGGACAGGTCGTCGAGCGCCGCGTACCCCGACGATGATGTGTCGACGGCGATGGCCTCCCAGTCGCCGCCGGGCAGCCGCCGCTCGAACGTCACGCTCGTGTCGGGGCGTGCCGGAAAGACATCCGCCACGATCAGCGGCTCGACGGCCACGGTGTCGCCCGCGAGCGGGTACGCCATCGCGATAGTCGGCTCGGGCACGGCGGCGGTCACGGGCTCGCTCGACGCCTCGAGGTCGCGGCCGTCCGATGCGACCACCTGGTACTCGACCGCGGTGCCCGGGGCGAGATCCGTGACGACGTCGAAGACCTGGAACGGCGCGGAGTCGTCGGTGCCGAGGTGCTCCCAGTCGCCGCCCTCGGCGCGGGCCCAGAACGACACCTCGGCGTAGCCGTCGCCGTCGACGGTCGCGCGCACCGGCAGGCGCCCGGGGTCCACCTCGCCCTCCTCGCCGTCCGCCCAGCCCGCCTCCAGCGAGACCGCCAGGTCCGTGCGCTCCTGAATGGGCGCATCGGCCCTGTACACGGCCACACCGAAAGGCGGCAGTGTCACGCTCAGGGTGCCCGTCGCATCGGCCGTCACTGCAGCCTCGCCATCGCCGGCGAGCAGGGTGAAGCCGCCGGCGCTCCACGTCGGGACGTCGACCGTGCGCTCCTCGTCCGCAGAGTTCAGCGCGATCACGGTCTCGACGCGCTCGTCGCGGTCCATGCGCGAGAAGGCGTACACGCCCGCGCCGTCCTCGGCGAGCCGGGTCTGGTGGGCGCCGGAGGTGAGAGCGGGGGAGTCCGCTGTCACGCCTGCGAGCTCGGAAATCCAGCCGTAGAGGGGGTTCTCCGTGTCGTATGCGGGCTGCGCGAGGGTGGCATCGGTGCCGATCAGGACGTCGTCCGTGTATTCGGCGATCTGGGTGCCGAACAGCGGCTGGCGCGCGGCCTTGTCCCCGCCGGAGCCCGTGAGCCCCTGCTCGTCGCCGTAGTAGACGACGGGGTTGCCGCGGCTGAGCAGCAGCAGCGCGTGGGCCAGGCGGTCGCGAGCGAGCAGCTCGCCGGCGCTCGCGGACGGGTTGTCCTCGAGCAGCATCGACCCGAACCGACCCATGTCGTGGTTGCCCAGGAAGGTGGGCAGCTGGGCTGCCGAGGAGTCGGCGTCCGTGTACCAGTCGTCGGCGGCGAAGAACGCCTCGAGGTCGCTCGCGTCGCCGCCGTCCGAGGCGAAGGCGCGCGCGGCTCCCTGGAACGGGAAGTCGAGGACCGCCGGCATGCCCACCTCGGTGGTGAAGCGCGACGTGACCGCGCGCGACCCGTCGTAGACCTCGCCGAAGATGAAGAAGTCCTCGTTCCCGGCGTCCGCGGCCGCCTCCTCGACCGCGGGCACGAAGGCCTCCCAGAAGCCGTCGTCCACGTGCCGCACCGTGTCGATGCGGAAGCCGTCGATGCCCGTCGCGGCCCATTCCGAGTAGATGTCGATCATGCCCTCGACCACCGTGGGGTGCTCCGTCCACAGGTCGTCGAGTCCGTAGAAGTCTCCGTAGAGGCTGTCCTCGCCGGCGAAAGTGCTGTTGCCGCGGTGGTGATAGACCGTGAGGTCGTTGAGCCACGCGGGGGTCTTGGCGGTCTCCTCGCCGGGCGCCAGCACGGGACTGTAGGGGAACGATGCGGTGGTCACCTCGGGGAAGTCGCCGGCTTCCGCTGCCGCGCGGTCGTCGAAGGGCTCCCCGTTGGCATCGGTGTAGGGGACGGCATCGGTGGCGATGTAGGGGACGCGGTCGCCCTCCTCGTAGCCCACGACGTCAGCCGTGTGGTTGGTGATGATGTCCAGGAAGACGGTGAGGCCGCGGTCGTGGGCTGCGTCGACGAGGCTCTCGAGCGCCTCCGTGCCGCCCAGGTGTGGGTCAACCTCCGTGAAGTCGGTGATCCAGTAGCCGTGATAGCCCGCCGACGAGTCCTCGGGCTGGACGGCCTTGTTGGTGAACGGGGGAGTGACCCAGATGCCCGTGACGCCCAGGTCCACGAGGTAGTCGAGGCGCTGCTCGACGCCGGCGAGGTCGCCGCCCTGGAAGTAGCCGGAGTCCGTGGGGTCGAAGCCGGACTGTGCTGGGTCATCGCCCAGCCCTCCGTCGTCGTTGGAGGTGTCGCCGTTGGCGAAGCGGTCCGTGAGCAGGAAGTACAGGAGCTGATCGGTCATCGCGGCGCGCGCGGGGGCGACGGCGTGGGGGGTCTCGCTGCGCGTGGTGCTCAGGAGCAGCGCCGCTGTGCCCCCGGCGACCAGGAGCGCTGCCGCGATGGCGGCGATGGTGCGAGAGCGGGTGGTGCCGGGCATCGTCATCGATGGCCTCTCGTGGTCGTGCTTGCTGTCTCTCCGGGGTGCAGAGCGGGGTTGCAAGCGTTTGCATCGTCGGTGATGAGAGCCATGGTAACCCGTCGGGGGCAGTGGGTGCTCCTTGCTGCCGTGTGCCGCTGCGTGCTGCTGCGGGCTGGCCTCGGGTGGTGCCGGGGTCGCCGATCTCGCCTTGCTCGCTCGTCTTGCCCGATGTCAGACCTCGGGGTCATAATCGAACATATGTTCGAACGCGGGGGTGACTCCGCGGTAACCCCGGGAGAGCGATGTCGAATCAGACGACCCAGGACGCCTCGCAGCAGGAGCGGCTGAGCCGCGCCCGCGCGGCGCTCAAGGACGTCGAGGCGCGCATCGGCGCCACCCGGGAGGCCTGGGAGCGCCCGGCGCTGCCGCTCGCCGCGGACCTGTCGCCGCTGCTGCCCGAGGGGCTGCGTCGCGGCCAGGTGGTGGTGGTCGACGGGGCGACCTCGCTGATGCTTGCGCTCGCGGCCGAGGCTTCGCGCGAGGGGTCGTGGACGGCGGCGATCGGGATGCCCTCCGTGGGGGTAGTCGCCGCCGCGAGGCGCGGCATCGAACTGTCGCGCCTCGCGCTCATCCCTCACCCCGGCGCGCAGGCGGCCGATGCTGTGGGGGCGTGCGTGGATGGCATGGACGTGGTGCTGCTGGGACCCTCGCTCGTGCTGTCCGACGCTGACCGGCGCCGTGTTGCTTCGCGCGCGCGGGAGCGTGGCGGCGTGGTCATCGCGGCGGGGGACTGGCCCGCGGCTCACGTGAGGCTCGAGGTGGAGCGGCAGTCCTGGAGCGGGCTGGGCGCCGGGGACGGGCGCCTGCGCGAGCGGGAGCTCACGGTGGCGGGGACCGGGGGGGGGGCCGGTGCGG
>NZ_CAJXJX010000028.1 GCF_913055775.1 uncultured Demequina sp. | reverse complement strand
CGATATGGCCCCTGTCCTTGCCAGTATTGCTTCAAGTAGCGTCGTCTTGCCACTCAGATAGGGGCCTACCAGTGCAATGCAGCGCGGACTATAGCCTCCAGTGTCCTTCGCATCGGGCATTTTATTTCCTCCCCTCAACAACTTACGTCATTTCGCACCCAGCCGCCGCGGCACGTCGAGGGTGCCAGACAGGTATCGTGTCAACTGTGTGAAGGTCTGGCAAGGCCCACAAGGTATTATGCATCCCGCCGGGCGGAGGCAATGCTTTCCCGCAGAAGATGCGGCGGCATCATTTCCCGGTCTTATAAAACGCTTCGATCGGCAAAAAGGTTCGACCGCTTACGCAGGACGTCTCGCCGCCGGGACCGACAAACACCTGGCCGCCAAATCCCTGGCAGCGCGTGGACGGCCCACCCAGGGCGTTCAACACAAAGACAAGCGCGACCGCGCACGCGGCGGCGGCGGCGACCACACATGCGGCCTGGACATTTACCGTCTCCTCCCGAAGCCTGTTTCGCGATTTCACGGCTGTTCCATGGCACCCGGCCCTAGGGGCTGCCCATAGCTGAATTCAATGATGTAGCCATCGGGATCCTCGACCGCGCAGAGATATCCGACCGGGGGTGGAAGCTCAAGAGGCACCCAGTACAGGCACCCCTCTTCGCGCGCACGGGCCGCGATCTCATCGATCTCCGCTCGAGACGCCACGGCAAACCCGTAATGCGTCATGTCTCCTTCGGCGCGCTTCTGTTTGCTGCCGCCGGAGACGAGCACGAGAACGAAGTCCGTCTCCCGGCCTTCCTCGGCAATCCAGACTGTTCTTTCGCTCGCGGTCCCATGGGAATGAACCTCCTTCATCCCGCAGTAACGCCTGTAGAAATCGATCGATGTTTCCACATCGCCGACATGCAAGGCGCAATGGGTGAATACGGGTGTCATCAGACTCAGGGTTCCAGATCGCACAGCCAGCGTCCAGCCCCGTGTTCAACAGGAAGCTATTCAGCGGGGGCCGTCTTGCGGCGGCGGCCGCGCGCGGCGCGGCGCGCCTTGGCGGCAGCTTCCATCGCCGCCTTGCGCTCCAGCGCGCGGGTCTCCAGCGGCCCGACGATCAACGTCAGCATGGGCGGTACGATCAGCAGGGTCAGTACGGCCGAAAGCGACAGGCCGCCGACGACAACCGATCCGAGGCCGCGGTAGAGTTCGGAGCCCGCTCCGGGGAAGAACACGAGTGGCAACATGCCGAACACGGATGTCAGCGTCGACATGAAGATCGGCCTGATCCTGTTGCGGGTCGCTTCGAGGATAGAGTCGGTCGGCGACATCTTGTCTTCACGCAAATGGTAAAGCGTTTGATGGACCAGCAGGATCGCGTTATTGACGACGATACCGATCAGGATGACGAAGCCGAGCAGCGTCAGCATGTCGAGAGGCTGGAAATAGAGCAGGTTGAGCACGGCAAGGCCGGCGACGCCGCCGGCGGCAGCAAGCGGGACCGCGAGCATGATGACAAGCGGATAAATGAAGCTCTCGAACAGGATGGCCATGACCAGGTAAACGATAATCATCGCCACGATCAGGTCGCCGACCATGTGGTTCCACGTTTCGGTGAGCTGGTCTGCGGTGCCGGTAATACGCAGGCCTATGCCCGGGGGCAGACCCTCCTCGCGCATCGGTTCGACCACTTTTTCGCGCAACACCTCGATTGCCTGCTCTAGAGGAAATTCAACAGATGGTACGACTTCGAGCGTGACCGTGCGCTGCCGCTCGCGATGGCGGATTGCGGTCGGCCCCGCCGTCATTTCAACCGTCGCCAGCGACGACACTGGCACGATTGCACCTTCGTGTGTGACCACCGGCAGGTTGCCCACGCCCTGGGTCGCATCGATCTTGTCGATTGGGCCCTTGAGCATCAGGTCGAGACGGGTATCGCCAACGGTTACCTCGACGACCCGCAAACCGTCGTTGAACGTGTCGATGGCCTCGCCCAGCTCGACCGGGGTGACGCCGTTGTCGGCCAGCTTGATCCTGTCGGGGAGCACGCGCACTTCAGGCGCGCCCAGCTCGAGCCCCGGGTTCGGGCGGAACTGGTTGCCTTGCGCGCGGGGGAACTCTTTCATAATGCGCCCGGTCGCGGCTAGCGCGGTCGCAAGGATCGGTTCGAGCTCGGGGCCAGATACGTCGAGCTCGATCTTGCGCCCGCCGCCGATGCCGCCATAGAGGAGGTGCACGAACGCCGCGAGCACCGTGCACAGGATCGCGATGGTGAGCACGAAGCCCACGAGGCTCTGCAGGACGGGCAGGGTGAAGACGTAGAACGACGCGTCGAGCCCGAACTGCGGATCCGCGACACCGAACTGCTCGTGGTTCCACCACGCGAGGAACTCCGTCCACCGCCCCGACATCGCGAGGCCGGCCACGAGTCCCACGAACGCCGGCAGGGCGACCATGACGAGCTTCTCGAGCGGCCGGATCTGCTCGCGGTACTGGTCCAGCGTGGTGCGCTTGCCACTCACCGCAGGTCGCACGCGACGTGCGATCCACAGCGTGAGCCACACCGCGAGTGCGGCGACGAGGCCGAATCCGAAGAACATCGCGATGCGCGCGACCCACTGCGTCGTGAACACCTCGGTGTATCCCACCTGGCGGTACCACGAGACCTCGGTCCAGACCTGCGCGGCGGCCATCACGATGAGGAACAGCACCGCGAGAGCGATCGCCACGAATACGAGGGGCGATCGCCGTCTGCGCGGCACCTCGACAGGGCGCCGCGGAGGGGGGGGTCGGTCGTCGAACGTCACTGGTCAGTCCTTCGGATCAGGGTCGGTGTTCGGCACGATGCTGGTCAGCCCGTGCAGGTCGTCAGCGCGGACGTGTCGCCCGCCCCGATTGCGGTGATGGCTTCGTAGGCATCATCGAGTGTCTCCACTGAAAAGACGTCGAGACCTGCGGGGATGTTCCCGACGACCTCGTCACAGTTGTCGATGGGAGCCAGGAAGTAGTCCGCGCCGTCGTCCAGCGCGCCGTACATCTTCATCCGGATCCCGCCGATGGCGCCCACGTCGCCGGCGGCGGAGATGGTGCCCGTGCCCGCCACGTGAGCACCGTCGAGCTCGTCGATCTCCGTGAGCATGTCCATGATGGCAAGCGAGAACATCAGGCCGGCGCTCGGTCCCCCGACGCTGTCGATGTCGACGGTGACCTCGATCGGGAGCTCGAAGGCCGGATCCAGCCAGATCCCGAGGATCGCGGTTCCCGAACCATCGTCGAGAGTGGCGAAGGTCGCCTCCTGGCGCTCGCCGTCGCGCAGGTATCCGATGGTGACGTCGTCGCCCGGAGGCCGGGTCGCGAGAGCCTCGGTGAGGGCGGAGAAGGACGCCACGGCCTCGCCGTCGACCTCGATGATCACGTCGCCCGCCTCGAGCAGTCCGTCGGCGTTCGAGGTCTCCCCGACCAGCGCCACCGTGAGCGTGGCGGGCACCTCGGTGCCGAGCGCCTCGAGCGCGGCCACGCTCGCGGACTCCTGCGAGGTGATCCAGTCCTGCTGGGCCTGCTCCTCGAACTGCTCCTCCTGGTCGGGAGTGCCGAACACATCCTCCTCCGGCAGCACGTACGCCGCGGGCGAGATCCAGTCGCGCAGCACGCTGCCCAGGGTGAAGGGCGCGGAGCTGCCGCGCGCCACCGTGACGGTCGTGACGCGCAGCTCGCCCGAGGCCGGGTACGACGGCGCTCCATCAATCTGCACGAGCGGCGCCCCGCCGTTGTCGCCCAGGGTGTCGAACGTAGGGCCCGGCCCACCGATCGCGAACGCGGCAGGCAGGATGGACAGCACCGCCACCATCACCGATGCACCCAGGCCGGAGACGGCGAGCACCAGGGACCGGCGATCGCCCGGAGGTTCCGTGTGATCCGGGCGGGGACCCTCGCCCGCGGGCACGTCCGCATCGTGCGCGGGCGCCGTCGCGGCGGCGGTCGCAGCCGGCGGGGCGTTGTCGGGCGGGACGGTCACTCGACCATCATTGCTCATAGCGAACGATGCGCCCAATCCCACCCCCCGAACGTTAGGTTGGTAAGGACCGCGCATCGGGCGCGGACGCCAGCGTCAGGAGACACGTGAGCGACGACGAGACCCCGTGGATGCGCCTGCTGCGCGAGCTGTTCGGAGACGACGCGGAGGCCGCGCTCGAGGAACTCGAGCGCATGGGCATGGATCCTCAGGCCCTCGCCCAGGCGAGCGGCATGCTCTCCAATCCCGCGATGATGGATCACGTGCTCGGGCAGATCCGCTCCCTCGTGTCCCAGTCCCAGGGTTCCGACGTGAACTGGACCCTCGCGCACGACGTGGCGCGCGGGGTGGCGGCGCAGGGCGGCGACCCCACCGTGTCCGCGGCTACCGCCGCCAGCCACCGCTCGGCGGTGTCGCGCGCGGAGCTGTGGCTCGACGCGGTGACGTCGTTCGATCCGTCGCCCCTCGAGCCCCGCGTCTGGAGCCGCGCCGAGTGGGTCGAGGGCACCATGCCCACGTGGCAGGTGCTGGCCGGGCCGGTGGCGACGAGCGTGTCCCAGGCGCTCAGCGGGATCCTCACCTCCGAGGAGACGACGGGCCACCTCGGCACGGACGCCAGCGGCATCGTCGGCTCGGTGAGTCCCACGGTGACCGGCATGCACATCGGGCAGGCGGCCGGGGAGATGGCGCGCGAGGCCTTCGGCATCACTGACCTGGGCTTCCCCCTGCTCGCGGAGCCCCGCGTCGTGCTGGTCCCCGGCGCGATCGACGACTTCGCGTCGGGCCTGGGCGTTCCCGACGACGAGGTGCGCACGTACATCGCGCTGCGCGAGGCGTCGCACATCCGACTGTTCACGGCGGCGCCGTGGCTCCCCGGACACCTCCACAACCTCATCGAGCGCTACGCCGAAGGCATCACGATCGACCTCGAGGCCCTCGACGACGCCGTGCGCGACATCGGCATGACCGATCCGGCGAAGCTCCAGGAAGCGCTCACCACGGGCATCTTCGCCTCGCATCACAGCGACGAGCAGGTCGAGACGCTGCGCTCGATCGAGACGCTGCTCGCGCTGATCGAGGGCTGGGTGCAGGAGGTGACGGTACGTGCCGCCGCTCCCCACCTGCCGAGCATCGGCGCCCTGCGCGAGATGATGCGCCGCCGCCGGGCCACCGGCGGTCCCGCCGAGGACACCTTCGCGACCCTGCTGGGCCTCGAGCTCCGGCCGCGACGGCTGCGCGATGCTGCCACCTTGTGGGCGACGCTCGCCGCCCGCGCGGGCGGCGAAGCGCGGGACCAGGTCTGGTCGCACCCCGACGTCCTGCCGCCGGCCGAGGCCCTCGACGACCCCGTCGCGTGGGTCGAGCGCCACCTGTCGGGCGGTGCCGCGGACGAGGTCGATCGCGAGCTCGAGGCGCTGCTGTCAGCCGCCGGGACTGATGACGCCCATGGTGTCGAGGCTCCCGAGGCGGGCGAGGAGGGCGATGCCGAACGCTGACCGCCCCGCGACACGGCCCGGCTAGCCTGAGCGGTTTCCGCGGCCCCTCCGTCTACTCTTGAAGGGAACTGGCCCTGCGGGGCCGTCGGAACGTGGCGCCTCGGCGTTGCGAGTGAGAGAAGGAGAAGGCTATGGCCGACAAGTACCAGGGCGAGTTCTACTGCGTGAAGTGCAAGGACAAGCGCACCACGGAGGGTGACGTCGTCGTCTCCGAGAACGGCCGCCGCATGGCGAAGGCCACGTGTCCCGAGTGCGGCACCAAGCTGAACCGCATCCTCGGCAAGGCGTAAGCCTCAGCACGAGACTTCGAGGCGGGCGATCCGACGGGTCGCCCGCCTCTCGCATGTCACCGGGGCGTGCCGCTGCGCACGCGAGCCTGTGGACAACGCCCGCGCGACCGCCGCGCCTGCGACGCTGGGCGCATGAGGCTCTCTCCCCTGGCGCCGGTGCTCGCGCGCGACGCGAGCTCCGTCCAGGTCGGCATCCATCGCCCGCTCGTGCTCGCGGGGCTCACCGCGTCCCAACGGCGCTTCCTCACGTCGCTCGACGGCGGCCGCCTCATCGGCGCTGCCGAGCGTCGCCGGCACGCGGCGCTGCTCGCCGATCTCACGGCGGCGGGCCTCACCGCATCCGCGCCGCCGCCACCGGCGTGCGTGCGTTTCCACTCCGGGTCAGCACTCGCAGTCGAGGCAGCGATCGCTCTCGCCCGGGCCGGCCGGGAGGTGTCGTTCCGCGACGCCTCTCCGGCTCGCCGCGACCCGCTCATCGCCACCGTCAGGGGAGGCTCGAGGGGAGCCCTCGCCGCGCAGCGTGTGCGCCGTGCGGCGCCTGAGGCGCAGGTGCGCAGCGCCGATGCGCGGGCGGAGCTGGATGTGATCGTCACCATGGGCGTCCCCGTCACGCGGGCACGCTCCCTGCTCGCACTCGACTCTCCGCACCTGCTCGTGACGTGTGACGAGCGCGGCGCGACCATCGGGCCCCTGGTGGTTCCGGGCTCCACGCCGTGCTCGCAGTGCCTGGGCCTGGCGGCCGCGGACCGCGATGACTCCTGGCCGCACGTGGCGCTGCAGTGCGAGGCGCGAGTCCCCCGCACGGACCCCTTGACCGCGTCCGTGGGCGGTGCGCTCGCAGGAGCGGCCGCCGAGGCGTTCCTGCGCGGCACCGCGCCGCCGTCCTGGCGCGTCGAGGACGGAGCGGTCGAGCGCATCGGCCCGCCGTCGGTGCACCCGCGATGCGCGTGCATGGCCGCCTGACCGCCGTCAGTTGTCGGCGACGATCCGGAGCACCGCCGCGCCGAACTGCTCGAGCTTCACGGCGCCCACGCCGTTGACTCCGGCGAGTTCGCCCAGGGTGCTAGGCCGTGTCGTGGCGATGTCGATCAGCGTGGGATCCGTGAAGACCGTGAACGCGGGCTTCGACGCCTCCTGCGCGACGCCGAGGCGCCATGCCCGCAGCGCCTCGAAAAGGTGCGCCTGGTCCGCATCGAGTCCCTCAAGACGCTGCGCGCGGCTCACCCTCGTGGTCCGCGGCCGCGCCGCCTCCGGCCACCAGCGCTCGAGGAACCGCGTGCGCTTGCGGCTCGAGCGCGCTCCGGCCTTGCGCGCGCGGGCGTACGACAGATGCAGATGCTCGCGCGCGCGGGTGATCGAGACATACAGCAGGCGGCGCTCCTCCTCGATCGCCTCGGGTGTCTCCGCGAGGGTGATCGGCATGAGCCCCTCCGAGCAGCCGACCACGAAGACCGCGTCCCACTCGAGACCCTTCGCCGCATGCATCGTCGTGAGGGTGACGCCCTCGACGGCCGGGGCGTGCTGCGCCTGCGCCCGCTCGACCAGGTGCTCGACGAACTCCCGCAGGGTCGCCTCGCCTCCCGCATCGGCCGCGAAGTCGTCCGCCAGCTGCACGAGCGCCTCCAGCGACTCCCACCTCTCGCGCACCGCACCCCTGGCGGCCGGCGCTTCCTCGGACCAGCCCGCGTCCGCGATCGCCGAGCGCACACGCTCTCCCAAGGGAGCCTCGGATGCAGCGACCGCCTCGCCGCGCAGCAGCACCATGGCCTTGCGGACCTCGTCACGGTCGAAGAAGCGCTGTCCGCCGCGGATGAGATAGCCGATCCCGCGCTCGGCGAGCGCCTCCTCGAGCGCCTCCGACTGGCTGTTCGTGCGGTACAGCACCGCGATCTCGGACGCCGGGATCCCGGCGTCGATCAGGGCGCCGATCCGCGCGGCGACGCCATCGGCCTCGGCCGCCTCGTCGTCGAAGGCCGTGTAGATGGGCTCAGGCCCGGACGGCCTCTGAGAGATCAGCTCGACACCCGCGCGCGAGGATCCCCGCTGGGACATGAGGCCGTTGGCCAGGTTGACCACCTGAGGTGTGGACCGGTAGTCGCGCACCAGCCGGACCACGGTGGCGTCCGGATGGGTACGCGTGAAGTCGAGCAGGTGCCGCGGGCTCGCGCCGGCGAACGAGTAGATGGTCTGGGCTGGATCGCCGACGACGCACAGCTCACGACGGTCCCCCATCCACTGCTCGAGCAGGAACTGCTGCAGCGGCGAGACGTCCTGATACTCGTCGACCACGAAGTGCCGGTACTGGCGGCGGATCTGATCCCCGACCTCGCCGTGGCGGCCGATGACGTCCGCGAGCAGGAGCAGGATGTCCTCAAAGTCCACGACGACCGCCTCGGTCTTCGCCTCCTCGTAGGCGCGCATGACATCGGCAACCTGCTGCGGGCTGGTCCCGGCGGGAGTGGCGCGGCCGTCGCTGGCGACGCGCTGCTCGTAGTCCTGGGCGCTGACAAGCGACACCTTGGCCCACTCGATCTCGCTCGCGAGGTCGCGCACGGTGAGCCTGTCGGGGGTGAGGCCGGCCTGGCGCGCCGCGCGTCCCACGAGCGGCGCCTTCTGCTCCACCAGTTGCGGCATCTGACCGCCGACCACCTGCGGCCAGAAGTAGCTCAGCTGCCTCAGCGCGGCCGCGTGGAACGTCCGCGCCTGGACCCCGTGCGCGCCCAGCGCGCGCAGGCGCTGGCGCATCTCGCCGGCCGCGCGAGCGGTGAACGTGACCGCGAGGACCGACTGCGGCGCGTAGGCGTTGACGCGCACCCCGTACGCGATCCGGTGGGTGATCGCGCGCGTCTTGCCGGTGCCCGCACCCGCGAGCACGCACACCGGGCCGTGGAGCGCCGTCGCGACCTCGCGCTGCTCGGGGTCGAGTGCCTCGAGGATCTGGTCGGCGGACATGACCGGCATTCTCGCAGGCGACAGTGACATCCCGGTGCACTCTCCGGGAACTGTGGAGGGCCGATGCGCGGCGCGGCTCTCCCCGAGGCTCGCCCGTGGCGCGGCGTCGAGGCCGTCAGTCGCCCTGCAGGCTCCCGAGCCGCGCGGCGTCTCCGTGCCAGTCCTCGAGCATCCGGCGGGCGATCGACCCGCGCGGCGCCACGATGATCGAGCCGTCCGCCACCGCCTCCTCGAGATCGACCCTCGTCACCCAGCGGGCGTCCGAGATCTCGTCGAGGTCGAGGGTGAACGCTGGGTCCGTCGCACGCGCGGTGTAGCCGACCATCATCGATGCGGGGAAGGGCCACGGCTGCGAGCCCGCATAGGTGAGATTCGTGAGCTTCAGGCTGGATTCCTCGGCCACCTCGCGATGCACCGCCTGCTCGAGGCTCTCTCCCGGCTCCAGGTAGCCCGCGAGGTGCGAGTACCTGCGCGGCGACCAGTAGCTGGCGTGAGCCATCAGCAGCCGATCGTCGGGGTCCGTGATCGCGACGATCACGGCGGGGTCCGTGCGCGGGTAGTGGTCGCGCTCGCACGCGGGGCACCGCCGCTGCCAGCCGCCCGGCGCCGCCTCGGTCGGCGCGCCGCACCGGGGGCACCGCGCGTGCGCCTGGTGCCAGTGGGACATCGCCACGGCGGTGGTGGCGAGCTCGCGGTCGCGCTCTCCGCGATCGTCCGCGCCGAGCCTCCCGAGCAGCGCGCGCAGGGGCTCGAGAGGCGGGTCCGACTCGGGCAGCGCCGCGGCGCTGACGGCCACGACATCGCGGTCGCCGTCCCGTCCCAGATAGCAGACCACGTGCGCCTGGTCCCATGCGTCTGCGCCGAGCAGGGTCACGCCGCTGGCGTCCGCGAGCACCCGGCCGTCGGCGACCACGACCGCGAGCGCCTGGTCGAGATCGACGGAAGCCCGGCGGTGCGCGGCACGGTCCACCCGCATCGGCTGGGCGAAGCTGCCAGGAGAGATCACGGGACCAACCTATGTCACGCCCCCACGGCACCGTCCCCGCCACCACGGGGGGCGGCCCGCGCGCGCATCGGGCGCCCCGGTGCCGGGGCGACCGCGCACCGGCGGCGTGGGCTGTCGCGTGCGCGCGGGCCGACGATCTATCGTGAGGGCGTGCCTCGTTCACCGCTCGCGCTCGCCGCGCTCGCGTCGGTCGCCGTGCCCGGCCTCGACGTGTACGACGTCCTGCGCAGCCCTCACACCGATGCCGACTTCGACGTGGTGGTGGTCAAGGACGCCACCGGCACGCGCTGGATCGTCCGCGCTCCCAAGCGTGCCGCCGCTGGCGCCGCGCTCGAGGCGGAGCGCAGCCTGCTCGCGGCGCTCGCGCGTGCCCACGACACCGGCCTGCTCCCCTTCGACGTGCCTCGCCCCCGCGGAGCCGCCGCGATGTCGGACCCGGACGGCGGCCGCGCCGTCGTCTACTCCGAGGTGAGCGGCGCTCCGCTGACGTTGGCGACCATGGATCCTGGGCCCGGGCTCGCCGCGGCGCTGGGCACCGCCCTCGCCGCCATCCACGAGCTGCCGCCCACCCTGATCGAGGACGAGGGACTTCCCACCTACACCGCCGACGAGTACCGCGAGCGCCGCATGGCGGAGCTCGATGCCGCGATCGACACCGGCAAGGTGCCGCCGCGCCTCGCGGATCGCTGGGAGAACCAGCTCGAGAACGTCGCGTGGTGGCGTTTCGAGCCCACCGTGGTCCACGGCGACCTGGGCGAGCACCAGATCCACGTTCGCGGCGAAGCCATCACGGGGGTCTCGGACTGGATGGACGCGCGAGTCGCCGACCCGGCCGACGACCTGGCCTGGCTCGCGGCATCCGCGCCGGATGACGTGCTCGAGTCGGTCCTCGAGGCCTACCGGCTGGCGCGCCGCGAGACGCGCGACCCGCACCTCATCGACCGCGCCCGGCTGGCCTCCGAGCTCGCGCTCGTGCGCTGGCTCATGTACGGCGTGCGCACCGACAACGCGGACGTGATCGCCGACGGCGAGGGCATGCTCAGCGACCTCGAGGCGCTGCTGTTCGCTCCCGACGACGAGGACTAGGCCGTCTCGCCGCGCACGAGGTCCACGATCTCGTCGCGGCCCAGCAGGTGTTCGGGCCTGACGGTCGCGTCCGCCGCGACGTAGTAGAAGGCCGCGTCGACCTGATCGAGCGCGATGCCCTTCCACTCCGACCACGCGAGCCGGTACACCGCCAGCTGCACCTCGCGCGCGGCACGCTCCTCCGGATCGCGAGGAGGCCTTCCCGACTTCCAATCGACCACGGTGACCCGGTCGAGCCCGCCCCCAGGCGGGAACACGGCGTCGATGCGCGAGCGCACGGTGAGACCGGCGACCGGCACCTCGACGTCCACCTCGATGTCGGTGGGCTCGCGCGATGCCCACTCGCTCGCGGCGAAGGTCTGCTTCAGCAGCGCGAGCTCGACCGCCGCCTCACGATCATCCGGCTCGAGATCCTCGGGTTCGAGCAGCGGCACGTGGCCGAACTGGGTCTCGATCCACGCATGCAGGGCGCTTCCGCGCTGCGCGGCCGCGGTGGGTTCCTGCGGGATGGGTCGGCGCAGCTGCAGGGCGAACGCCTCCCGGTCGCGGCGCAGCGCCACGAGCGCGGAGGTCGACAGGTGCGACGGCAGCGACAGGTCGAGGCCGGCGGGTCCGCGCCGGCCATGCTCCGCGAGCATCGCGTCGATCTGCGGCGCCAGCGGCAGGGCCGATGCGCGGGCCGGCTCGGGCAACGCCCGGGCCTCGTGCACGGCGCGGGCGAGCGCCCGGCGCTCAGACGTGGTCGGGGTGTCCGCCCGGGGCCACGGCGCCGTGTGCACGGAAGCCTCCGGCGGCTCGGCGTCTGCGTCGGGCTCAGGCGCCCAGCCGCTGTCGCTCACGACTCCCTGCTCGACCATCTCGGTCACGAAGGGCGAGGGCCGATGGATGGTGGTGCCGCCCGCGAACCACGATCCCGACACCAGCACGTGGCTGCGCGCTCGCGTGAGCGCCACGTAGAACAGGCGACGCTCCTCGTCCATCCGGTGGCGGCCCGCATCCACCCGGAAGTCGTCGAGCGTCCGGTCGAGGCTCGCGTGGTCGACCGCGCCACGCACATGCCACTCGGGCAGGCTGCGCGCATCCATCCGCAGGGGCCACGGCAGCTCAGGGTCGCCCGTGAGCCACGCGCCGTCCTCGTGCTTGCCGCGGAAGTGCAGGAACATCGGGAAGCGTCCATCGGTCGCGCCGGGGATCGCCACCACGTCCCACTCGAGCCCCTTGGAGCTGTGGACGGTGAGGATCTGGATCGCCCCGGGTTCGGGCGCCTTCACCGGGGCGTCGAGGCCGCGCTCCTCACTGCGAGCAGCCTCGAGCCACGCAAGGAAGGCTCCCAGCGTCGCACGGTCGACACCCTGGGCGAAGGTGCGGGTGGCGTCGAGGAACGCGTCGACGTTGCGACGCACGCGGCCGTCGGGGCGCGCGACGTCGGCCTCGATGTCGAGGCACCACGCGCGCTCGGCGAACCCGACCAGCTCGGTCAGCGGCAGGTAGGCGTGCTCGCGGATCGAGCGCACGACCTGCCTGAGCGACACCAGGCGCTCGTGCGCCGTGGACGTGAGAGCCCTGCCGGCCGGCGAGGTCCAGTCGGGATGAGGAAGGTCCTCGAGCGCGTCCACGATCGACGCCTCCGCCTCGCGCTGATCGCGAGCGCCCGAGAGCGCCGCCGCGCGATCCTTGAGGGCCATGAGGTCGCGCGGACCGAGGTTGACGCGCTCGGACGTCAGCAGGCGGATCAGCGCGTCTCCACGCGAGGGATCGTGGGCGACCTCGAGCAGCGCGACCAGGTCCGCGACGTCCGCCGTGTCCAGGAGTCCGCCCAGGCCCACGACCTCGTAGTCGAGGCCGCGCCTGACGAGCTCGTCGACCACCAAGGGGATCGTGGCCCGGCGGCGGCACAGCACGGCCGCCTCGACGATGCGCGGCTGGGCCCTGCCCTGACGATCCGCGACGAGGTGGCCGTCCGACCCTCGGTGCGGGCGCCCGTGGCCGAGCTCGTCGCGGCGGGCGACCACCCAGTCCACCATGGTCGCGATCTCGTCCTCGCCGGTGGCCGCCATGTGCGCCTCGACGGCCGGTGCGGCGCGCTCCGGCTCCGGGACGCCCAGCAGCGACGCGCGCGACTCGAGCCGGCGCACCTCGACGGCCGAGGATGCGCGCAGAGGTGCGGCGACGGCGTTCGCGGCGTCGAGGACCGCACCCTCGTTGCGCCACGAGACCGACAGGCTGGCGGTGCGCACCGCGCCGGGCCCGCCGAACTGCAGCACGAAGTCCTCGAGCGCGGCGGCCGAGGCCCCGCGGAAGCCGTAGATCGCCTGGTTGGGGTCGCCGACCGCCATGACCGGGTGATCCGTGCCGAAGGTCTGCGCGAACAGCCGCAACTGGGCGGGCGACGTGTCCTGGAACTCGTCCAGCAGGATTGCGCGGTACCGCGACCGCTCGATCTGCTGGACTGCTGCCAGCTCCGACAGCTCGACGGCGGTGGCGACCTGATCCGAGAAGTCCAGCAGCGCGGACCGGCGCTTGCGATCCTGGAAGTCCTCGATCAGGTCGGTCATCGCGAGCAGCGTCCGCAGCTTGGCGATGCGGCCGGCCAGCTTCTGCGTCATCCGGCCGGGCAGCGCCTCGCCCTCCTTCTTGGGCAGGCCGTCGAGATGCGCGAGCGTCTCCGTGAGCCACGCGCGCATCTGCGCGGTGGGGACCCCGTGCTCGCGCAGCTGGGCGGCAAGGCGCGGGAGCGAGGAGCGCACCGTGCCCGGCGCGGAGTCGACGTCGAGGGTCTCGGTCCACTCCTCGAGCGAGCGCGCGGACATCTGCCACAGGGCGGCGTCCGTCACGACCGCGGAGTCCGGGTCCACCCCCACCCGCAGTCCGTGCTCGGCCGCGAGCGCGGCGGCGTACGCGTTGTAGGTCGCGACCGTGGGAGCGGGACGCTCGGGGTCCGGGCGCCGGCGCATGCTGCCGTCGGGGCCCTCCACCTCGGGATCCCACACCCGTCCGATGCGCTCCTGGGCTCGCTCCGCGATCTCGGCCGCTGCCTTGCGCGTGAACGTCAGGCACAGGATCTGATCGGGGCTGATGTCCTCGCCGAGCAGCTCCCGTGCGTGATCGAGCAGGTACACGATCCGCATCGACAGGGTCTCGGTCTTGCCCGAGCCGGCGCCCGCCACCACCAGCATGGGCTCGGTCCCGGCACCGATGATCGCCGCCTGCTCCGCCGTGGGCGGCCTTCCGGGGGCGATGATCGCCGCGAGCTCGTCGACCGTGCGGCCCTGGCCCACGACCACTCCCGCGCTCGTCTGGGCGCTGCGCCCGCTCATGCGTCGCTCACCTGCGCCCCGGCCGCGTGCGCGGGACACGACCGTCGGATCGGGCAGTGCGTGCACATCGGATTCGGCGTCGCCAGGAAGGTCTGCGCCCGCATGGTCGACACCGCCTCGTCGAGCTCCGCTCGCACCTCGGCGACGTCGATCGCGTCCTGAGGCACCACGGAGCTCTTCTGCGCGGCGTCCGTGCCCACGAACACCAGTGCCGCGTCGGTGGCGGCGTCGACGCCCTCGAAGGCCCCGCTGTTGGCCACCAGCTGATAGAGCTTGAGCTGCCCGTGATCGGCGGCCTCGGCGGCACTGATCTTGCGACCCGTCTTGAGGTCCACGATGCGCGCGACGGTGCCGTCGATCTCGACGCGATCCGCCATGCCGGACACGCGCGCGGAGCCGAAGACCACGCCGAAGCCCTGCTCGACCAGCACGCGATCGGCCTCGACCCCATCGAGGTAGCGCGCGAGCCGCGCGATCATCCCGCGCGCGTCGTCGCGCTGGAGCCGCTCGAGCCACGTCTCGTCCCCGCCGATCTCGGGCCAGCGGCGCTCGAGCTCCGCGAGCATCGGCTCGAGACCCCCCGAGGGGAACTGCGCCGCGATCTCGTGCACCAGCGAGCCGACCTGCTGCGCGTCGGTGCTCGCGACGGTGCCGCCCGCGGTCTCCAGCGCCCACTTCAGCGCGCAGCCGCGCACGGCGTCGAGCCGCGACGGCGACACCCGGACCTCGTCGTCCTCGTCCCAGTAGCCCTCGACCGTGCTCAGGCCGGGAACGCCGTGCCACTCAGCCGGATCCGCGCCCGGCACCTGCGCGTCGGCGAGCCGCGCGAGCTGAGCCGCGACGCCGTCGAGCGCCTCACGCGCAGGCCGGTCGTCGGGATGCGAGTCGAGCCTGCGGACGGCGGCCGCGCCATCGATGCGCAGCGCGGCGACCGCCGCGCGCAGGTCGGCGACCACGCGGGCGCCCGCAGCCTCCTGACGCTCGGCCCCGGCAACGTCCTCGATCAGGGCGACGTAGCGGGACGGGCGAGACTCGCCGTCGTCGACGGCTGTCACCACGAGCCGACGGCGCGCGCGAGAGACCGCCACCAGCAGGGCACGGGTCTCGTCGTCGAGCACGGCGCGGCGCGCGCCATGGAGGTCGCGCGGCCCCCGCGCGTCGCTGCCGGCGACGAGCGCGCCGTCCTGAACCAGGTCCGCGAAGGACTGCGCGCCCAGCACCGAGTCCCGCAGTCGGAGGTTGGGCCACACGCCCTCCTCGAGACCGGCGGCCACCACCACGTCCCAGGCTCGACCGGCGGCCGCCGCAGGAGTGCAGAACGACACCACGTCCCGGGACTGCCCGCGGGCGCCCAGCGTGTCCGCGGCGAACTCCTGACCCTCGAGGTGCTCGATGAACAGCCCGACTCCCGACCGGGGCATGCGCTCGGCGAACGTCTGCGCGGCCCTCATGAGCGCGATGACTGCATCGAGGTCGGCATCGTCGCGCGCCGATCCGGCGACCGCCGCCCGGCGCCACGCCTCCGCGACACCCAGCGCCTCCCACGCCGCCCACAGCACCGCTCCCGGCGTCGCCGCGGGCTCGGCGATCCTCGCGCGGGCGGCATCGGCGGCCCGGGACGCTCGCGCCGCGGACCGCGCCTCGGGGACCTCGAGCGCACCCCACCGCGCTGGATCTGCCATGGCGTCGACGAGGAGGTCCGTGCTCGACCGCACGCCGCCGCCCGCCCGCTCCTCGCGCACGAGCGCGCGCCTCAGCCGCCGCAGCGCGACCGCGTCGAGACCAATCAGGCGCGACCCGAGGACAGCAAGCGCAGATTCCTCATCCCAGGCACCGGCCAGGGCGACGCGCACGATGTCCAGGAGCGGCGCGACCGCCGGCTCGAGATGCAGCGCCGCGCCGTCGCCGACCGCCTCGCAGGGGACGTCCGATGCGAGGAGGTCGGACCGGATCTGGCGCAGCCGGCCCGCCGAGCGGGCGATCACGACCATGTCTCCCCACGACACGCCGTCGTCGTGCCTCGATCGCCGCAGCTGAGCCGCGATCGCCCGGGACTGTGCGAAGGAGTGCGGCGCCGTCAGGACCGTGACGGGCGCGGCGACGTCGCGCGCGACCGTGCGGTGGGCGCCACGAGCGGAGCCCACGCCCTTGACGCCGATCCGCTCTGCGACCGCCGCGGTGACCCTCGCCAGACCGCTCTCCTGCCGGTGCGCGGTAACGAGTTCGACGTGATCGGCTGGGCCCAGGGCGCCGGCAGCGGCATCGGCGAGCGCGCCGGGCACCGCCCCGCGGTAGCCCTGCACGGCCTGGTCCGCGTTCCCCACCAGCATGAGGCGCGCTCCGCGAGCGGCCATCGCGCCGAGGAGCGCCGTGGACGCCCGAGTCGAGTCCTGGTGGTCGTCGACGATCACCAGGTCCCACGCCGGCGCTGGCCCCTCGGCGCGCTCCTCCCACCCCTCGAGCACGGATGCCGCCTGGGCGGCCACCGTCGCAGGGTCGTATCGCTCGCCGCGATCCGCGTGCAGCGAGCCGAGGATCGTGATGTCCTCGTACTCCCCCATGACCTCCGCGGCAGCGACCCACTCCGGACGGCCCGCCCGCTCGCCGATCTCGCGCAGCTCATCCGCCGTCACCCCGGCCTCTGCGGCGCGCATGAGCAGGTCGCGCAGCTCCGCCCGGAAGCCGGGAAGCGCAGTCGCATCCGCGGGCACGACGCCCTCCCAGGACACGGGCCGCCCGTCGCCGCGCGCGTGACCCGCGAGCATCTCCCGGAGGATGACGTCCTGCTCGGCGCCTGTGATGAGGCCGGGCGCGGGAAGCCCGAGCGACGCGGCCTGGGCCGCCAGCACCGCGTGCGCGGCCGAGGCCGCGGTCCGCACGACGGGAGCGCCGGTGGGCCGGTCGAGCGCGACGCCGACCCGGTCGCGCAGCTCCGCCGCCGCAAGGCGGGTGGGGGCGATCACGAGCAGCCGCTGGGGAGCCACTCCCGCGTCGACGGCAGCCACCGCCGCCG
This sequence comes from uncultured Demequina sp., assembly GCF_913055775.1. Lineage (GTDB taxonomy): Bacteria > Actinomycetota > Actinomycetes > Actinomycetales > Demequinaceae > Demequina. The sequence goes on along the minus strand of NZ_CAJXJX010000028.1, from coordinate 7,372 downwards.
CGACCACGGCTGTGGTCTTGCCGGTCCCTGGCGCTCCGGTGACAACCACGTGCCGCGTCCCGCTCGCCGCGAGCGACACCGCCCGCGCCTGGTCCGCGTCGAGCGACGGCTCGGCCGCACTCGCCCCTGGCGCCACCAATCGGATCCCGGTCATGCGCCCTACCTCACCACACGGGTGCGACACCGACGCGCCGAGCCGCGCCCGCATCGGCCCTCATCAGGACGCGGGCTCGCCCGCCGCGGCCGCTTCGGCGCTGGCGCGCCGGTGCATCGCCCGCTCGACGGCGAGCAGGGTGAGCACGGCGGCGATGCCGACCGCGAACAGCGCGATCGCGGAACCGACGGCCTCGTCCGGCGCGTGCAGCGCGCCGTCCTCGGACTGCCACGGCCACAGCGCGCGCAACGATCCCACCATCAGACCCGTCATGGCGGCGAGCGTCACCGCATGACGGTGCTCGAGCAGCCACTGGAGGCCCGTGACGAACAGCGACAGCCCCACGATCGCCCCGAAGGCGAACGCCGCCAGGTACGCGAGGTCACGATCGTTGACAGCGGCCAGCGTGGGCGCGTACATGCCGAGCACCAGCAGCAGGAACGAGCCGGACACCCCAGGCAGCACCAGCGCGCAGATCGCGATCGATGCCGCACCCGCGACCATCCAGTACTCCGGTTCGGACTGCTCGCTGCCCGTGAGGCTGGTGATCCAGACCGCCAGGGCCGCGGCGAGCACCGCCGCCGTCGCCTCCCGCCAGGTCCACCGGCCGACCATGCGCGCCGGGACCACGAGCGAGGCCACGATGAGGCCCGCGAACAGCGCACGGGTCTGGATCGGGTTCGACTCCAGCAGCGGGGCGAGCGTCGCCGACACGATCACGATCGCCGCAAGCATGCCGACGCCGAGCGGGAGCAGCACGGACCATCGCACCTGCCTCAGGTGCTCGCGCGCCGCGTCGCTGCCGGTGCGTCGGACGAGCCCCCGCACCCAGGCGACGGCCCCGCGCACGAGGTGTCCCGCTGAGCCGATGAGAGTCTCATAGACGCCGAGGACGAGCGCCATGGTGCCGCCCGACACCCCTGGGACGATCTCGACAGCGCCGATGACGCCGCCACGGGCGACGTTCAGCGCGACGGTGGAGGCACGGGGACGGGTGGGAGCCGCAGGGGCTGGCGCGGCGGGCGTCGACATGGCCGCGAGTCTACCGAGAGGTCAGTTCCCGGAAGAGGGACGATGCGGTGGTCGCGCTAGGGGTCGGGCTCGGCTCGGGGACCGGCTCATCGGGCCACGGCCACGGGTTGGGCTCGCAGCCGTCCGGCAGCTGGGACTGGTCGACCATGATGATCGCGCGGCCGGAGGCGCATGTCGCCTCCTCCTCGCCCAGCAGGTGACCCACGCCGTGATTGACCTGGAAGATGCGGGACGAGGTGCGATCCTCCGCGAAGGGCGCGAGGCCAGCAGCCCAGTCGTATGCGCTGATCACGGTGAGCCCGCGCTCCGCGCACGTGACGTCCTCCACCGGTTCGGACGGGCTCGGGGTCGCGGAGGGCTCAGCGGCCTCGGCGTCGTCGGATGCCTCGTCCTCGGCCGCGCCCACGCTCGCCGCGGCGTGGGGATCGAGGCACGTGGCGGCGGTGGTCGCCGGGCTGGCGATCACGATCCGGATGTCGGGGGCTCCCGCCGTGGGCACGAACTCGTACCGTCCGCGCGCTCCCCAACCGCGCGGGTCGTTGAGTGCGTCGATCACGAAGTCGCTCAGCGTGGCGCCGTTCATGACCAGGCCGTCCTCGTACTCGACGCGGACCCACCTCACCGACGCGGCCTCCTCGCTCGGCTCGCCGTCGGTGCTCGCGACCGTGAACGTGCCTTCGCCCTCGGACGGGATGCCGAGAGTCACGAGGCCGGCGGCACGGTCGGCGTCGTCGAAGTCCCTGTCGATGGGTGTGAGCGGGGGGATCGACACGTCCGGGGTCGATGTCCGTGACGGCGAAGCGCTCGGACTCGGGGAGGTCTCGGGGGCCGCCAACTGCTCTCCGATCAGGCCTGTTCCCCATCCCACGCCGATCCCGGCCCCGAAGGCCAGCGCGACCACGACGAGGGCGATGAGCAGGCCAGGGCCGCGCTTTCCACTGCGCGCGAACACCGCACCCTCGCCCCGACTCACCCCCCTACGATAGTCAGTGTCAACACCCGCACAGACCAGGGAGGCCACGGTGGAGATCCGGATCGGCATTCAGAACGTCGCCCGAGAGATCCAGCTCGAGACGGATGCGAGCGCGGACGAGGTCGCCACGAAGGTCGCCGAGGCCGCCTCCGGCGCCACTCTGGACATCGCGGATGTCAAGGGTCGCCGCGTGATCGTTCCGGCCGGCTCGCTGGGCTACGTCGAGATCGGCGAGGAGACCAAGCGCCGGGTCGGCTTCGGCGCCTGACGCCAGCCCCAGCTCCCCTAGCGCGCGGCGTCGAGGATCGCGCGCGCGACCAGGGCCGCTCCCTCGGGGGCGTTGCGCTCGACGTCGACGCGCCCGCCGCGCTCGTCGTCCTCGAGCCGCTCGAGCGCCTCGTACTGCGAATCGAGCAGGCCTGGCCCGGCGAAGTGACCCTCCTGCTGCGCGCGCTTGCGGACCCGCGGCTCCAGGACCTCTTGCCGCGCGTCGAGGTGGATGAAGACGACCTCTTCGCCCGCGATGTCGCGAATGCAGTCGCGATAGACGCGCTTGAGGGCGGAGCACGCCACCACGGCCGAACCGCGGTCCGACAGCCACATGCCCACGCCGTCAAGCCACGGCCACCGGTCCTCGTCCTCGAGGGGCGTCCCGGCCGCCATCTTCGCGACGGCCTCGGGGGCGTGGAAGTCGTCCGCGTCCGCGAACTCCGCGCGCAGGTCATGGGCCAGGCGCCTCCCGACCGTCGACTTGCCGCACCCGGTCACGCCCATCACCACGACTCTCATGCCGTCAGCCTAGGGGCCGGCGCGGTGCGCTCCTGGCCTCAGACCTGACCAGCCGGTAGAATGGCACTCGACCCGGGGCTGACCGGTCGTCATGAGAAGCGCGGCGCCGCTGAAGACAGCGCAGGCCGCCAGGACAATGATTCGCGATCGGCTGCCCGCCGAATGGGCGCGCGGATCGCGCGCGCCGCGAATAAGGACACCCATGACGGACACCGACGAGGGCGCGCCCGCGCCCGAGACCATTCCCGCTTCCGAGATCACTGACACGCCCGACGCGACCCCCGCATCGGCCCCCGAGAAGACGTTCGCGGACTTCCCCGTGAACCCGCTGATCGCCCAGGCGCTCGCGGACAAGGGCATCACCACGCCCTTCCCCATCCAGGCGATGACGCTTCCGGTGGCGCTGAGCGGCCACGACATCATCGGCCAGGCCAAGACCGGAACCGGCAAGACGCTCGGCTTCGGCGTGCCGTTGCTGCACCGCACCGTGTCGCCCGGTGAGGAGGGCTTCGACGCGCTCGATGAGCCCGGCAAGCCGCAGGCCCTCGTGGTCGCCCCCACCCGCGAGCTCGCCGTCCAGGTCGCCGGCGACCTCATCACGGCGTCGAAGAAGCGCTCCACCCGGATCGTGCAGATCTACGGCGGCCGTGCCTACGAGCCCCAGATCGAGGCCCTGCAGAAGGGCGCCGAGGTCGTCGTCGGCACCCCCGGCCGCATGATCGACCTGCTCAACCAGGGCCACCTGGACCTGCGCTTCGTGCGCACCGTCGTGCTCGACGAGGCGGACGAGATGCTCGACCTGGGCTTCCTGCCCGACGTCGAGCGCCTGCTCGCCGCCACCCCGGCATCGCGCCACACCATGCTGTTCTCGGCCACGATGCCCGGACCGGTCGTGGCACTCGCCCGCCGGTACATGATCCAGCCCACGCACATCCGCGCGGCGGACCCGGACGACGACGGCGCGACCGTCAAGGCCATCAAGCAGGTCGTGTACCGCGCCCACGCGCTCGACAAGGTCGAGGTGCTCGCGCGCATCCTGCAGTCCGAGGGCCGCGGCCGCACCATCGTGTTCGCGCGCACCAAGCGCACCGCGGCCAAGGTCTCCGACGAGCTGCGCGACCGCGGGTTCGCGGCCGGCGCCATCCACGGCGACCTGGGCCAGGGCGCCCGAGAGCAGGCGCTCCGCGCGTTCCGCAACTCGAAGATCGACGTGCTGGTCGCCACGGACGTCGCGGCGCGCGGCATCGACGTCGAGGACGTCACGCACGTGGTCAACTACCAGTGCCCCGAGGACGAGAAGACCTACCTGCACCGCATCGGCCGCACCGGCCGTGCAGGCAAGACCGGTACCGCCGTCACGTTCGTCGACTGGGACGACACCCCGCGCTGGGGCCTCATCGACAAGAGCCTCGACCTGGGCTACCCGGAGCCCGTCGAGACCTACTCGACCTCGCCTCACCTGTACGAGGACCTCGACATCCCCGAGGGCACCAAGGGCCGCCTGCCGAAGTCCGAGCAGCACCTCGCAGGACTCGAGGCCGAGCGCGTCGAGGACCTGGGCGAGACGGGCAAGAAGCCTGCTGGTCGCGACGGCGGTCGCGAGGGCGGCCGCGGAGGACGCGGCGGGCGTGGCGGCCAGGGTGGCCGCAACCGCTCGCGTGGCGGCCAGGGCGGCCAGGGCGGGGGTCCTCGCAACGCCGATGCGCCCACGGGCCAGTCGTCCACCGGCGCCTCGGGCGAAGGCTCGCAGGGCGGCCAGCGCCGCAAGCGCAACCGCCGTCGCCGCCGCAGCGGCGGTCAGGGCGGCCAGGCCTCACCCCAGGGCCAGTCCGCTCCGCAGCAGTCCTGAGCTAGTCGATCCGAAGGCGCGCGAGGAGTCCCTCGCGCGCCTTCGGCCATTCCTGGGCCAGGATCGAGAACACCACCGTGTCCCGGAGATAACCGTCCGGCATGATCAGGTGGCGACGCAGGATCCCGTCCTGGTGCGCGCCGAGCTTCGCGATCGCGGCGCGCGACTGGGCGTTGCGCCGGTCAGTGCGGAGCTCCACCGCGATGCAGCCCAGGACATCGAACCCACGCTCGAGCAGCAGAAGCTTCGCGGCCGGGTTGATGGCCGTGCCGTGTGCGGCGCGCGCGAGCCACGTCGAGCCGATCTCCACCCGCCGGTTCGGCTCGTCGAAGTTCATGTAGGTGGTCATGCCGATCGCGCGGTCATCGCGGGGATCCACGACCGCCCACGGCGCCATCGCGCCCTGAGCCTGCAGCGCCAGGCGCCGGTCGACCTCCTCAGCGACAGCGTCAGGTGCGGGGATCCTCGTGTACACGAGGCTCGAGAGGTCACCAACCGCGCTCGCCTCCGCAAGGTCCGGCGCGTGCGCGTGTGACAGCGGCTCAAGCCGCACGCAGGCGTTCTCGAGCACCGGAGTCTCCGCAAAGGTCATGCCGCGATTCTAGGGATCTGGCGACGCGCCACGACCGTGGCTATGCCCGCGCCTCCTGCAGGCGCCCAAACACCTCGGGACTCGTGACGTTCTCGCCCAACCGGTTGGGCTTTCCCGTGCCGTGGTAGTCGCTGGCCCCGGTACGCACGAGGCCCAGGCGGATCGCGATGCGCTCGAGCCGCACCCGCTGCTCGTCGTCGTGGTCGCGGTGATCGATCTCTAGGCCTACGAGACCGGCGCGCGCCATGCCTTCGATCACGGACGTGGTGACGATCCGGCCGCGCTTGCCTGCCCCCGGGTGTGCGAACACCGGCACGCCGCCTGCGGCACGCATCGTCCTCACGGCGTCCTTGACCTCGGGTGCATAGTGCGGCACGTAGTACGGCGAACGCGGCACGAGCAGACTCTCGAAGGCCGCGTCCCTGGTGGGCACCACGCCTTGGGCGACCAGCGCATCGGCGATGTGCGGGCGACCCACGGTCGCCGCCGATCCCGCAATCTGCGCCACGGAGTCCCACGAGATCGGGTAGTCGGCGCTGAGCCGCTCGACGATCTCGCGCGCACGGTGGATGCGAGCGTCCCTGGTGACCTGCAGCATCGCCTCGACGCCCTCGTCGTCGCGACGGTGCCAATAGCTGAGGAGGTGGATCGAGGTCCCGCGGTGACGGCAGGACACCTCGATGCCGGGAACGAAGTCCACGCTGTGGCGCTCGGCAGCGGCGGCCGCAGCGTCCCAGCCGTCCACCGAGTCGTGGTCGGTGAGCGCGACCACGTCCAGACCCGCCTCCGCCGCCTCGCGCATGACCTGCGCTGGCGCGCCGGTCCCGTCGGAGACCGTGGAATGCGTGTGGAGGTCGATGCGCATGGCGTCAGCGTACGGGCAGACTGCGCGAGCGGGTGCGCACACACATGAGCCCTCCCCCGCCCGGAAGGGGCGGTGGAGGGCTCACGAGACAGTGGGCGTCAGGCCCGCTCGCGTCGTACGCCGATGACGAGTGCGGCCCCCACCAGGGTCAGCAGGAACGCGGGTGCGATCAGCGCCGTGTGGGCCCCGGTATCTGCCAGGGCTGCGTCGGTGGGCACCGGAGTATTCGACTCCGTGTCGGCGGGGAGCTCAGCGACCAGAGCCTCCACATCGAAGGCCACGGTGTGGTCCACCTCGAGGAACGTACGGGTCGCCGAGGTCGCGCGGGGGTTGCCCGGTCCCAGCGGCAGATACCCGGAGAGCTTCACGTCCACGACCACCTCGCCCGCGAGCAAGTCCGCGAAAGTCACCTCGTGAAGAACCGTGCAGCTGACCACTGAGCCTGCGGGCACCACGCCGTCGGCGGGAATGTCGCACACGGGCGTCAGGCCCTCCGGCGACACCACAGCGACAGTGGCGTCCAGCAGGTGGAAGACCGAGGGTGCAGGGATCTCGAAGGTCAACTTCACGACATCACCCGGTCGTGCGACCTCGGGCATGTCGAGCGATGCCCACACAACCTCCGAGCGAATGACCTCGAGATCCGCGAGGTCCGCGCGTCGGTCAGCGACAGCCTGCCGAGCCGCCGCGAGGCGAGCCAACGCCTCGTCGAGCGTCGCCAGCGCTGCGTCAGCACCGTCGAGCTCTGTCTGGGCGGCCTCGAGTGCTGCCGCGGCCGCGTCGCGAGGACCCTTGGCCGCCATGAGCGCGGCGTGCGCCTCCTCCTGGACAGCGCGTAGCTCGTCGCGAAGCGCCTGGGCAGCGAACAGCGCCTGCTGCTTTGCGTCCTTTTCCTGCTGCGCGTCGGCCGCCTCGTCGCGCGCGGTCTCGATAGCTCGGTGGAGCGCCGTGAGCTCGTCGTTCGCGTCGGCCAGCGCTGCGACGGCCTCGTCGTGCGCGGACTGTGCCGCGGTGAGGGCGTCGTGCAGCGCCGTGGCGCCGGTCTGGTCCGCGGCACGCTGGAGCGCCGTCACCCGCGCCTCGAGCAGCGCGAACTGCACAAGCGTGGGCCCGTGCTC
>NZ_CAJXJX010000027.1 GCF_913055775.1 uncultured Demequina sp. | reverse complement strand
TTTTTCAAGCAGAAGACGGCATACGAGATCGATTAGTGACTGGAGTTCAGACGTGGCTCTTCCGATCGCCTGGAGAAGGTCACCCCGCTCCAGGCGATCGAGCAGCTCAACAAGCGTGCCGGCGCGCACGGCATCGGCCGCATCGACATCGTCGAGGACCGTCTGGTGGGCATCAAGTCCCGCGAGGTCTACGAGGCCCCGGGCGCGATCGCGCTGATCGAGGCGCACCGCGAGCTGGAGAACGTCACCCTCGAGCGCGAGCAGGCCCGCTTCAAGCGCGGCGTCGAGCAGAAGTGGGGCGAGCTGGTCTACGACGGCATGTGGTCCTCGCCCCTGAAGAAGTCCCTCGACACCTTCATCGTGGACACCCAGGAGCACGTGAACGGCGACATCCGGATGGTGCTGCACGGCGGACGCGCCACCGTGACGGGCCGTCGCTCGGAGACTGGTCTCTACGACTTCAACATGGCCACCTACGATGAGGGTGACGCGTTCGACCAGAGCGCGGCACGCGGCTTCATCGAGATCTACGGCCTCGCCGCCAAGCAGGCCGCAGCGCGCGAGGCGCGCCTGAAGGGATAGGCATGTCCGAGCAGTCCGGCGCCCAGCAGGGCGGCAGTGGCACCAGCGCGAGTGGACCGAGCGGCACCGTCGAGGGCGCCCTGTGGGGCGGCAGGTTCGCCGGCGGTCCGGCCGATGCGCTGGCGGCGCTGAGCAAGTCGACTCACTTTGACTGGCGCTACGCCGACGACGACCTGCGCGGCTCGATCGCTCATGCGCACGCTCTGCAGCGCGCTGGACTGCTGACGGACGACGAGACGTCGACGATGGTGGGCGGCCTCGCGAAGATGCGCGAGGACGTCGCGGCCGGACGCCTGGGCCCCGCCGAGTCCGATGAGGACGTGCACGGTGCGCTCGAGCGGATCCTGATCGCGCGCGTCGGGCCCGAGGTCGGCGGCAAGCTCCGCGCGGGCCGGTCTCGCAACGATCAGATCGCCACCCTGTCGCGCATGTACCTGCGGAGGCACGCACGTCTCATCGCGTCGCACCTCCTCGATGTCGTGGACGCGCTGCTGGCGCAGGCCGACCGCCACATCGACGACCCCATGCCGGGGCGCACGCACTTCCAGCACGCGCAGCCCGTGACCATCGGCCACCACCTGCTCGCGCACGCGTGGCCGCTGCTGCGCGATGTCGAGCGCCTGACCGATTGGGACGCGCGCGCCGCGTTCTCGCCCTACGGCGCCGGCGCGCTCGCCGGTTCCACCCTGGGCCTGGACCCCCAGGGCGTCGCGGACGAGCTCGGCTTCGCCGGACCCATGGAGAACTCGATCGACGCCACGGCCTCGCGCGACGTGGTCGCGGAGTTCCTGTGGGTGGCATCGATGATCGGCGTCGACCTGTCGCGCATCTCCGAGGAGGTTATCGCGTGGGCGACCGTGGAGTTCGGCTTCGCGGGCCTCGACGACCAGTACTCGACGGGCTCGAGCATCATGCCGCAGAAGAAGAACCCGGACATCGCGGAACTCGCGCGCGGGAAGGCCGGCCGCCTGATCGGCGACCTCACGGGCCTGCTTGCGACGCTCAAGGGCCTCCCGCTCGCGTACAACCGTGACATCCAGGAGGTCCACGAGCCCGGCTTCGATGCCGTCGAGACGCTCGAGGTGCTCCTGCCGGCCTTCTCCGGCATGATCCGCACGCTCGTCATCCACGCGGACCGCACGGCGGAGCTGGCGCCCGCCGGCTTCTCCCTGGCGACCGACGTCGCGGAGTGGCTCGTCAAGAAGGGCGTGCCGTTCCGTGAGGCCCACGAGGTCGCGGGTGCCTGCGTGCGGCTGTGCGAGAAGCGCGGCAAGGAGCTGCACGAGCTCACCGACGAGGAGCTGGGCGAGCTGCACCCCGAGCTCGACGGCTCGGTGCGCGAGGTGCTGACCGTGGAGGGCTCGCTCGCCGCGCGCGACGGCGTGGGAGGCACAGCGCCCGCGCGCGTGATCGAGCAGGGCAAGGCGGCGCGCGCTCGCGTCAAGCACTTCCGACCCTGGTCGCTCGCCGCCTCCTGACCACGGATCCCGCCGCGCACGAGGGGAGCGCACATGGACACCGCTCTCGCGTCGGTCGCGTTCGGCGTGCTCGCCGTCGGGCTGGTGGTGCCGGCGGTCCTCGAGTTCCTGATCGGCGGGCCTCCTGACGCGGGTGAGGAGCGCGCGTGGGTCGCGAACAACCGCGGCCGCATCGCGGCGATCGATGAGTTCCTCGTGATCATGGCCGTGGTCACGGCCATCGGCGTGGTTGCAGCGTGGCGCGTCATGGCCCCGGTCCCCACGGGCGTGGCGATCGCCGCAGTGCTGACGCTCGTGTCGGTGGCGGTCGCCGTGACGGTCTCCGTGCTCCACGGCCGGCTCGTGTATCCGATCCGCTCGCTCGACGTCTCGGCGGACGCGGCGGCGCTCGCTCTCATCGTGAGCGCGTTCTACTCCGCGCTGCACGTCATCGCGTTGGTCCAGGGGGCGGCGCTCGTCGCGCTCGGCGTGGGGCTGTGGGTCTCTCCCGCGGGAGTGCCGTTCGCCATCGCCACCCTCGTGCTCGGCGTCGCGTGCGTGCCGCTGTCTTTCGCCTACCGGCTCGACAGGCGCATCGGCCTGGGGATCATGGTGGCCGCCGGAGCGTGGTCCGCCTGGTTCGCGGCAGTACTCGCGACCTGGTGACGCCAGCCCGGCCCCGCGAAACACCCGCGTCATCCGTCATCTGACACGATGGCCGGGTGACCGAGCTCGACGACGCGACAGCCCGCCTGCCAGCGATGCTGGAGGATGTGCGCCGCATCATCGAGTGCGAGTCTCCCTCCGACGACCTCGACGCCAACGCGCGCAGCGCGTCCGTCGCCGCGGACGTCCTGGGCGGGCGCCTCGCGCAGGCAGGACTGCCGAGCGAGCCCGAATCCCTGATCATCGACGGCGTCACTCACCTGCGCTGGCGCCTGGGCGGGCCCACGCGCGTGCTGCTGCTGGGCCACCACGACACCGTGTGGCCACTCGGCACGCTCGAACGCATGCCGTTCTCGACGGCGGGCGGCGTCCTGCGCGGCCCTGGCTGCTTCGACATGGCGATCGGCCTGGTGCAGGCGGTCCACGCGGCGTGCGCGGTCGCGCTTCGCCGGGGGACCGATGCGGTGGCTGGGGTGACGATCCTCGTCACCGGTGACGAGGAGGTGGGTTCCGTGACGTCCCGCGCGCTCGTCGAGGACGAGGCGCGCGGCGCGGACGCCGTGCTGGTGCTCGAGGCGTCCGGCCCCGGCGGCGCGCTGAAGACCGAGCGCAAGGGTGTGTCGCTCTACACCGTCACCGCACACGGGAGGGCGTCGCACGCGGGCCTCGACCCCGAGCGGGGAATCAATGCCGGCGTGGAGCTCGCTCACCAGCTGCAGGCAGTGGCGTCCCTTCACGGAGCCGAGACGTCCGTGGTGCCCACCCGCGGCACGATCGGCACCACCGTCAACACGGTCCCGGCGCGGGCGTCGTTCGACGTCGACGTCCGCGCGCGCACCGCCGCCGAGCAGGACCGCGTCGATGCCGCGATCCGGGCGCTCGAGCCGGTCCTGGACGGCGCCACCGTCGACGTCGCCGGGGGAGTGAACAGGCCGCCGCTCGAACGCGACCGCGCCGTCGAGCTCTTCGCGCTGGCCGCCCGCCTCGCGCCTGCGGCGGGCATCGACGATCTCGACGAGTGCTCCGTGGGAGGCGCTTCCGACGGCAACCTCACCGCTGGCGTGGGCGCGCGCACGCTCGACGGCCTGGGCGGCGTGGGCGGGGGAGCGCACGCGGAGGACGAGCACGTCTTGATCGAGCACATCCCGCCTCGCACGGCGCTGCTGTCGCTGATGCTGGGCGAGCTCCTCGAGGCGCGCGCATGAACGGGGCAACCCCGGCCGAGGCCCGCGCGGACGCGAGCGACGCGGCCGACGGCGCCCGCATCGAGGTCCGTGCCCTGGACCACCAGGGCGTCCGCGAGGCGGACGGACTGTTCACCCGGCTGTGGGGAGCGTCGGTGATGGAGGCGCCGCTGATGATCGCGCTCGAGCACTCCGGCGCCTACGTCGCCGGTGCGTTCGACCGCAACGGGGCACGCATGGTGGGCGCGTGCATCGGCTACTTCGCGCAGCCGCTGGGCGAGGTCCTCCACTCGCATGTCGCGGGCGTCGATCCCGGCGTGGCCCGGCGCGGCGTCGGCATCGCCATGAAGCTCGATCAGCGGGCATGGGCGCTCGAACGCGGGCTGGCGCGCATCACCTGGACCTTCGACCCGCTGGTGGCGCGCAACGCGGCGTTCAACCTGCGTCGCCTGGGAGTGGACGTCGCCGGGTACCTCGTCGACTTCTACGGCGACATGTCGGACGGCGTCAACGCCGGCCAGGGCAGCGACCGACTCCTGGTCTCCTGGCCCCTTGCACGGCCCGTGCCGCCCCCGGGTGAGCCCGTTCCCGAGCCCGCCGCCGCATCGGCCCTCCTGGCGAACGTCGACGGAGAGCCCCACCCGTACGTTCCCGACCCCACCGCCACGCGCCTCGCGGTCGAGCTCCCCGAGGACATCGAGGGACTTCGCGCCGCGGATCCCGCGTGCGCCGCCCGTTGGCGCGGAGCCGTTCGCGGTGCGCTCGCGCCGCTGCTCGGGGACGGCGCGTCGGGTGCACGCTGGCGCGTCGCCGGATTCCACGACCACCGCTACCTGCTGGAGAGAGCATGATCCAGATCGACCACGTCACCCTGCGGGAGCTGCGCATCCCTCTCGTGACGCCTTTCACCACCTCGTTCTCGACGCAGACGGCCCGCACCGTCGTGGCCGTGGAGGTCGCTGCGCGCGTGGACGGCGCCGAGGTCACGGGCTGGGGAGAGTGCGGCGCTCTCGCCGAGCCCGTGTACTCCGAGGAGTACGCCTCCGGCGCCGTGGACGTCACCGAGCGCTTCCTGCTGCCGCGCCTGGCGCAGGCGCAGAGGGCCGATGCTCTGTCCGCGGAGACCGTGGGCACGCACCTCGAGGCGGTGGTGGGGCACCGGATGGCGAAGGCAGCGCTCGAGTCCGCGCTGCTCGACGGACAGCTGAAGGCGGCCGGGACGTCGTTCGCGGACTACCTGGGCGTCACCCGTGACCGGGTGCCGTCCGGGGTGAGCGTGGGCATCCAGGACTCGATCCCGCGCCTGCGCGACGTGGTGCAGGGGTACCTCGACGAGGGCTACCGGCGCATCAAGCTCAAGATTCAGCCGGGATGGGACGTCGAGCCGGTGCGAGCGGTGAGAGAGGCGCATCCTGACGTGCCGCTCCAGGTGGACGCCAATGCCGCGTACACGCTGGTCGACGCGGCCCACCTGCGCCGGCTCGACGCTTTTGACCTGCTGCTCATCGAACAGCCCCTCGCTGAGGACGATCTGCGCCAGCACGCCGAGCTCGCCCGCGCCATGTCGACGCCGATGTGCCTCGACGAGTCCGTGGTGTCGGTCGCGTCCGCGGCCGACGCGATCGCGCTGGGGGCGGCAGCCGTCATCAACATCAAGCCCTCGCGGGTGGGCGGCTACCTGGAGTCGCGCCGCATCCACGACCTCGCCCGCGCTCACGGCGTGGCCGTGTGGTGCGGCGGCATGCTCGAGACCGGCCTCGCGCGCGGCGCCAATGCCGCGCTCGCGGGCCTGCCGGGCTTCACGCTGCCGGGCGACATCTCCGCCTCCAGCAGGTTCTACGACCGGGATCTCACGACGCCGTACGTCATCGACGACGGACACATCGCGGTGCCGAGCTTCCCTGGCCTGTGCGAGGAGCCGGACGGCGATGCCGTCGCCGCTTTCCAGACGACCGAGCGGGTCATCGACGTCGAGTGACGCTCAGGCGACCTCGACCTCGACCGCGTCGGTGAGCCCCTTGAGATCCGCGTAGGAGATCTCGAACACGCTCGCCGGGATGCCGGCGGCGGCCCACAACTCGCCGTGCTCCTCGAGCTCGACGTCGATGTACGTGGGCAGCGGAGCAGGGTGGCCCACGGGCGCGACGCCGCCGATGGGCTGCCCCGTGGCGGCCCGCACCTCGTCCGGCATCGCACGCGTCACCGCCTGCACGCCGATCGCCTGGGCGAGCCGAGCCGTGTCCACCCGATGGGCTCCCGACGCCAGGACGAGGATGGGGCCGCGCTCCGTCATGAAGACCAGCGAGTTCGCGATCGCCCCGAGCTCGCAGCCCAGATAGGCCGCGGCCTCCGCGGCGGTGTGGGTGCCCGAGGACAGCTCGCGCACGCGGCCGTGCAGTCCTGCGCTGTCGAGGACGTCGGCGACCTTCTGCACAGAGGGGTGCATGCGGCTACCGTAGCCTGGCCCGGTGACCCCTGTCCCGCTGAGCGCGATCGTTCGCGCCGCCCGCGCATCGGCGCCCGGGCTGGGCGGAGAGCGGCCGATGCGCCTGGTGCTGGTGGACGGGCCCGCAGGCTCGGGCAAGACCACCCTGGCCAACCGCCTCGTGGCGGCGCTCGGCGGCGAGTCCTCGGCGGGGCCCGGCACCTTCGATCCCGCGCGCGCGTGCGCGCGGGGCGCGCCGGCGCAGCTCCTGCACGCCGACGACATGTACGAAGGCTGGGACGGGCTGGAGACTCTCGACGCCGTCCTGGTCGACGACGTGCTGGAGCCTCTGGCTGCGGGCCGCGACGCCTCGTTTCGGATGTGGGACTGGGAGCAGTCGGCCCGGACGCACGAGGTCCCGGTGCCGGTCCGGCCCTTCCTCGTCATCGAGGGCGTGGGGGTGGGTCAGGCTGCGGCTCGCGCCTTCGCCAGCCTGCTGGTGTGGATCGAGGCGCCCGCCGACGTGCGGCTCCGGCGGGGGCTGGAACGGGACGGCGAGGCGATGCGCGACGAGTGGTTGCGGTGGCTGCCGCGGGAGGCGGCGCACTTCGCGGTCGAGGGCACGCGGGCGGCGGCGGACGTGGTGCTCGACGGGACCGCAGCCATCCCGGACTGACGCCGCTGGCAGTGGGGCCGCTGCCCGCCGCGGGCCGCTCGTGCGTGGCCAGGGTGAGCCGGGTCTCACGTTCGCCCTCAGAACGCCGCGATGTCTCTGAGAGAACTCTCAGACAGAGGCGCATAACGTCGTAAGTGTCGCTGGGCATGCGACCACCGCGAGTCGGTTGGACCCCTCACTAGACGTCCACCCCTCAGCGCCGATTCGCGGGATCGGATCGCGTGCCCAGCGACTCTTTCGTCTCTGACCCCGGCGATCCGCCGGCGCGCACGCACTGGCACAATGGGCGCATCATGACTCAGCACATCCTTGACGAGCTCGCCTGGCGCGGGCTGATCTCCCAGACCACCGGTGACGACGAGCTCCGCGCTCATCTCGACGAGGGCCCGATCACGCTGTACTGCGGATTCGACCCGACGGCGCCGAGCCTGCACATCGGCAACCTCGTGCAGCTGGTGCTGCTAAGGCATCTGCAGCGCGCCGGGCATCGCATCCTCCCTCTGGTGGGGGGCGCGACCGGCATGATCGGCGACCCCCGGATGTCCGGGGAGCGCGTCCTCAACACCAAGGAGACCGTCGCCGAGTGGGTGGAGCGCCTGCGCTCCCAGATCTCGATGTTCCTCGACTTCGAGGGGGACAACGCCGCGCAGATGGTCAACAACCTCGATTGGACGGGCGAGCTGTCGGCGATCGATCTCCTCCGCGAGGTCGGCAAGCACTTCCGACTCGGGACCATGCTGGCCAAGGACACGGTGGCACGTCGCCTCGAGAGCGACGAGGGCATCAGCTACACGGAGTTCTCGTACCAGGTGCTCCAAGGAAACGACTACCGCGAGCTCCACCGCCGCTACGGCTGCACCCTGCAGACCGGGGGCAACGACCAGTGGGGCAACCTGCTGAGCGGTGTCGAGCTGATTCGCAAGGCCGAGGGCGCCGCCGTGCACGCGATGACCACGCCTCTGATCACCAAGGCGGATGGCACCAAGTTCGGCAAGTCCGAGGGCGGCGCGGTGTGGCTCGCTCCCGACATGATGTCGCCGTACGCCTTCTACCAGTTCTGGATCAATACGGAAGACGCCGACGTGGTGCGCTTCCTGAAGATCTTCACGTTCCTCACGCGCGAGCGCATCGAGGAGCTCGAGCAGGCCGTGGCGGCGGAGCCCTTCAAGCGCGAGGCGCAGCGCACCCTGGCATGGGAGGTCACCGCACTCGTTCACGGAGCCGATGCGGCCGACGCCGTCGTGCAGGCGTCGCAGGCGATCTTCGGGCGAGCGGAGCTGCACGGGCTGGATGAGGCGACTCTCGACGGTTGCGCGCAGGAGCTGGGCGGAGTGGAAGTGCCTGCCGGAGCGTCAGTCGTCGATGCGCTGGTGCTTGCAGGCATCGTCTCCTCCAAGTCCGATGCTAGGCGAGCGGTGCAGGATGGCGGAGCGTACGTCAACAACGCCAAGGTGGACTCGATCGAGCAGGCCGTCGATGCTCACGCGCCCCTCGCGGGAGGCTGGATCGTGCTCCGCCGAGGAAAGAAATCTGTGGGACTTGTGCGGGTGGCCGCCTGAGCGGCGCCCTCGCCAGGACGCCCACTTGAGGCTTTACCAGGAGCGATGATGCTCACGGGGAGGCGACACGCCCGGATGTCTACCGATTTGACTTGGTGGTTCACCTGGCCGTAATGTCTTCCTCGCTGCCAACGACGGAAGCGCTTCTCGGAGGACTGAACAAGGCCACGAGAAGCCCCTCAAGACAGCTCCCCATCACCGATCGATCTCGAGTCGCTAGCGCGCCCGGACTGATGTACGATGGAGAGCCCCCCACGGGACACAGACTGCACAACACGCCGGCAAGGCGAGTTGACAGGATGAGAACAAGGGGGTAAGTTGGTAGGGTTGCCCGGAAGGGATCGCCACTGAGTCCAAGTCGCACGAGCTGCGATTTGACAGAGCGAAATCAGCCGAGTAACTTATCCGAGTTGCCTGATTGAGATCAGCCAAAAGAATTCGCTGGAAAAGCGATTTGACAGGCCGAAATCAAACAAGTAACTTATCCGAGTTGCCACAATGGGAACAGCCGAAAAGATCGCTGAAATCGCGATTTGACAAGCTGGAAACATGGCGGTAACTTTGAAGGGTTGCCCCGAGCGCCGGCCGAACGGCCCGCGAACGGTGCGCGTCCGAACCTTGAGAACTCAACAGTGTGCCACATAGTCGATGCCAAAACCTCCGGCATCACGGTGTGAGAGCTTCGGCTCGAGCAGCGGGATGCAGGATTCCTTTGGTAGACAACGAAATGTCAGTGACATTTTGTTCGAAGCTAGAGATTAAACGGTTCTTCGGAACCACTTCGTATTGTATGTGAACCGACTTCGGTCGGATTGCTATCAAACATTCACGGAGAGTTTGATCCTGGCTCAGGACGAACGCTGGCGGCGTGCTTAACACATGCAAGTCGAACGGTGAAGCGAGAGCTTGCTCTCGTGGATCAGTGGCGAACGGGTGAGTAACACGTGAGTAACCTGCCCCAGACTCTGGGATAAGCCTTGGAAACGAGGTCTAATACCGGATACGAGACGAGACCGCATGGTCATCGTCTGGAAAGAATTTCGGTCTGGGATGGACTCGCGGCCTATCAGCTTGTTGGTGAGGTAATGGCTCACCAAGGCGACGACGGGTAGCCGGCCTGAGAGGGCGACCGGCCACACTGGAACTGAGACACGGTCCAGACTCCTACGGGAGGCAGCAGTGGGGAATATTGCACAATGGGCGCAAGCCTGATGCAGCGACGCCGCGTGGGGGATGAAGGCCTTCGGGTTGTAAACCCCTTTCAGTAGGGAAGAAGCGAAAGTGACGGTACCTACAGAAGAAGCGCCGGCTAACTACGTGCCAGCAGCCGCGGTAATACGTAGGGCGCAAGCGTTGTCCGGAATTATTGGGCGTAAAGAGCTCGTAGGCGGTCTGTCGCGTCTGCTGTGAAAACCCGAGGCTCAACCTCGGGCCTGCAGTGGGTACGGGCAGACTAGAGTGTGGTAGGGGAGACTGGAATTCCTGGTGTAGCGGTGGAATGCGCAGATATCAGGAGGAACACCAATGGCGAAGGCAGGTCTCTGGGCCACTACTGACGCTGAGGAGCGAAAGCATGGGGAGCGAACAGGATTAGATACCCTGGTAGTCCATGCCGTAAACGGTGGGCACTAGATGTGGGGCTCTTTCCATGAGTTCCGCGTCGCAGCTAACGCATTAAGTGCCCCGCCTGGGGAGTACGGCCGCAAGGCTAAAACTCAAAGGAATTGACGGGGGCCCGCACAAGCGGCGGAGCATGCGGATTAATTCGATGCAACGCGAAGAACCTTACCAAGGCTTGACATATACCCTTTATCCCTAGAGATAGGGAGTCCTTCGGGGGGGTATACAGGTGGTGCATGGTTGTCGTCAGCTCGTGTCGTGAGATGTTGGGTTAAGTCCCGCAACGAGCGCAACCCTCGTCCTATGTTGCCAGCACGTAATGGTGGGGACTCATAGGAGACTGCCGGGGTCAACTCGGAGGAAGGTGGGGATGACGTCAAATCATCATGCCCCTTATGTCTTGGGCTTCACGCATGCTACAATGGCCGGTACAATGGGCTGCAATACCGTAAGGTGGAGCGAATCCCAAAAAGCCGGTCTCAGTTCGGATTGAGGTCTGCAACTCGACCTCATGAAGTTGGAGTCGCTAGTAATCGCAGATCAGCAACGCTGCGGTGAATACGTTCCCGGGCCTTGTACACACCGCCCGTCAAGTCACGAAAGTCGGTAACACCCGAAGCCGTCGGCCCAACCCTTTGGGAGGGAGACGTCTAAGGTGGGATTGGCGATTGGGACTAAGTCGTAACAAGGTAGCCGTACCGGAAGGTGCGGCTGGATCACCTCCTTTCTAAGGAGCATTTGGCAGCCATCGCGCTGTCCATGACTCGTTTCGGCCTCAAACGCAGGCCGGCGAGAGCTCACGGATGGAACATCGACATGGCATGACGCTGCGAGCGTCTCATCAGTACGCCCCTCGGGGTTGGAACCATGAGAAACGCACGGCGCATGCAAGGCACACTGTTGGGTCCTGAGGGATCGGGCGTTAAGCGCGACCTCAGGTCGGTCGATATGACTGACTGGACGGATCACTGGAGCCGGATGAACCACCTCGCACAGCGAGGCAGGCGCCGGCAGAACGTGAGCCCGCCCGTACCTTGAGAACTGCATAGTGGACGCGAGCATCTTTGATATCTGTGGTCAAGTTTTTAAGAGCACATGGTGGATGCCTTGGCAGTAGGAGCCGATGAAGGACGTTGTAGCCTGCGATAAGCCTCGGGGAGCTGGCAAACAAGCTTTGATCCGAGGATGTCCGAATGGGGAAACCCCGCTGGAGTCATGTCCAGTGACCCTCGCCTGAACACATAGGGCGAGCGGAGGGAACGTCGGGAAGTGAAACATCTCAGTACCGACAGGAAGAGATATTCCGTGAGTAGTGGCGAGCGAAAGCGGATCAGGCCAAACCGTCAGCGTGTGATAGCCGGCAGGCGTTGCGTTGGCGGGGTTGTGGGACCTTTCTGGGAGAGCTGCCGTTCTCCCAAGGAGTCAGAAATCCGCGTGATAGTCGAAGGGCATTGAAAGGCCCGGCACAGAGGGTGCAACCCCCGTAGACGAAATCTCGCGGACTCCTGAGAGTCATCCCAAGTAGCACGGGGCCCGAGAAATCCCGTGTGAATCAGCAGAGACCACTCTGTAAGCCTAAATACTACCTACTGACCGATAGCGGAACAGTACCGTGAGGGAAAGGTGAAAAGTACCCCGAGAGGGGAGTGAAATAGTACCTGAAACCGTGTGCTTACAATCCGTCGGAGCCTCCCTAGCAGGGGTGACGGCGTGCCTTTTGAAGAATGAGCCTGCGAGTTAGTGCTCGGTGGCAAGGTTAACCCGTGAGGGGCAGCCGTAGCGAAAGCGAGTCCGAATAGGGCGATTGAGTCGCCGGGTCTAGACCCGAAGCGAAGTGATCTATCCATGGCCAGGTTGAAGCGCGGGTAAGACCGCGTGGAGGACCGAACCCACTTGGGTTGAAAACCGAGGGGATGAGCTGTGGATAGGGGTGAAAGGCCAATCAAACTTCGTGATAGCTGGTTCTCCCCGAAATGCATTTAGGTGCAGCGTTGCGTGTTTCTTGCCGGAGGTAGAGCTACTGGATGGCCGATGGGCCTCACCAGGTTACTGACGTCAGCCAAACTCCGAATGCCGGTAAGTGAGAGCGCAGCAGTGAGACTGTGGGGGATAAGCTTCATAGTCGAGAGGGAAACAGCCCAGAACACCAACTAAGGCCCCTAAGCGTGTGCTAAGTGGGAAAGGATGTGGAGTTGCATAGACAACCAGGAGGTTGGCTTAGAAGCAGCCACCCTTGAAAGAGTGCGTAATAGCTCACTGGTCAAGTGATTCCGCGCCGACAATTTAGCGGGGCTCAAGTACACCGCCGAAGTTGTGTCATTCACACACTGCCTGGTCTTCGGATCCAAGCGTGTGGATGGGTAGGGGAGCGTCGTGTGGCGAGTGAAGTCGCGGGGTAACCCAGCGGTGGACGCCACACGAGTGAGAATGCAGGCATGAGTAGCGAAAGACGGGTGAGAAACCCGTCCGCCGAATGACCAAGGGTTCCAGGGCCAGGTTAATCCGCCCTGGGTAAGTCGGGACCTAAGGCGAGGCCGACAGGCGTAGTCGATGGACAACGGGTTGATATTCCCGTACCGGCGAAGAACCGCCCATGCTGAACGGATAATGCTAAGCGCCCGATGCCACTCAACCCTTCGGGGAGCGGTGGAGTAGCGCGCGACCCAAGTCCTTAGTAGGCAAGCGTATTAACAGGGGTGACGCAGGAAGGTAGCCAGGCGTGGCGATGGTTGTCCACGTCCAAGGCCGTAGGGCGAGCTGTAGGCAAATCCGCAGCTCATATGCCTGAGAACTGATGGTGACTGCACAAGCAGGAAACTGGTGATCCTATGCTGCCAAGAAAAACCTCGGCGCGAGGTTCTAGCCGCCCGTACCCCAAACCGACTCAGGTGGTCAGGTAGAGAATACTAAGGCGATCGAGTGAATCGTGGTTAAGGAACTCGGCAAAATGCCCCCGTAACTTCGGGAGAAGGGGGGCCTGAGGCGTGATCAGCTCTTGCAGCTGTGAGCGTTTGAGGGCCGCAGAGACCAGGGAGAAGCGACTGTTTACTAAAAACACAGGTCCGTGCGAAGTCGCAAGACGATGTATACGGACTGACGCCTGCCCGGTGCTGGAAGGTTAAGAGGAAGGGTTAGTCGAAAGGCGAAGCTCTGAATTTAAGCCCCAGTAAACGGCGGTGGTAACTATAACCATCCTAAGGTAGCGAAATTCCTTGTCGGGTAAGTTCCGACCTGCACGAATGGCGTAACGACTTCTCCGCTGTCTCAACCGCGAACTCGGCGAAATTGCACTACGAGTAAAGATGCTCGTTACGCGCAGCAGGACGGAAAGACCCCGGGACCTTTACTATAGCTTGGTATTGGTATTCGGTGTGGTTTGTGTAGGATAGGTGGGAGACTTTGAAGCCGATACGCCAGTATTGGTGGAGTCATTGTTGAAATACCACTCTGATCACTCTGGATATCTAACCTCGGTCCGTAATCCGGATCAGGGACAGTGCCTGGTGGGTAGTTTAACTGGGGCGGTTGCCTCCCAAAGAGTAACGGAGGCGCCCAAAGGTTCCCTCAGCCTGGTTGGCAATCAGGTGGCGAGTGCAAGTGTACAAGGGAGCTTGACTGTGAGACTGACAGGTCGAGCAGGGACGAAAGTCGGGACTAGTGACCCGCTGGTGGCATGTGGAAGCGCCAGCGCTCAACGGATAAAAGGTACCCCGGGGATAACAGGCTGATCCTGCCCAAGAGTCCATATCGACGGCATGGTTTGGCACCTCGATGTCGGCTCGTCGCATCCTGGGGCTGGAGTTGGTCCCAAGGGTTGGGCTGTTCGCCCATTAAAGCGGTACGCGAGCTGGGTTTAGAACGTCGTGAGACAGTTCGGTCCCTATCCGCTGCGCGCGCAGGAAATTTGAGAGAATCTGTCCCTAGTACGAGAGGACCGGGATGGACGAACCTCTGGTGTGCCAGTTGTTCCGCCAGGAGCACGGCTGGTTGGCTACGTTCGGAACGGATAACCGCTGAAAGCATCTAAGCGGGAAGCCGGTCTCAAGATGAGATTTCCACGGGATTATTCCCGAGAGGCCCCCTATAGACCATGGGGTTGATAGGCCGGATGTGGAAGAGAGGACTAAAGACTCTTGAAGCTGACCGGTACTAATAGGCCGATAACTTGACTTTTATCAATGCATGCTACGCGTCCACTGTGCGGTTCCCGAGATACGGTCGGGTACTGATATCTCCATAGAGTTTCCGCTGCCATAGCGAGAGGGAAACGCCCGGTCCCATTCCGAACCCGGAAGCTAAGCCTCTCAGCGCCGATGGTACTGCACTCGTGAGGGTGTGGGAGAGTAGGTCGCAGCGGGACATTCTTTCAACGAAGGGCCGCCCAATGCTGGGCGGCCCTTCGTGCTTTCCTGGACACTGTGTCCTAGACCCGTGCGCGTCCGAGCGCACTGCATGACCGAACGGAGCACCATGGCTGGCACACGAGGCGACGACCGCGATCGCGATCGAGACTCTCGAGAGCCCCGGGGCGACCGCAGCTCGTCCGCGCGCGGCGGTCAGTCCGATCGCCGCAGCAGCGGAGGCGCGCAGCGCTCCTCCGGCTACGGTCGATCGAGCGGCGGCTCATCGAAGCGCGAGGGATCCGGCTGGAGCCGCGGCTCGGCCGGTGGCGGATTTGCTTCGCGCGCCGGCGGCTCGGGCCAGCGGGGTGATCGCTCCGGTGGTCGATCCTCGAGCGGCGACGAGCGTCGCGGCGGATACTCCGGTGATCGACGTGACTCCCGCAGCGGCGATGACCGCCGGGGTGGGTACTCGGGCGACCGACGTGACTCCCGTAGCGGTGAAGGCCGCTCGGGTGGCCGCGGTGGCCAGGGTGCGCCCCGTGGTGATCGCGAGCGATGGGGCCAGGGCGACCGCAACCGCGGCGGCCAGGGCGATCGCTACCGCGGCGGCCAGGATCGGCCCAGCGGCAGCGGCCGTTCCGATGGCCGTTCCGACGGACGCTCGGGTGGTCGAGGCTACGGCAGGCCGGATTCGCGCGACGGCGCACGCCGATCGGGCGGACCTCGTCGCGACGGTGACGGACAGGGCCCTCGCGGACAGGGGCGCGGTCCCTCGGACCGCGTGCGCCGCGACGATCGGCGCAACGAGCGTCCCGATGGCTCGCGACGCGGCGATCGCGGACTGGTCAAGGAGACCCCTGCCGGCCCCGAGATCCCCGACGAGGTGGAGTACGGCCAGCTCGACCGGACCGTGCGCGCCCGTCTGCGCACGCTGAGCAAGGACAACGCCGAGGACGTGGGCCGTCACCTGATCATGGTGGGCTCGCTGCTCGACCTGGACCCTGAGCTCGCGTACCAGCACGCGCAGGTCGCGGTGGCACGCGGCGGTCGCGTGGACGTGGTCCGCGAGGCGAACGCCCTCGCCGCCTACGCCACCGGCCGGTTCAGCGAGGCTCTGCGCGAGTTCCGCACGGTCCGGCGGCTCAACGGCTCGCACGAGCACCTGCCGCTTATGGCCGACTGCGAGCGTGGCCTGGGACGCCCCGAGCGCGCCATCGACCTTGCGCGGAGCCCCGAGGCGGCCCAGCTCCCCGAGCGCGCTCGCATCGAGCTCGAGATGGTCGTGGCCGGCGCCCGCCTCGACATGGGCGATGCCGCGGCGGCTCTGGTCGCTCTGCGGCGCATCGAGACCGCGGACGCGGAGCTGCGCACGCGCATCGACGCCGCGACGGTGCCGGTGCTGCGCGCACTCGGCGACCACGAGGGCGCTGAGGCGCTCGAAGCGAAGGTCCCCGATGCGAACGTGGAGCCCGACGTCGAGTTCGACATCACCGTCTACGACGTCGCCGAGCTTCCGGAGCCCGTCGAGGACGAAGACGAGGACCTGGACGAGGAAGACGACGAGTACTCCGACGAGGACGAAGACGAGGACCTCGACGAGGCTCCGTCGGACGAGGCACCCGCCGAGGAGGACGCGCCCGCCGAGGCCCCTGCAGCCGGCGACGGCGAGGAGCAGCGGTGACCGCATCGTCCCTGTTGGGGAGCGCGCAACCGCTGCAGACCGCTTTCGACGCCGCACTGGTCGACCTCGACGGCGTCGCCTACCGCGGACCCCACGCGATCCCCACGGCGCCGCCCGCTCTCGAGGCGGCACGCGCCGCCGGGATGCGCGTCGTGTTCGTCACCAACAACGCCTCGCGCGAGCCCGGCACCGTCGCCGATCACCTGTCGAGCCTGGATATCCCCGCGAGCGAGTCTGAGGTCATGACCGCGGCCCAGGCCGCCGCGGCGCTGATGCTCGAGACCGTGCCCGCCGGCTCCACCGTGCTGGTCGTGGGCGGCGCGGGCCTGCGGACCGCCGTGTCTGAGGCGGGCTTCGTGCTCGTCGACAGCGCGGACGACCACCCCCACGCCGTCGTGCAGGGATTCTCGCCCGACGTGTCGTGGCGCGACCTCGCGGAGGCGTCCTACGCCGTCGCGGCCGGAGCGCGCTTCTTCGCGTCCAACAAGGACCTCACCATCCCCAACGAACGCGGCACCGCGCCCGGGAACGGCTCGCTGGTGAACGTGGTCGTGACGGCCACCGGAGTGGTTCCGCCGGGCGCTGGAAAGCCCGAGCCGGCGATGTTCCGCCTGGCGGCGGACAAGGCCTCCGCGTCGCGCCCGCTGGTCGTGGGCGACCGCCTCGACACCGACCTCAAGGGTGCACGCGCCGCCGGCTACCCCGGTCTGCAGGTGCTCACCGGCGTCGATGGCATCCGCGACGCGATCCTCGCGCCCCCGGAGCATCGGCCGTCCTTCCTGGGACACGACCTGCGCGCGCTCGCGCTGGCGCACCCCGAACCGTCGCTCGACGGGGACGTGTGGTCCGTGGGCGCGGCACGAGCGCGGGTGGTCGACGGCACCCTGGAGATCCTGGCGCGCGACGGCGGCGCGGACGGCCTCGACACCGCCCGAGTCGCGTGCGCGGCGGCCTGGCACAGCGCCGATGCCGGCACAACGGTGAAGGTTGAGGGCCTCGGCGACGTGGAGGTACTCTCGGCACATGAATGAGATCAAGGATCAGCGCGAGCCGCTCGGCGAGGTCAACTACCCGCCGGAGGTGCGTGAGGCGCTCAAGTCCGTCTCGGAGCTGCCGGAGGACCTCGACAAGCAGGCCGAGTTCTTCGACAAGATCCAGGACTCGCTGTCCACGCGCATGCGGGAAGAGCAGTAGGGCGCCAGTGCGCCTCGACCGCGCGCTTCACGCGCGCGGCCTCGCTCGATCGCGCTCGCACGCGCAGGAACTGATCGCCCGAGGCGCCGTCACCGTCGACGGCGCCGCCGCGACGCGACCCGCGCAGGCGGTCGACGATGCCACCGTGCTGGCCGTCAGCGATGACGCCGCGCGCTACGTCTCCCGTGCCGCCCACAAGCTCATCAGCGCTCTCGACGCCTGCGAGCCCCTCGGTCTCGACGTCGCGGGAGTGCGCGCTCTCGACGCCGGTGCCTCGACGGGCGGCTTCACCCAGGTGCTGCTCGAGCGCGGCGCGGCGCACATCGACGCGGTCGACGTGGGCCACGATCAGCTCGCGCCCGAGCTGAGGAACGACGATCGCGTCGCGGTGTTCGAGGGCGTCAACGTCCGGGACCTCGCGCCCGGGTCGCCCGGCACGGGAGCGGAGCTGGTGGTCGCCGACCTGTCCTTCATCTCCCTCACGCTGGCGGTGCCGGCCCTCGTCCGCACGGTCGCCGCGACCGCGGACTACGTCCTCATGGTCAAGCCGCAGTTCGAGGTGGGGCGCGGCCGCCTCAGCGCGCGCGGAGTTGTCACGGACCGCAAGGCCCGCGCCGAGGCCGTGGCGAACGTCGCCGCCTGCATGGAGCGCGAGGGCTTGACGATCCACCATGTCGCGCGCAGCGCCCTGCCTGGTCCGCACGGCAATGTGGAGTTCTTCGTGTGGGCCTCCGGGGCATGGCAGGCTAGTGGTGAGAAGGCCGCGCGCCCCGTGCTCCACGGCGAGGCGCTCGCGGCCCGCATCGCACACGAGGTGCAGGAAGCGGAGGGAGATCAATGACCCGCAGGGTCCTCATCGTCGCGAACCCTCATCGCCCCGGCACCCTCGAGGCCGGGGACGAGGCCGCTCGCGTCCTCGCCGCGTCCGGGATCGAGACCTGCACGGCGTACACGCCGGGAGTCTCCGAGCCCATCGAGGCCGCGATCGTGCTCGGCGGAGACGGCACCATGCTCCACGCCGCGCAGCTCACCCACGGCACCGGCATCCCGTTGCTGGGCGTCAACCTCGGGCGCGTCGGCTTCCTTGCCGAGATCGAGCGCGAGGACGTCGCCGCGGCGGCGCAGCGTCTCGCCGACGGCGACTACCAGGTCGAGGAGCGCGGCACGCTGCAGGTGACCGTCACCCGCGACGACGGTTCGGTCGAGACCGGGTGGGCCCTCAACGAGGCGACCCTGGAGCGCGCCAACCGGCTGCGCACCCTCGAGGTCGCGCTCGCTGTCGACGGGCTGCCGCTGTCGAGCTTCGGCTGCGACGGCCTCGTGATCGCGACCGCCACCGGGTCCACCGCGCACGCCTTCTCCGCCGGCGGCCCCGTGATGTGGCCCGACGTCGACGCCCTGCTGTGCGTCCCCCTCGCCGCTCACGCCCTGTTCGCCCGGCCCCTGGTCGTGGGACCGGGGTCGTCCTTCCAGATCGAGGTGGAGGCCAGCTCGTCGTCCGCTGGCCAGGTGGTCCTCGACG
The DNA here is from genome assembly GCF_913055775.1 of uncultured Demequina sp. GTDB lineage: Bacteria > Actinomycetota > Actinomycetes > Actinomycetales > Demequinaceae > Demequina. The sequence goes on along the minus strand of NZ_CAJXJX010000027.1, from coordinate 5,669 downwards.
GCGCCCGCTCGATCGACACCGGCCGGGGCTGCCTGGTCGAGATCGGTCGCGGCGAGCACACCGTGCGGCTCGCACGGACCTCGGACGCGCCGTTCACCGCGCGGCTGGTCAAGAAGTTCTCGCTGCCCACCGACGGCTGGCACGGCGAGCGCGCCCGCACCACGCCCATCGGTCGCGAGATCCACGGCGACCCCGAGCCCTCGGTCCGGACGCCGGGCAACGGCGCCGCTCCCGACGAGGACGGGTGAGCGTGCTCCACGAGCTCACCATCTCCGACCTCGGAGTCATCGAATCCGCGCGCATCGAGCTGGGCCCCGCGCTGACCTGCGTCACGGGCGAGACCGGCGCCGGCAAGACCATGGTCCTCACCGGGCTGGGCCTCATCCTGGGCGCGAAGGCGGTGCCGGAGACGGTGCGCCGGGGGGCCGATGCGGCACTCGCGGAAGCGGTGCTCGACGCCCCCCGCACGGGTGAGGTGGCGGAGCGGCTCGAGGATGCCGGGATCGACGTCGAGGACGACGGCACGGTCGTGGTCTCGCGCACCGTGGGAGCCAGCCGGCGGTCACGGACCGTCATCGGCGGTCGCACGGTGCCCCAGGCGCTGCTCGCGGAGGTGGCCGAGGCGCTCGTGACTGTCTACGGCCAGCACGATCAGGCACGCCTGCGCACCGCCGCGCGGCAGCGCGCGACCCTCGACGCCTACGCCGGTCCCGACCATCAGCCCGTCGTTGCCGAGTATCGCGGCGCGTGGGAGGCGTGGACGCAGGCGACGGCCGCGCTCGAGCGCATGGAGCAGGGAGCCGATGCGGCACGCGCCGAGGTGGCACGGCTGCGCGACGATCTCGCCGCGATCGACGCGCTCGCGCCGCAGCCCGACGAGGACGAGGCGCTCGCGGCCGAGGCGCGCGTGCTGGAGAACGCCGAGGACGTCAGGACGGGCGTCGCGGCGGCCCACGCGGCGCTCGGCGGAGGCGATGGCGGCGACGATCACTCCGCGGTCGCCGCGCTGGATGCTGCCCGCCGCGCTCTCGCCGACGCCGCGCGCCACGATCCGTCGCTGGCGGACCTCGAGGAACGACTGTCGGGCCTCGTCTACGGCGCCGGGGACCTGGTCACCGAGCTCGCGTCGTACGTCGAGGGACTCGACGCGGACCCGGCCCGGCTCGACGAGATTCACGAGCGCCGCAGCGACTTCGCCGGCCTCATGCGCCGCATCGGCGTCGCCGACCTCGCCGGCGTCCTCGCGTACGCGGAGGACGCCCGGCCACGGGTCGCGGAGGACGACGCCTGGGACACGACCCTCGAGCAGCGCCGCCAGGCGGTCGACAGCGCCCGTGCGGCACTCGACCACGCCGCCAGCCGCCTCAGCGACGGTCGCCGCGCCGCCGCATCGGCCCTCGCGGAGGCCGTGGCCGCGGAACTGCACCGGCTCGCGATGCCCGACGCGGCGTTCGCCGTGGCGGTCGAGCCCACCGAGCCCGCGCCCCACGGAGCCGACGTGATCGCGATGACGCTCGCCTCCCACCCGGGAGCGCCGCAGCGTCCGGTCGCCGAGGCGGCGAGCGGGGGAGAGCTGTCGCGCATCATGCTCGCCCTCGAGGTCGCGATCGCGGAGCGCGTCCACGAGGGCTCGCGGACCTTCGTGTTCGACGAGGTGGACGCCGGCGTGGGCGGCCGCGCCGCCGTCGCCGTGGGCGAACGCCTCGCGGAGCTCGCGCGGAGCCATCAGGTGATCGTCGTCACGCACCTCGCGCAGGTCGCGGCCTTCGCCGACACCCACGTGGTGGTGGCAAAGGCGACCGACGGCACGGTCACGCGCGCCCAGGTGACCGAGGTGTCGGGCGACGCGCGGATCGAGGAGATCGCGCGCCTCCTGTCGGGCCAGGAGGACTCCCAGACGGCACGCGCCCACGCCCTTGAGCTGCTGGAGGCCTCCGGCGTGGCACCATGACCGCATGACCCGCTCCGACCGCGCTGACAGCGCGAGCGGCGGCACCGTCACCGGCCCCCTGCGGATCGAGCCCACCGTGCGCGCGCTCGCCCGTCGACTGCGGCCCGGCGACGTCGCCGTCATCGACGTCCTCGACCTCGACCAGAAGGCCGCCGAGGCCCTCGCGGCCCGCCGTCCCGGTGCGGTCGTCAACGTCCGGTCGTCGATGTCGGGCCGCTTCCCGACGGGCGGGCCGCGGGTGCTGCTCGACGCGGGAATCGTGCTGGTCGACGACGCGGGGTCCGCGATCCTGGGCGGCTCGGATGGCGCGACCGCGACCGTCGCCGGCCCGGAGATCTCGATCGATGGCGAGGCCGTCGCCACCGGCACGCTCGTGGACGAGGAAGCCCTCGCGCGGCTCACCGCAGAAGCCGCCGAAGGCATGCACGTGCAGCTCGCCACCTTCACCGCGAACGCGATGGACCACGTCGAGCGCGAGGCCGATCTGATCCTCGACGGCGCGGGCCTGCCCGACCTGGGCATCGACGTGACCGACCGCGACGTCGTGGTCATCGCCTCCGGCTATCAGCACCGCGAGCAGCTGCGTCAGATCCGGCGCTATCTGCGCGATCGCCGCCCCGTCCTCATCGCCGTGGGCGATGCCGCCGACGCCGCCCTCGAGCTCGCTTCCGCCCCGCACCTGATCGTGGGCGACGTGGAGTCCGTGGGCGAGAACGCTCTGCGCGCGGCGGATCACGTGCTGCTGCACGAGCCGCACGGCGCGGATCCGGGCGAGGCGCGCGTCGACGCGCTCGGCGTGAGCCACTCGACCGCGACCTCCTCGCTGCCCTCCGCGGCGCTCGCGATCCTGCTCGCGCACGCCAGCGGCGCCCGCGTGATCGTGACCGTGGGCGTCGAGGGCACGCTGCAGGACTATCTCGAGGCCGCGCACACCGACGCCTCGGGGATGTTCCTCGCGAGGCTCCAGGCGGGCCGCTCCGTCGTGGACGCGACGGCTCTCGCGCAGGTGTACCGCCACCGGTACTCGCCGTGGGTGCTCGTCGCGCTCGTCACCAGCGCGGTGCTCGCGCTGGGCGTCGCGATCTGGGTGACGCCGGGCGGCCGGGAGCTGATCGAGCAGGGCTGGTCCACCGTGACCGGCTGGTTCGGAGGACTGTGATGAAGGACTTTCGCTATCACGTGGTCTCGCTGGTGGCCGTGTTCCTGGCGCTCGCGGTGGGCGTGGTGCTGGGCTCGGGGCCCATGCGCGATGCGTTCGTGGGCGGCCTGACCGAGCAGATCGATGCGCTCGAGGGCGAGCGCGACCAGGCGGTGGCCGATGCGGCTGCGGCCGAGGAGCAGACGCTCACCGCGCGCCAATACGCGGACGAGTCCGCGCCGCTGCTGCTGGCGAACAGCGTGAATCGCACACAGACCGCGACCGTCGAGGTCGCCGGGCCCGGTGACGGGGCGACCGCAGGAGTGCGCGACCGGCTGGTCCAGGCCGGCGCCGTGCTGAGTGCCGACCTCGTGATCGAGGAGGCGTGGACGGATCCGTCGCAGAGCGCGTTCCGGTCCTCCCTCGCATCGACCATCGCGCCCAACGTCGTGGGCGTCGACGCGGAGACGTCGACGCCGACCGTGCTCGCGCACGCCCTCGCGCAGGGGCTGATGCCGGGCGTGTACCCGCCGGGATTCAGCGAGGCCGACCTGTCCACGACGGACTTCCCCGATCCCGCGAGCGCGGCCGAGCGCTCGGCCCTGCTGATGGACCTGCTCACCGAGGCCGGGCTGGTCACGGGAGTCGCGACGGAGCCCGTCGAGGCCTTCGTGCTGGTCGCCGGGCCGGGTCCGGAGGACGAGGCGGAGCGCGCCGAGCAGTCCGGCACGCTCTCCGCCCTGGCCGCGACCCTGGCCGGCTACACGTCCGGCGTGGTGGTGGCATCGGGCCTCGACGCGACCGGTGACCTGCCGAGCGCGGTGCTCAGCTCGCCCGACGCATCGGCTGCCGTGGCGACCGTGGTCGAGGGCACCGAGTACTACGGACAGATCTCCGTGCCCCTCGCGCTGGCGCAGGCGATCGGTGGATCCGTGGGCCACTACGGCCCGGGCGAGGACCGGGTCCTGGTCCCGCCGCGCGCAGGGTGATCGGACCTCGATCACTCGATCGCCGGCGCCGAATCCGCGTGGCGGGGTGGGTGGTCACCGCGAATCGCTGTTACAGTTGAAGCCCGTGGAGCGAACGCGATTCTCGTCCGGCACGGACCATGTCACCCGTCACATCTTCGTCACGGGAGGCGTCGTCTCCTCCCTCGGCAAGGGCCTCACAGCATCCTCGCTGGGACGCCTGTTGCGCTCGCGCGGACTGCGCGTGACGATGCAGAAGCTCGATCCCTATCTCAACGTGGATCCGGGCACCATGAACCCCTTCCAGCATGGCGAAGTCTTCGTCACGGACGACGGCGCGGAGACCGATCTCGACATCGGCCACTACGAGCGCTTCCTCGACGTGAAGCTCTCCGCCAGCTCGAACGTCACCACCGGCCAGGTCTACTCGCAGGTGATCGCCAAGGAGCGGCGCGGCGAGTACCTGGGAGACACCGTCCAGGTCATCCCGCACATCACCGATGAGATCAAGCGCCGCATGCGCGACCAGGCCGGCCCCGACTGCGACGTCATCATCACGGAGGTAGGCGGCACCGTGGGCGACATCGAGTCGCAGCCCTTCCTCGAGGCCGCGCGCCAGGTCCGCCACGACGTGGGACGTGATCACGTGTTCTTCCTGCACGTGTCCCTGGTGCCCTTCATCGGGCCGTCGGGCGAGCAGAAGACCAAGCCCACCCAGCACTCCGTCGCAGCGCTGCGCAGCATCGGCATCCAGCCCGACGCGCTCGTGCTGCGCTCCGACCGCCCCGTGCAGCCCTCGGTCAAGAACAAGGTCGCGCTCATGTGCGACGTCGAGCCGGACGCCGTGGTCAACGCCATCGACGCACCGAGCATCTACGACATCCCGCGCGTGCTGCACTCCGAGGGCCTCGACGCGTACGTGGTGCGCCGCCTCAACATGCCGTTCCATGACGTCGAGTGGGGAGCGTGGAACGACGTCCTCAACCGTGTCCACCGCCCCGCGCACGAGGTCGAGGTCGCTCTCGTGGGCAAGTACATCGACCTGCCCGACGCGTACCTCTCGGTGAGCGAGGCGCTGCGCGCCGGAGGCTTCCACCACAGCGCGAAGGTCAACCTCCGCTGGGTGGCATCTGACTCGTGCCAGACCCCCGAGGGCGCAGAGAAGGCGCTGGGAGGCGTGGACGCGGTGCTGGTGCCCGGCGGATTCGGCGTGCGCGGCGTGGACGGCAAGATCGGCGCCCTGCAGTGGGCGCGCGAGAACAAGGTCCCCACGCTCGGCATCTGCCTGGGTCTGCAGACCATGGTCATGGAGTACGCGCGCAACGTGCTGGGGCTCGAGGGAGCATCGAGCTCGGAGTTCGATCCCGACACCCACCACCCCGTGGTCGCGACCATGGAGGAGCAGCTCGCCATCGTGGACGGCCAGGGGGACCTGGGCGGCACCATGCGACTGGGCGAGTACCAGGCGGTACTCAAGCCCGGGTCGGTCGCCGCGGAGACCTACGGAGCCCCGCAGGTGGGAGAGCGTCACCGCCACCGCTACGAGGTCAACAACCAGTACCGCGCCCAACTCGAGGACGCCGGCCTGGTGGTCTCGGGCGAGTCGCCCGAC